>CALVLR010000027.1 GCA_944340685.1 uncultured Clostridia bacterium | reverse complement strand
AGATCTCCTTTGTAGTAAATTGGTTTTGCAACTCTATTTTACCACAGATTTGTATGAACTACTTTTTTTCTCCCTCATCTGTTGCACTTAATAGTATAATTCACCCTCCATATGAAGCCCCCGAATTCTATTCGGTGCCTGTCTTTTTGGCTTCTGCCCGGACAGCCGAAATATGTGACGCGATTGCGCCTGTCGGCGAACAATCGCTATTCCGTCGCGGCAAAGCCGCTCCTTGCAAGTCCGGCCAGAAGCTTCAGAAAAAATGGCGGGAGTCCGAAAGGACTCCCGCCATTTTTGCGTGCGTTGGCACGCATGAACGGGTGAGCAGGATAACGTCCGAAGTAAGCGTATATGCATTTTTTGGCGGAAAAAGAAGATTCATGGTAATCGATGCAATATTTTATCGTGTGAAAATATTGACATGTTAATACGCGCATGCTATAATTGGCGTGTTCATTTTTAAGTGTCCCGTCGGAGGATGGGAGAAACGGGAGAGGAAGTACTATGGAGAAAATGGAGCCTGTTTGCGAGAAAGAGCAGGCGACGGAAGAAGAGATCGCGCCGGCAGAGGCTGCGATTCCGTCCGAAAACGATGTTTCGTCAGCGCTAGAGGACGGCGTTCAATTGCAGGCGGCGGAACAGGAAGCGCCTGAGCAGGCGGAATTCAAGCGTAAATCGGGCTTCCGCTACGGATGCTATCTTTTCGTAAAACGCAGCTTCGATATTTTCGCTTCGGGGCTGTTCCTCATTGTATTTTGCTGGCTGTATCTGATTCTTGCCATATGCGTTAAGTGCAGCGATGGCGGGTCTGTTATTTATCGCCATAAGCGTATCGGGAAAAACAGGAAGCCTATTCATATTTCCAAGTTCAGAAGCATGAAAAAAAATGCCGATCAACTTGAAAATATGTTGACGCCTGAACAGCTGGAGCAATATAAGCGTGAATATAAGATCGACAATGATCCGAGAATTACAAAGATCGGCGGCTTTTTGCGCAAGACTTCGCTTGATGAACTTCCGCAGGTATGGGATATATTTGTCGGCAGAATATCCGTCGTCGGACCGCGTCCTTTAATGGAGAGCGAAGTGGATGAAAAATACGGGGCGCTTGGCGATAAGCTTCTCTCCGTGAAGCCGGGCATGATTGGCTGGTGGGGATGCAACGGCAGAAGCAATACCACATATGAAAGCGGCGAGAGGCAAAAACTTGAGCTGTATTATGTAGATCATTGCTCCGTTTGGTTTGATATTAAAATTATTTTCAAGACAATAGGCAGTGTTTTTAAGAGAACGGGCGCACAATAGCGCCCGTCGGTCGGTCTGTTGATTTTTGCGATTTATCGGAGTTTCAAATTTTTCCCGCACGGTGAGGGGCGGTTTTTCTGCAAAACCCCTTTACACCGCGCGGGTTTTGTTATATAATAGATAAGGTAAGATAGGTATTTTATGCGTACAGTATTCGGAAGTTGGAAATATATCTTCAAAAATCTGTGGTTTGTACTGCCGTTTGCGGTCGTGCCCGCAGTCTTTATGGCGCTGTCGCTCGATTATCTGCATATCGAGGCCGTTGCCAAAGGGTTCTTCACAGGTGCGCCGCAGGCGGAGTTCCTCGATTTCTTCCATGCGTGGAGCTTTATCCGTTTCGACAGTGCGCTCGGTGCCGTATACAGCGTGCTGGCGATCGTATGCATTGTCGTCTTTATGGCGGCGCTGCTTGCCTTTGTCGAAAAGCATATGCGGCTCGGGAAGCGTACTTTCGGCGGTGTGGCGCAGCAGTTTAAAAACGTGCTGCCCTCCGCGTTGTTCATCACGCTGTTCTATGTGATTTTATATGAGATCTGGGCGGTCGTGCTCTCCGCCATTTTGTATGTGATCTCGCAGGCGGACACGGTCGCAGTCGTATATGTTCTGTATTCGATCGCGGTGCTTGTTTTCCTGTTTGTGCTCGTATATCTTTCCACGATTCTTTACCTCTGGCTGCCGTGTAAGCTGATGACGGGTTTCCGCTTTTTTGAAGCATTCCTGTATTCCTATCGTCTCATGGTGGAGCGCCGCCTCAAGCTTGTTCTTTCCTTTGCCGTTTCTTTGGCTGCAGCGCTGATCGTATTGTGCGGCTGTGTGTTCCTGCCCGACGTCGCCTTCCGCATCGTGGGGGCGGTACTCTTTGCTTTCCTCTTCCTCAATTTCTGTATCCGCATGGAAGTCATCTATTTTGATGCGGATAAGTTGGACAGAGAGGACGAGAAACATTCGCTCAGGAGGTATTGATATGCGCTTCCGCAATGCGTTCCATATTACGATAGATAATTTTTCATCGGCGTTCAAAATGCTGTTGTACCGTCTTGTCGTAGCGGTGATCACGTTCAGTCTTGTCTATGTGATCCTGCGGCTCGCGCTTGATACGATCGTAAGAAGCGCAGAATGGGAGACGCTCCGCTCCATGACCTCGGAGTTTTTCCGTGCGCTGTTCAGCGGGGATTCCGCAGTTCTGCAGGATTTCCAAAGCAGTTTTCATACGGCGCTCGTCGATTTTCTCGCGCTTCTCGGGCAAAACGGCGGGGCGATCGCGGGCGCAGTGGTCGGTGTTTGCCTCATGTATCTGCTGTCCCGTTTTCTGAACGGGCTCTGCCTGTTTGCCATTGCGGGCATCATGCACGACCGGATGAGCCTCTTTTCCCGAACAAGTTTTTCGGCGGCGTATTTCAAGAACCTGGGGAACGCGGCGTTGTATGAGATCATCTATGTTCCTGTTGTGTTTGTCTATGATGCGCTCACGGCGCTCGTGTGTTGGTTTTTCTTCTTTTATGTGCCTTCGTTTTTACCGTCCTGGGGCTTTTTCCCCGTGATCGTCTCTCTGTGCCTGACGGTAACGCTCATTGTATTTTTGCAATCGCTGAAAATGACGCTTGTCTCCGCCTGGCTTCCGTCCGTGGCGGCGGGCGATAAACGCGTCGGTCAAGGACTTAAAGACGCTTTGCGCGCCAGGAAGGGCTTCTGGCGCCGCTTTGCAAGTTTTCTTGCCGCTGTCTATATTATCATTGCAGTCAATGTCATGTTCGGACTTTTTACGCTCGGCAGCGCACTCTTTCTCTCTGTGCCGCTCAGTTTTATCTTCCTCCTGGCGTTGCAATTCGTGCACTATTTTGAGGACGGCGAAAAGAAGTATTTTATATCCGTGCATGATATTGCCGGTTCTGCCGAGGCGCCCGCGTGCGCGGAAGATCTCATCACCGCGGAGGACAGCCTGGACGAGCTGAACCGTAAGATCAACGAGCCTGCCAGACAGACGCAAGAGGAGCGCGAAGGCAGGGCGGACGACGGGTCCGAAAAATAAGGGAAATCCGGGCGCATGGAAAGTGCACCCGAACAAATAAGGAGTGGAATGATATGAGTTACCAGAGCATCTATGAATCCTGGGTCGCCGACCCGCGCCTTGCCGAAGCAGACAGGGCGGAACTTGAGGCGATCGCATCGGACGAAAAGGAAAAGGAATACCGTTTCGGCGGCGAGCTGGAGTTCGGTACGGCAGGCATGCGCGGTATCATCGGCTGCGGCATGAACATGATGAATGTATATACCGTTATGCGTGCGACGCAGGGGCTTTCCGAATATATCAGAACGCTGCCCAAGGAGGATCAGGAGAAGGGCGTCGTCATCTCCTACGATACGCGCCGCAACTCCCGTCTGTTTGCGGAAAAGGCCGCGGGCGTGCTGGCAAAGAACGGCATTAAGGCATATCTCTTCGATGACGTGCATCCTGTGCCCATGCTTTCGTATGCCGTCCGGTATCTCGGCACGATCGCCGGCATCATGATCACCGCTTCGCACAACCCCAAGGAGTACAACGGCTATAAGGTATACGGTGAGGACGGGGCGCAGATGTCTCCCGAGGCGACCAAGATCGTCGTCGGATTCATCGAAAAGATCACCGACTATCTCTCCGTGACGGGAGACGAAACGAGCAAGCTCATTGTCTCCGTCCCCAAGGAAGTGGACGATACTTACATCGAGGCGCTCAAAAAGCTCACGCTCTCCGCGGAGGCAGTCAAAAAGTGCGGGAAGGATCTGAAGCTCGTCTATACGCCCGTACACGGGTCCGGTTATGTACCTGTTACCCGCATTCTCAAAGAGCTGGGCATCAATGTGACCGTCGTCAAGGAACAGACGACGAAAGATACCGAATTTTCCACGGTTGCCGTGCCCAATCCGGAATTCAAAGAGACGCTTTCCATGGGCATCGCACTCGCCAACAAGATCGATGCGGATGTGGTGTTCGGCACCGATCCTGATTCCGACCGCCTCGGCGTTGCCGTCAAGAACGAGAAGGGCGAATTTGTTGCGCTCTCCGGCAATCAGGTCGGTATTCTGCTGCTCGACTATATTCTTACCCGTCTCAAAGAGGAGAACGCGCTGCCTGCAAACGCAGCGGTCGTGAAATCGTTCGTTACGACGGGCATGGCAAAGGCGATCTGCTCCGATTTCGGCGTGGCGCTCTTCGAGACGCCCGTCGGCTTCAAGTTCATCGGCGAGAAGATCAAGGAATGGGAGAAAGACGGTTCGCACACCTATGTGTTCGGGTTCGAAGAGTCGTGCGGGTATCTGCGCGGCACTCATGCCCGCGATAAGGACGCTGTCGTCGCCTCCATGCTCTGCGCCGAAATGGTCTGCTACTATACCTATATCGGGAAAACGGTATGGGGAAGACTCAACGAGATCTATGCAAAATACGGCTTCGTGCTGGATAAGAACGAATCCATTCAGTATTCCGGACTCAATGCAATGAAGGAGATGAACGCCGTCGTCGACGCGCTCAAAAAAGTTTCCGTGGAAGCCTTCGGACCTTTCAAGGTGGAAGCGGTCCGCGATTACTCCGCCGACGTCCGCAGAACGGCAGACGGGAAGACGGAGCCGCTCAACATCCCCAAGTGCAACTGCGTCTACTACGAGCTTGCGGGCGGTTCCTTTGTGTGCGTACGTCCTTCGGGTACCGAGCCGAAACTCAAGATATACTACTCCATCAAGGCGCCCACCGAGGCGGCCGCCGACGAGGCGCTCGCCGCATGCAAGGCGTCTGTAAAGGCGCTTTTGGAGAGCGTGAAAAAGTAAACTGTCGTGCAAAAAAGCCGTCGCGGATCAGCGGCGGCTTTTCGCGTGTAAGTCCAAGGAGTCGGCTTCGTATTTTCTTTACTTTTTTTTGAAGCATTTGTTCCCAAAAGAAAATATTTCATTTGACAAATGCGGGCGGGTAGGGGTATAATGAAAGACGAAAAGAGGAAAAATTCATGATTTATCTGAAAGATTTTAAACAGGGGCGCATTCTCTATGAGGCGTTGGATTCCGAAGTCCGTTTGGGGATCCTGGACGAATTATTGCAGAAGGGAGAGCTGAATCTCGCCTATTTTGCAAAGCGTTTCAACGTTTCCAACGGCGCGATCACGGCGCACATCAAAAAACTGCATGCGGCGGGACTGATCGACATCTCCACGTCGTCGGGGATCCGCGGCACGCAGAAGATCTGTTCGCTTGCGGCGGATAAGATCGTCATCGATCTTTTGCCCCGCCCTACGGAGGAGGGGCGCGTCGAGTCCGTGCATATCGACGTCGGGCAGTATGTCGATTACGAGGTGCATCCGACCTGCGGGCTTGCGACCGACGAACATATTGTCGGCAGGTTCGACGATCCTGCATGTTTTTCCTATCCCGAACGCTTCCGCGCCGGCATTCTGTGGTTTGCAAGCGGATATGTGGAGTACCTTGTGCCGAACTATATTGAGGCAGGCGAAAAACTGCGCGAACTGCAATTTTCTATGGAACTTGCGTCGGAGGCCCCGGGCTATGCGGCGTATTATCCGAGCGACATCAGCTTTTCCGTCAACGGAAAAGACCTGGGGGTCTATCGTAGCAAGGGCGAATATAACGACCGCGCCGGCACGGTGAGCCCTGCTTGGTGGTACGGCAATCTCGGGCAGTACGGCAGGAAGGTCGTGCTGACCGTCAGCGAAGACGGTACGTTTCTCGGGGGGATCAAGACTTCCGAAACGCGCATCAGCGAGCTGAGACTGCGGTCGGGCGAGCAGATCCGCTTCCGCATTGCCGTTCCGAAAGAAGCGGAGCATTGCGGCGGCGTGACCATATTCGGCAAAGGGTTCGGGGATTACGACGAGGGGATCGTCTGTAATTTTATTTGCAAATAAAGGTGTCACGAATTTAGGTTCACACTTTTTCCGCGAACTGACGCGGAAAAAGTCGTGAGTTACAGAGAAACCCAATGTTCGCTACGCTTTGCATTTGGTTTCTCTCGCCGCCGCTTTTTGGCAACAGTATAGCACGCGGCGGCTCATTTTTCCGCGGAAGCGCAGGTGTGCGCAAATTGAGTCCCGCGGCGGAAGGCAACCTTCCTTGCGGACATGATTTGATAGCAGGTTCACACTTTTTCCGCGAACTGACGCGGAAAAAGGTAATGGAGAGGAGTTCTATGGATATTCAGGCACTTTCAAAGAAGTTCGGCATCAATGCCGAGCGCAAGACGGGCGGGAGATTCCCCGTCTTTGAAGAGAACATCAGGAGCAGGCGTGTGCTCGTCGTGTGCGACGAGACAACGCGCGTTTTCGCGCAGCCCGTCGCGGACATGGTCGGGGGAAATGCCGCAAAGTGCGGCATGCTCGTGCTTCCTTCGCCCGAACCCGTTGCCGACGAGGCGACGGTGCGGGCGGTCGCCGAAGGGGGCGATGGGTATGACTATCTGCTCGCAGTCGGCGCGGGAACGCTCAACGATCTGTGCAAGTATGCGGGCTTTCTCACGCACAGGCAAAGCGGCGTGTATGCGACTGCTCCCTCCATGGACGGGTTCTCCTCCTCCGTCACGCCGCTCATCGAGAAGGGATTCAAGATCACCCGCCCCGCCCAGACGGCTTCGGATATTCTGATGGATTTCGACGTTCTGACCAAGGCGCCGCGCATCATGACCGGCGCGGGGGTGGGCGATATTCTCGCAAAGTATTGCTGCCTCACCGATTGGCGCATTTCCTCCTATCTCACGGGGGAGCAGGTCAACGAGGAGGCGTTCTCGCTCATGCTGGACGCCGTGCGCGCCTGCGATAACAGCGTGCCCGCCCTGCAACGGGGCGAGGCGGCGGGCGTGGAAAAGCTGATGGACGCGCTGCTCATTTCCGGCTATGCCATGGTTATTGCGGGCAATTCCCGCCCTGCGTCCGGCGCGGAGCATCACATGAGCCACTTTCTGGAGATGGATTTTCTGCGCCACGGCGAGCGCATTCCGCTCCACGGGGTCAAAGTGGGACTTGGAACGATGGTCTCGCTCTATTTCTACAAGACGCTCCGCTCCCGTCCCGCGTTCGACGGGTGCGAAAGGGTGTACGCCGAGGCGGAAAAACTTCCGCCGCCCGAATACGCGGAGGGCGTGCTCGCATCGCTGAACTGCCCCACGCGTTTTTCTGAGCTGGGGATCTCCAGGGATACCATGCGGAATATGCTCTTCGAGGCGTATAAGATCCGTGACCGCTTCACCGTTCTCACGCTGTACTGCAGCAGGGGCTGGATGAAAACGGCGGCGGACGAGATCATGGAGAAGTACTTCTGATGCAGGTCGGCATTTCCACGGCGTCGCTCTTTCTGCGCCGCAACAATGAGGAGGCGCTCCCGCTCTTTTCCGAGTGGGGCGTACCATGCGCGGAGGTCTTTCTCACGTCTTTCTGCGAATATGCGCCCTCGTTCGCGGAGCAGCTCGCGGCAAACAGGGGAACAACGCGCATCCACTCCGTCCATGTGCTGAATACGCAGTACGAGCCGCAGCTGTATGCCGAGCATCCGCGTGTTCTCTCCGACGCCTACGGCTGGCTGGAACAGGTCATGCAGTCGGCGAAGATCATGGGCGCAAAGCACTATACCTTTCACGGGATCGCGCGGCTCAAGCGCACCTTCCGCGAAAATTTCCCGCGGTTTGCCGCGGAGACGAAAAAGATCTTCGATTTCTGCATGGAATACGGCGTTCGGCTCTGTTACGAAAATGTGGAATGGGCGCTGTATAACCGCCCCGGCGTTTTTACGGAGCTGCGGCGCGATTGTCCGGATCTCGGCGGCGTGCTCGACATCAAACAGGCGCGCATCTCAGGCTACGATTGGCGGGAGTACCTTGCCGAGATGGGCGGGCACCTTGCGACCGTACACGTGAGCGATATTACGGCGGAGGGGAAGATGTGCCTTCCCGGGCAGGGCGTGTTTGATTTTGAAGAACTGTTTGCGCGCCTTGCAGACGTCGGCTTTGCGGGCGCGGTGCTCATCGAAAATTATGCGCGCGATTTTGCCGACCCCTCTCAGCTGCGCGTATCCTATGAATTTCTTGCAGAAAAAGCGGAGAAGTTTTGCCGCTGAAATGAAAAAAATCGGGCGAAAAAAATTGACATCTTTTTCCGCCTTTGCTATAATAATCGGGCAATCAGGTTGCAAGTAAGTGCTGCGGCGAAGGAGGGTAGAAAACATGTCCACGATCAGAGTCGGAGAAAACGAAAATCTGGAGAGCGCGCTTCGTCGCTTTAAGAGAAAGTGCTCGCGCGACGGCATCATCGGTGACCTTCGCAAGAAGGAGTTCTATGAGAAGCCTTCCGTCAAGAAGAGAAAGAAGGCGGAAGCCGCGAGAAAGAGAAGCAGAAACTGACAAAAGAAGATCGTAACGCAAAAAGTTACGGTCTTTTTTGTTGTCGTTTGCGAAATTTGTCAGAATTTGTCAGGATATGCGGCGCAATGCTGTGTCGCGCTTGCGCACCCCTTGGTCACGTACGTCTTTGTACGCTCCCGTCGGTGTTTGCGCACGCTCCTTGCCTTGCTTGCATCTTCTGACAAATTATTTGGGGAGGAAAACCCTCCTTGCGCGAGTGATTCAACAAGGCACGCTCCTTGCATGAAAGCATCTTCTGACAAATTATTTGGGGAGGAAAACCATCCTTGCGCGAGTGATTTAACAAGGCACGCTCCTTGCATGAAAGCAGCTTCTGCCAGATTACACGGGTACACGGGGCGCGGATGCGGGCAAAGATTTTGTATATAAGATAAGGAGAATTTCTATGGAACGTACGCTCAAAATGCTTGCAAAAGAGGCGAAAACACGCATGAAGAAGGGCTTTTGGGAGCAGTGCGAGGCGGAACTGGATGCCCGCCGCGAACAGGCGCGCGAACAGGGCATCAGCGAGAGCCGTATGGAGCGGTATTTCGTCGGAAAAGTCTCCGATTCCATTCGCGGGGAAACACCCGACGAATTCTATCTGAAAGTCAAAAAACTGCTCCTCACGGAGGGGGAGGTCTCCGATGCGATCGGACGGCTCACCGACAAGGCGTATTACGAGACACTCTCTTACGAAGAAAAACAGCGCTATAACCTGGAGCTTTCGCAAAAGTACCTTGCCGCGCTCGAGCGCTTCAAAAAAGAATACGAGTTCGAAAAGACGACGGCGGATCACTGACCCGCCGTTTTTGACAATGGGAAACATATTGCCTCCGCAGGCAAACGTTTGTCATTTTTCGCCGTTTATGGTATAATGGGCGGGTATGGAAGAACTTGAATCCCTCAATGAAGAACAGCGCCTGCCCGTCCTCGATACCGAGGGCGCCGTTTTGGTGCTCGCGGGCGCGGGAAGCGGTAAGACGCGCGTTCTGACGGCGCGCATCTCTCATCTCATCGATCTCGGCGTTCCGCCCGAAAATATCCTCGCCATCACCTTTACCAACAAAGCTGCCGCAGAAATGCGCGCGCGGCTCGACGTAATGACGGACGTGAGCCGCATGTGGGTGTGCACCATCCACTCCATGTGCGTAAAAATTTTAAGAATGTACGCCGAACGCATGGGGCTGAGCCAGAATTTCTCCATCTATTCGGAGCAGGAACGTTCCGCCGTCGTCAAGCAGGCGTTCAAGGAATGCGGCTATCAGGACGACGACGGGCTGTTGAAGTCCGTCAAATGGCATATCTCCAATGCGAAGATGCTGGGGCTTTCGCCCTCGGAATACGCCCGCCATGCGGCGCACGAGCGGAACATGGAGCCTGCCGTTAAGGTGTATGAGAAATACGCCGCGCACCTCAAAGCCAACAACGCGCTGGATTTCGACGACCTGCTCACCGTGGCGCTCGAGCTTCTCAGAACGGACGCGGAGGCACGCGAGTATCTCGCGGGGCGCTTCCGCTATATCCATGTGGACGAGTTTCAGGATACCAATGCCGTGCAGTTCGAGATCGTACAGCTTCTTGCCTCCGTGCACGGCAATCTCTTTGTCGTCGGCGACGACGATCAGTCCATTTACGGCTGGCGCGGCGCGAAGATCGAGAACATTTTAGGCTTTGAAAAGGTCTATCCCAAGGCGAAGGTCTATAAGCTGCAGCGCAACTACCGTTCGACGAAGGCGATCCTGTCCCTTGCAAACGCTTCGATCGCGCACAACGTGCGCCGCAAGGGGAAGGAGCTTTGGACGGACGCCGAGGAGGGCGAAAAACCCGTCTACTTTGAGGCGGAGGAAGAGGCGGGCGAGGCGCTCTACTGCGCGCGCACCATCTTTGAAATGAGAAAGCAGGGTTACCGCCTCTCCGACTTCGCCGTGCTCATGCGCATCAATGCGCTCACCCGTTCCTACGAGCAGGAATTTGCCAAATACAACATAAATTATAAAGTATTCGGCGGATTCAAATTTTTTGAGCGCAAGGAAGTCAAGGATATTCTTGCCTATCTGCGCGTTGCGGCCAACCCGTTCGACAGCGAGGCGGTCATGCGCATCATCAATGTGCCGCGCCGCGGCATCGGTGACAAGACGGTGCAGACGCTCATGCAGTATGCTGAGGCGGAGGATGTCTCCCTCTATGATGCAGTGATGGACGCCGACCGCCTTCCGCTCAACGCGGGGGCAAAGGCGAAACTCGGGGCGTTCGGGGAATATCTGAAAAACCTCGTCATCGACGCGCAGGTGCTCACGGTGAGCGAATTGACGCACAGGCTCATCGCTTCGTCGGGCATGCTCGAACAGTATGCCGATAATTCCGACGAGAGCGTGACCAAGCGCGCCAACATCGAAGAGTTTGCAAACTCCGTCGATGAGTTCGTGCGCATGAACGAGGACGCAACGCTCTCCGACTATTTGCAGCAGATCACCCTCTATTCCGACACGGACGAGATGGACGACGGCGACTATGTGACGATCGCGACCATCCATGCCGTCAAGGGGCTGGAATTCAGGTGCGTATTCCTTGTCGGCCTGGAGGAGAACATTATGCCCACTTCGCGGGCGGCGGACGACCCCGTCGCGCTCGAAGAGGAACGGCGGCTCATGTATGTTGCGATCACCCGCGCCAAGGAGCGGCTCTGGCTCACCCGTTCGCGCAGCCGCTACCTCTACGGAAGAAGAGAGCCGACGGCGCGCTCCCAATTTACCGGCGAGCTGGAAGAGGAGCTGGGGATCCCGCGCGAGCGGACGTATCAGCGCTTCTCGGGCGACTACACGGGCGGCTACGGGGGCTACGGTGGATTTGCGGGCGGCGCGCGCACGCGCGATACATATGTGGGAAAAGCTTCCGCGTTCGGGTATGGCGCAAAGCGCGACGACGAGGGATACCGCACCTTTGGCACGGGAAAACCCGCGGCGGGCTATCTGCGCACGGGCGCCCGGCAGGAGCAAGCGGCTCATGTCCGTTACGGAAACGCGGGGAGTACGAGCGCGCCCAAGCCTGCCGCGCCCAAACAGGATGCCTCCAGATTTCAGGTCGGCATGCGCGTCCGGCATACCCGTTTCGGGGAGGGGACGGTCACGGCGCTGCGCGGCGCGGGGAGCAACATCATCGTTACCGTCAATTTCGATCAGGCGGGGAACAAAGATCTTGCCGCGGCGCTGGCGCCGCTGACAATAATATAGGGTTCACGAATTTTTACGAGCAAAGGCTCGTAAAAATTCCGTGATTTGAGAGAAAACACTGCCCTTGCGCGAGGATTTTACCACTTGCCTCCCTCGTCGAGGGAGGCGCCCCAAAGGGGCGGTGGGAGTTGGGGACGTGTCTTATGAGCTGAGCCGTTTGCCGAACTCCCTCAGTCTCGCTTTTGCTCGACAGCTCCCTCGACGAGGGAGCCAAGGTTATAAATGATTGCAAAAGGCTTCACTTGTTATGCCTTTTGCGCCTCAATTTGCGCGTGAAGCGCTTTTGGGGGTGAGCGGCGCGTAATGCGCAGCACCGCAGTGCGGTGTGCGCGCGCCGCGAACTAAGGAATTGCCTTTCTTAGCGGCAATTCCGTGCCCGCAGGCGGCACACTCCCTTGGTGCCGCCAAGACAATGAAGGCGGCGTTGCTGAATTGTTGCCAATAACGCCGCCGAGAAAAACCGCGTGCAGAGCATTGCGAACACGGGGTTTTTCTAAAAATCACGAAGATTTTCCGCGTCAGTTCGCGGAAAATCTGTGAGGTGTTTTATGGATAGAATGCATGAACTTGTAAAGATCCTCAATCAATGGGCATACGAGTACTATGTGCTCGATAATCCCAGCGTGCCGGACAGGGAATACGATAAGCTCTACGACGAACTCAGAGAGCTTGAGCGGGAGACGGGCGTAAAGCTTCCCGATTCGCCCACGCGGCGCGTCGGCGGGGAGCCGATCAAGGCGTTTGCGCGCCATACCCACATCGAACGGCTGTATTCGCTCGACAAAGCGGTCACCGAAGATGAGCTCGCCGCATTTGTTACGCGCGTGCAAAAAGTCGATCCCGTAGCCGGATTTACCGTAGAATACAAGTTCGACGGTCTCACCGTCTGCCTGACCTATGAGAACGGCGCGTTCGTGCGCGCCACGACGCGCGGCAACGGCACGGAGGGGGAGGACGTCACCGCGCAGGTGCTCACGCTCCGCTCCTTTCCGCTCACGATCGCATATAAGGGCACGCTCGAGGTGCGCGGCGAGGCGATCATCCGCCTCTCCGTGCTCGCAAAATATAACGAGGCACACCCCGACGAACCGCTCAAAAACGCGCGGAACGCCGCCGCGGGCGCCATCCGCAACCTCGACCCCAAGGTCACGGCGCAGCGCCGTCCCGAGATCATGTTTTACGACGTCAACTATATGAGCGAGGATCCCGTCCCCTCGCAGGAGGCGGCAATGGCATTCCTGCGGGCGGAGGGATTCAAGACATATCCGTACTTCGTCAAATGCACGACGCTGGAGGAAATTCAGGACGCGATCGACTTCATCGAGATCGAGCGCAAGAAGATCGACGTGCTCACGGACGGCGCCGTCGTCAAGGTCAACGATGTGCGCGTGCGCGAGGCGATGGGCTATACCGATAAATTCCCCCGCTGGGCGATCGCCTATAAGTTTGAAGCGGAGGAGGCGGAAGCGACGGTTGAGGCGGTACGCTGGCAGGTGGGGCGCACGGGCAAGCTCACGCCGCTCGCGCTCATCACGCCCGTCGAACTCGCGGGCGCAACGGTGCGCCGCGCTACCTTAAACAACTTCGGCGACCTCACCAGAAAAGACGTAAAAGTGGGTTCGCGCGTGCTGGTGCGCCGTTCCAACGAGGTCATTCCCGAAATTCTGGGCGCGGTCTCGCACGCCGAAGGGAGCGTCCCCGTGCAAAAGCCCGCCGTTTGCCCGTACTGCGGCGCGCCCGTCTCCGAAGTCGGCGCAAACCTCTTCTGCACCAACGCCGCCTGTCCGCCCCGCATCGTACAAAAGCTCACGCACTACTGCTCCAAAAATGCGGCGGACGTCGAGGGTATGTCCGAGGCGACGCTCACGCTGCTCCACGAAAAGCGGGGCGTGAGCCGCTTCTCCGATCTGTACGCCCTCACCAAAGAGAGCTTCGAGGGTCTGGAGGGGTTCAAAGAAAAGAAGATCGGCAACCTTCTGACTGCCATTGAAAACAGCAAAAAAATGCCGCTGGACCGATTTTTATACGCCATCGGGATCGATGGCATCGGCAGAGTGGCGGCGCGCGACCTTGCCGCTTACGGCAGCGTGGAGGCGGTTGAGGGCCTCTCGTTTGAGGAACTCGTCGCCATGGAGAACATCGGTGAGATCACGGCGAACGCCATTCTGCGCTATTTTGCCGACGAGGAGAACCGCGCCGAACTTGCGCGGCTGAAGGCGGCGGGCGTTGCTCCCGCCGTCGAGGCAAAGCCGACGGAGGGGGCGTTTGCGGGCGAGTACGTCGTGCTCACGGGGAGCCTTGCCTCCATGTCCCGCCCCGAAGCGCAGAAAAAGATCGAGGCGCTCGGAGGCACCGCGCAGAGTTCGGTCACGGCAAAGACGACGCTCGTCGTCGCGGGCGAGAGCGCGGGCAGCAAACTCAAAAAAGCGCAGGAAAAGGGGATCCGTATCATAAATGAGGCGGAATTTCTCGCCATGCTTGATCATTGATCTTATGCAGCGCGCCGCGGAATTTTCCGCGGCGCGCAACACTCTTTTTTGTGCGCTTTGCACGAAAAAATCGCCGAAAGTGCTTGAAATATACCTGCGCGCGTGGTATAATGAGATATATCGTAAATCGGTATACGGGAGGGACGCGGCGTTGCTGAGCATGACGGGATACGGAAAAGGCGTGGCGAAAACCGACGGCATTGAACTGACGGTGGAAGTCAAATCGGTGAATAACCGTTTTCTCGATCTTGCGATCAAAAGCCCGCGCATTTTTCTTGCCCAGGAAGATCATATCCGCTCCGTCGTGAGAGAGCACATTTCCCGCGGGCATGTCGACGTGTTCGTCAGCTATACCGATAAGCGTGAAAAAGAGAAGACGTTGTCCGTCGATCTCAACATCGCCCGCGGCTATTATCGGGCGGCGGAGGCGCTCAGAGAGGCGTTCCCCGACCTCAAAGACGACGTGTCGCTCTCCTTTTATCTGCGCCTGCCCGATGTGGTGCGTACGGAGGAGAACGGCGGTGCGGACGAGGCGCTTACCCGCGCGCTCGACGCGGCGCTGAAAGAGGCGCTCGTATCTCACGCCGCCATGCGCAGGACCGAGGGGGAACGCCTGAAAGCCGATCTTCTTGCACGCATGCAGACCATTGAGGCGCTCACCCGAAAAATTGCGGTGCGTGCGCCCCTTGTCGCGGAGGAGTACCGAAAAAAGCTCACCGAGCGCATTCAGGAGTATCTTGCGGGGAAAGCTGACGAAACGCGCATTTTAACGGAAGCCGCGGTGTTCGCCGATAAATGCAACATCGACGAAGAACTCACCCGTCTCACGTCGCATGCAAAGGCGTTCCGCGAGATCTGCACTGCGGAGCAGGTGGGCCGCAAGCTCGACTTCCTGGTGCAGGAATTCAACCGCGAATGCAACACGATCTGTTCCAAGTCCAACGATCAGAGCGTGACCGCTCTCGCGCTCGAGATGAAAAACGAGATCGAAAAGGTGCGCGAACAGATACAGAACCTGGAGTAAGGGTGTTCACAGATTTTTCGCGAACTGACGCGAAAAATCTTCGTGAGGGGAAGGGAAACCCAATGTTCGCTACGCTTCTCATTTTGTTTCTTTCGCTCGCGTGCAGTTCGCAACGGTTTCGCGCACGCGAACTCACTGCTTCCGCAGAAGTCGCAAGCGACAAATTGAGGGGTGAGCCATGCATAATGCGTACCAGCGCAGTGCGCTGTGCGCGCGCCGCGAACTAAGGAATTGCCTTTATCAGGGGCAATTTGTGTCCGAAGCGAGGAGAAAGTCTTGCTTGCAAGAGAATTTCGATGAAGCGGCGCACAAGAGCCGTAGGCTCGAAGTACCACAGACGGCACATTACCTTGGTGCCGCCAAGACGGGCGGAGGCGCAGCCTCCTTTCGCGAGTGATTTATCATAGCAACGCCACGTTTACTCTTCCGCAAAGGCGGGGCGGGGATACGGTCGCCAAACATCGTACAACATCAATTTTACCACAAGGAAGGACTATGAGAAACATTCTTCTCGTCCTCTCGGGGCCTTCGGGCGTCGGAAAGGGGACGATCGTCAATTATCTGCTCGAAGAGGATAAGAGTCTCGTCAAATCCGTTTCCTGTACGACGCGCGCGCCGCGCGAAGGGGAAGAGGACGGCAGAGAATACTTCTTCATCAGCGAGCAGGAATTCCGGAACCGCATCATGGAGCACGATTTTCTCGAATACGATGAGCATTTCGGAAACTTTTACGGCACGCCCCGTTCTTTTGTGGAACGTCAGCTGAAAGACCACTCCGTCATTCTGGAGATCGACGTGGTGGGCGCGCTCAATGCCAAGCGCCTTATGCCCGAAGAGACGGTGCTCGTCATGATCGCGCCGCCTTCGATGGAGGAGCTGGAAAAACGCCTTTCGGGGCGCGGTTCGGAATCGGAGGAGGACCGCAAAGCCCGCCTGCAGCGCGTCCGCTACGAGCTGGAACAGGCGCACCTCTACGATTACGTCCTCGTCAATGAGGAGTCGAAGATCACCAAGACGAAAATTCTGGAAATTATCCGCAAAGAAAAGGAGAAACATATATGATCAATGAGCCTTCGGTGGATGCACTCATCCGCAAGCTTGGGACGCCCGAAAATCCCGCAAGCCGCTACGAGCTGTGCGTCATCGTCGCCAAGCGTACCCGCCAGATCATCGAGCAGATGCAGTCTACGGGCGTAACCGAACTTCCCGGCAAGCAGAAGGAGATCGTTCTTGCCTGCCAGGAGATCATGAACGGAAAGGTCACGATCGCGCACGACTGATTGCGCTTTCCGCCGCATGAAATGCCCCGATGAGGGGCTTCTTTTGCATAAGAACATGATTTGCGAGGTCATCGTAGATATTGCGCACAGCGAGGTCGATAAAATTTTCGACTATACCTGCGATTTTCCCGTTGCGGCGGGGACGCGCGTCGCCGTACCCTTCGGGAAAAGCGCGGCGACGGGCTTTGTCATGCGCGTGAAAAATACGAGCGACTATCCTGCGGAAAAACTCAAAAAGATCTACCGCGCGGAGGAGGATTTCCCTGTCTTGGGTGCCGAGTGCCTTGCGCTCGCGCATGCGATCGCGGCGCGCTACCGCGTGCCCATGGCGCTCGTTCTGCGCCTCTTTTTGCCCGCCGAAATGCGGACGGGCAGAGTGGGGGAGACGTACCGCACGTTTGCGCGCCTCATCGCGGACATACCCCCCGCAAAAAACGCCCCGCAGCAAGCGGCGTGTATCGCATTTTTGCAGGAAAACGGCGAGGCGGACGCGGCGGTGCTCCGCAAGATGTTCGGCTCTGCCGTGAACGCGCTCGTCAAAAAGGGCGCGATCGCCCTCGAAAAGCGCAGAATATTGCGTGACCCGTACCGCGGCGTAGAGGGCGAGAGTTCGGCGCGTACGCTTACACCTGCGCAGGATGCCGCCGTCAGGCGCATAGAAGAGACGGACAAGACCGTAACGCTTCTCCATGGAGTCACGGGGAGCGGCAAGACGGAGATCTACCTCACCCTCATTGCCAAGGCTTTGGCGCGCGGGCAGACGGCGATCTTTCTGGTACCCGAGATCTCGCTCACGCCGCAGATGCTTTCGCAGCTGCGCGCACGGTTCGGCGCTGCCGCCGCCATTCTGCACAGCGGGCTTTCGGCAGGCGAGCGGTTCGACGAATGGCACCGTCTCCGCGAGGGGACTGCGCGCATCGCCATCGGCGCGCGCTCGGCGATCTTCGCCCCCGTCGAGAACGTGGGCGTCATCGTCATTGACGAAGAGCACGACGGCAGCTATCTCTCGGAGAGCGCGCCGCGCTATAATACCTTCGACGTCGCGCTTCTGCGCGCACAATATAACCACTGCAAACTTGTTCTGGGCAGCGCGACGCCCTCGGTCGAGACGTACCGCCGCGCCAAGGACGGGGAATTTGAGCTCATCACACTTCCCGACCGCATCAACGCCCGTCCGCTGCCCGATGTGCACATCGTCGATATGCGGCGCGAGGTCAAGCGCGGCAACCCCTCTCCCTTTTCCGCGGCGCTCCGCGAACGGTTGGAGACCTGCCTTGCGGAGGGGCAGCAGGCGATCCTCTTTCTCAACCGCAGGGGGTTTGCGCAGACCGTGCTCTGCCGTGACTGCGGCTATGTCGCCAAGTGCGAGCACTGCGACGTGGCGCTCACTTACCACAGCGAGGAGAATTGCCTCAAATGTCACTACTGCGGTGCACGCTATAAAATGCTCGCCGCCTGCCCCGAATGCGGCTCCACGCACGTCTATTACGCGGGCACGGGCACGCAGCGCGTGGTGGGCGAACTCAAAAAACTCTATCCTTCTGCGCGCATTCTGCGCATGGACAACGATACGACGAGCGGCAAAGAGGGACATTACCGCATCTTAAAACAGTTTGCGGACCGCGAGGCGGATATTCTCGTCGGCACGCAGATGGTCGCAAAGGGGCATGACTTCCCGCTCGTCACGCTCGTCGGCATTCTCGACGCCGATATGAGTCTGCACTTTCCCGATTACCGCAGCGGCGAGCGCACCTTCCAGCTCGTGACGCAGGTCGCGGGCAGAAGCGGACGGGGCACGGAGAAGGGAGACGTCGTCTTGCAGACGTACGATCCGGACAATTACATTCTCCGCTTTGCCGCCGCCTACGACTACGAGGGATTTTACCGCCATGAGATCGCGCTCCGCGCCGCGGCGATGTTCCCGCCCTTTGCGAGGATCGTGCGCGTAATGGTGACTTCGGAAAAGGACGCCGACGCATTGGAGGCGCTCCGCGAGGTATACGGGCGGCTGCAGCGCCTCTACGACGCACATACCGATGATTTTCTCTTCTTCAACCGCATGCACGCGCCCATCAAGCGCATTCAGGGGAAGTTCCGCTATCAGGTGCTCATGCGCATTACGTCCGATCGTCTGCTCGAGTGTATCTATGAAGAAGCGAGCGCGGTCAAGCCGAAAAACGCGCTCGTCTATGTAGAGGAAAATCCCTCCAACCTGAGCTGAAGCGGAACAATTCGTGAGGCGGTCAGTCCGAAGGGCATGCCCGCGGGTTCTCTTTGAAAATCACGAAGATTTTCTTCATCAGATTGAGAAAAATCTGTGAGTAAGCTATAAAATCACTTGCGCAAGGCAGGGTTTCCTTCCGCTATAAAATGGTTGCAAAAGGCGTCACTGCGTTATGCCTTTTGCGCCCCTGTTTGCCGCTCACGCGGCTTACGGCGAAAGAGTGAGCCGCCGCGTGCTACAATGTTGCAAAACAGCGGCGGCGAGAGAAAACACATTGCCAGGCATTTATGCCGTGCAATGGGTTGTCTTTGAAAATCACGAAGATTTTTCTCATCAGTTTGAGAAAAATCTGTGAGCATACATAAGGAGTATTATGATTCGTGAAATCGTTCAGGTCGGAGATCCCGTCCTGAGAGAAAAATGCAAACCCGTCACCCGCTTCGACGACGAGCTCTTCAAGCTTCTCGACGATATGAAGGATACCCTCAAAGCAGCCGAGGGCGCGGGGCTTGCCGCGCCGCAGGTGGGCGTGCCCGTCCGCGCCGTCCATGTCGACGTGGAGGAGGGCTACTTCGAACTCATCAATCCCGTCATCGTTTCCCAGAAGGGGGAGCAGAGCGGGCCTGAGGGGTGCCTCTCGGTGCGCGGCAAGGCGGGGACCGTCGTCCGTCCCGAGAAGGTCAAGATCGTTTTTCAGGACCGCAACGGGGACAGGTATTCTCTCACCGCACGCGGCTTTTTCGCCCGCGCTATCTGCCACGAGCTCGATCATCTGGACGGCGTGCTCTATACGGATAAGGCTTCGAATATCCATTCCGTCGACGAATAGTCTGGCAAGGATATGCGTCGCAAATCGTTGCCATGCTGTAAGCAGCAGGTTGTACCGGAAAACACCACATTCATGGAGCGAATATGAAACTCATTTTTGCGGGAACGCCCGCATTTGCCCTGCCCTCGCTGCGGGCATTGGCGGAACAATTTCACATTGCCGCCGTGCTCACTCAGCCCGATAAACCGCAGGGCAGGAAGGGCGTTTTAACGCCGCCGCCCGTCAAAGCGGAGGCGCTTGCGCGCGGCATTCCCGTGCTTCAGCCGGAAAAGCTCAAAGCCGATTTTTCCGCGCTCGCCGGAGCGGGCGCCGACCTCATGGTCACCTGCGCATACGGGCAGATCCTCACGCAGGAGATCCTCGATCTCTTCCCGCTGGGAGTATGGAACGTGCATGCGAGCCTGCTTCCCGCCTACCGCGGCGCCGCGCCCATCGCGCGCGCCATTCTCGGGGGCGAGAAGGAGACGGGTGTGACCATCATGAAGACGGACGTCGGACTGGATACGGGCGACATGTTTTTGCAGGAGCGCCTGCCGATTTCGGACACGGATACCTGCGGCACGCTCACCGAAAAGCTCGCTTCTCTCGGAGCAAAGCTCATCTGCGAGGCGGTTTCCCGCATTCAGAGGGGGGACGTTATCTTAAAAAAACAGGGCGAGGGGCAGGTGTGCAGAAAGGTTTCCCGCACGCCCATCGACTTTACGCGCCCCGCCGAAGAGGTGAGCGCGCTTATCCGCGGGCTTTCGCCCGCGCCGCTCGCATACGGCGTGTGCGGCGGGCTTCTGATCAACTGCTACAACGCGCAAGTGCAGCCGCTTTCAGAGCCTGCGCCCGCGGGCATGGTGGTGGCATGTTCGCCCAGGAAGGGGCTTGTCGTCGCCTGCGGCGAGGGGGCGGTGCGCATCACCGAGCTTCAGCCTGCGGTCGGAAAGCGTATGGCGGACACCGCCTTTGCCAACGGCGGAAAACTCACGGAGGGCGCGCGCTTTGACCAACCCGTTCTATGATCCCTATCAGGTGCTCTCCAGGGTGTACGGCGCGGGGGCGCACTTAAAGATCGCGCTCGCCGATACGCCCATCGAGGAGCTTCACCGCACGCGCACCGTGAAAACGGTGTACGGCGTGCTCGAAAACGACAGCCATCTCGCGCTGTGTATAAAATCGGTCGCCCCAAAAAATCCCAAGCAGACGGTGCGCATCGTTTTGAAGATCGCGCTCTATTGGCTCATCTTTTTGGGAAAGCCCAGGTATATGGTGACGGATACCGCCGTCGATCTGCTCAAAAAAATGGGGAAAGGGGGAATGGCAGGCTTTGTCAACGCCGCACTGCGCGCTTTCGACGAAAGCAGGGTCAGGATCCCCGCGGGGGATGAGGGTCTGGCTGTAACGACGCCCTATCCGCTGTTTGCCGTCAGAAAGATCCGGAAGGAGTACGGCGACCGCACAGAGAGCATTGTCCGCGCCGGGAGCAGGGGAGTCACCGTCCGCTTTGTACGCGGAGCGGAGGAATATCTTGCCCGCCCTCACCTCGATACGCCCTTTGAAAACGTGTATATCTTCGAAAATTTTGCGCGGGACGACGGCTTCTTTCTCGGGAACTATACCTTTCAGTCGGTCGGGAGCGTCGCGATCTGCGGCGTCGTGGAGCCGTGCGGCAGTCTGCTCGACGCCTGCGCCGCGCCCGGGGGGAAATCGGTGCTCCTTGCGGAGAAGTGCGCCCGCGTCACGGCGTGCGAACTGCACGCGCACCGCGTTTCGCTCATTCAAAGCTACTGCGAACGCATGGGGGCAGGCAACGTCATGGCGCTGCAAAAGGACAGCGCCGTCTTCGATCCCGCCTTTGAAGGCGCCTTCGACGGCGTACTGTGCGATGTCCCCTGTTCGGGCTTCGGTACCGTCGCCGAAAATCCCGATCTTCCGCTCGGCAAGTCTCCCGAGGACGTGGCAGCGCTTTTTGCAGTGCAGTCCGCGATTTTAGAGAATTGCTCGCGCTATGTGAAAAGGGGCGGGGCGCTCTATTATTCCACCTGCTCCCTCTTTGCCGAGGAAAACGACGGCGTGGTGGGCGCGTTTCTTGAAAAGCACCCCGCGTTTTCCGCCGAGGCGGCGGAAAGCCCGCTCCCGCACGAAAAAAAGGCGTTCGGCATTCAGTTTCTGCCGGATACCGCGTTCGGCGCAGGATTTTACGTCGCAAAAATGAGGCGCGCATGAAAGAAATTTTGCAGGATAAATCGTTTGCGGAGCTAAAATCGCTTGTCGAAGAGGCGGGCGAAAAGTCCTTCCGCGCCAGACAGCTCATGGAGGGGCTGACGCAGGGGAAGAAGATCTCCGAGCTCCCCGTCTCCGCGCGCCTCCGCGCTCTGCTTTCGGAGCAGTTCGAAGATGAGCCGGTGCGCATTGTGGAGACGCTCACCTCGAAAGACGGTACCAAGAAGTTTTTGTTTGCCCTTGCCGACGGCAACATCGTCGAGGGCGTGTTCATGAAATATAAGTACGGCAACACGCAGTGCGTCTCCACGCAGGTGGGCTGCCGCATGGGGTGCAAGTTCTGCGCCTCTACCCTGAACGGGCTTGTCCGCAACCTCACCGCGGGGGAAATTTTAGGGCAGATCCTCGCCGTAAACCGCGCGGAAGGGGGAACGAAAAAGGAGCGCGCCGTCACCAATGTCGTGCTCATGGGCAGCGGCGAGCCATTCGATAACTATGCCAACGTCGTGCGGTTTCTCAGGAATCTGACGGCGGAAGAGGGGCTTGGCATGAGCGCGCGCAACATTTCGCTCTCCACCTGCGGACTTGTGCCTCAGATGCGCGCCTTTGCCGAAGAGGGCATTCCGCTCAACCTCACCGTTTCGCTGCATGCGGTCACGGACGAAGAGCGCGCCCGCACCATGCCCGTTGCCAACGCCTATCACATCGCCGATATTCTCGACGCCTGCGCATACTATTTTGAAAAGACGGGGCGGCGGTATATCTTTGAATACAGCCTGATCGCGGGTGAAAACAGCGATCCGGCGCACGCCGCGGCGCTCGCCGAACTGCTGCGGGGGAAGCCGTGCCACGTCAATCTTATCCGTCTGAACGCGGTCAAAGAGCGGCATCTTCTCGCCGCCGACGAGCGGAACGCGCAGGCGTTTTTGAAGGAACTCACCGCGCGCGGGATCTCCGCAACGCTCCGCCGCAGCATGGGTTCCGACATCGGCGGCGCCTGCGGACAGCTGCGGGCGAAATATCTGGGACAAGGCGGATAAACCTGGAATTTACAGCAGACGCCGCCGATGCAGGGCTCCCGAAAAGATGCGGAGCAGATTTTTGGGAAGAGGAGCCGCAGGCGGAAAAGTCAAGCCGCGAGAAAAGCGAGCGGCGGACAAAGTGCGCCTTGCGGTGACGAGGCGGCGCGTGCGGGCAGTTGAGGGCGAAATATCCGGAACAAGGCGGATAAAAGCGAAAACTGCCTGCGGGCAAAATGCCTGAAACAAGGCAAAATACAGGGGGAATCTCGGGTCGGACGCGCGTTTTGCGCGAAGATCTTTGAATAAAACAAGGGGAAAATTATGATGAAAGTCAAGGTAGCGCCGTCTATCTTAGCGGGGGATTTCGCCCGCATGGGCGAGACGGTACGCAAACTCGAACGCAGCGGGGCGGATTACATCCATTGCGACGTGATGGACGGCAATTTTGTGCCGACGATCACGTTCGGAAATCAGATGATCGAGCATATCCGTCCGTATACTTCGCTTCCGCTCGACTGCCATCTCATGGTCATGCGTCCGGATACCAGGCTCGAAGGCTTTGCGCGCGCGGGGGCGAATATCATCACCGTGCACGTTGAGGAGTGCCGCGGGCTTACCGTGCAGACGCTGCGCATCATCAAAAATTACGGCATGAAAGCGAGCGCGGTCATCAATCCGAATACGCCTGTCGAGAGCCTCTACGACTGTGTGGACGACGCTGACATGCTGCTTCTGATGAGCGTGCACCCCGGTTGGGGCGGGCAGCGCTTTCTGCCCGAGACGCTCAAAAAAATCGAGGCACTGCGCAACTTCTGCATCAAGAGCGGCAAGCCCGATATGGACATCGAGGTAGACGGCGGCATTACCGAAGAAAATGTAGACGCCGTCATTGAGGCGGGCGCGAACGTCATCGTCGCGGGGAGCACGGTGTTCCGCTCGCAGGATATGGCGTGGACGATCAGGCGTCTGCACGGGTCCGAGGCATGAAGGCGATCATTCTCCTGAACGGGGAGCCGTACCGCAGCGCGATCGACGCGTCCTCAGCCCGCGTATGGTGTTGCGACGGCGCGTACGACTGGGCGAAGGGAAAGGTACGCATCGACGAAAACCTCGGCGACTATGATTCGCTCTCCTATATGCCCGACCCGCCGCCTGCCGAGGTCTATCCTTCCGAAAAAAATTATACCGACGGCGAGCTTGCGCTGATGCGTGCGATCGAAGCAGGGGCGGACGAGATCGAATTTTACGGCGGCGGAGGGGGCAGAGAGGATCATTTCATCGGAAATCTGCACCTGCTGTATGCCGCGCTCCGTCGGCGCGTGCGCGCGCGCATGATCACTAATTATGCCTGCATCTTTGCCGCGACGGGCGATGTCGTCATCGAAGGGAAAAAGGGCAGCACGCTCTCCATTGTCCCGTTCGGGGGCGAAGTGCATATAATGGAGAGCGGCGGTTTCTATTATCCTCTGCCTAAGCGCTTTGTCTACGGTTCTACGCTGGGTATTTCCAATGTGGTCACCGAGGAGCGGGCGTTTTTTCGCGCGGAGGGCGTTGTGCTCGTTCTGATAGACGCCGCGGCAGTCTGATCGGGGAGGGGGAAATTGAACGTGATCGTGTGCATCAGGGCGCCGTATCCCATTCGCGCCATTTTGCGGCTGTTTCTACGAAAGAAATGAAATACATCGATCTGCATTGCGACGCCCTCACACAGGAGGGCGCCGCGCAAGTTACGCGGAAGCGCCTTGCGGCGGGCGGATGCCTGCTGCAATGTTTTGCGGCGTTCGTAGAGGGCGGCGGCTTTTCCGCCTTTCTGCGGCTTGCCGATGCGTTCGACGAAATGTGCGAACGCGAGGGATACCGCCGCGTGACGGGCGCGGACGGGATCGCGGAGGGCTGCACAGGCGCCATGCTCACGGTGGAGGGCGACGCGCTCCAAGGCGATCTCTCGCGGCTGGATACGCTCTATGCGCGGGGCGTGCGTATCGTGGGGCTGGTGTGGAACACGCCGACTTCGCTCGGGTTTCCCAACTTTCCCGATTACGAAGGGGTGTGCGCGGGGCGCGTCTCCTTTTCGGCGCGCGAGACGGCGCGCGGACTCACGCCGTTCGGCTTCGAAGCCGTCGGGCGCATGGCGGAGCGGGGAATGCTTCCCGACGTTTCGCACGGAAGCGATAAGCTCTTTTCCGACGTAGCTTCGTTCAAACGTCCGTTTATCGCCACCCACTCCAACGCGGCGGGCGTATGCGGGTGGGCGCGCAATCTGACGGACGGGCAGATCAAAGAGGTCGCCGACTGCGGCGGCGTCGTCGGACTCAACTTCTGCGCGGATTTTGCGGGGGCTGAAAACTCCGCCGCACAGCAGCGGGAAGCGCTTCTTTGCCATGCGCGTGCGATCATAAACGCGGGCGGGGAAGATGTACTCGCCGTCGGAAGCGATTTCGACGGGATCCCGCCCAATGCATACATTCCGGACCCTTCGTATATGCCGCGTTTTCTGAGCGACCTTGCAGGCGCGATCGGAACCCGCGCCGCCGAAAAAGCCGCCTGCGGAAATGCTTTGCGCGTGTTCCGAGAGAATTTATAAAAAACGGAAAAGCAAAAAGGACTGCCGGAGCAGTCCTTTTTATGATTCAGATAAAAGTTATACGCGCTCGATCTTGTCGCTCTTGAGGCAGCGCGCGCAAACGTATCCGGTCTCTACTTTGCCGTCCTTCACATAGGAGACCTTCTGCACGTTCGCCTTGAACGCACGCTTGGTCTTGCGATTGGAGTGGCTCACGTTGTTTCCGGACGTCTGACCCTTTCCGCAGACAGTGCAAACTCTCGACATATTTTCTTCCTCCCGACGGGCGTATTTTTCTTGATTGATGAGCGCGCACAAAAAACGTGCCCGCAACGAACGTGACTATGATAGCAGTTTTTTTTAAAAATTGCAATGAAAAACGGGGCGCTTGCAAGAAAAAATTTGCAAAATATATGAAATTTTTTTCAAGAACGCTTGCAAATTACGCCGCGATGGGGTAGAATAGATTAGAGAACGCTGAGGAGAACGCTTATGTCAGTCAGCACCAGCAATGCATACGGAAAAATCTCGATCTCCGACCTTGCCATCGCAAAGGTCGCCTCTTGGGCTGCGCTCGAGAGCTACGGCATCGTGGATACCGTTGCGCGCCGCTTTACGGACTCGTTCGCCGAGCTGTTCAAGAAAGACGCAGGAGGCAAGGGCGTGAAAGTAACCACGTCCGGCAACCGCATTTTTATCGACGTCTCCGTACTCATCAAGTACGGCGTCTCCATCGAAGCAGTCGCGGAATCCTTAAAGGAAGGCATCAAGTACAAGGTGGAGTATTTCACGGGTATGATCGTAGATACCGTGAACGTCAACGTCGTTGGGTTGAAATTATGACCTCGGCCTCTGCGCGATAATATTCGGGAGAGAAATTTTTCATGCAAAAAACGATCAACTGCGCCACCTTCCGCAAGATGGTCCTCGTCGGCGCAAAAATGCTCGAAAACAATCGGGCTAAGGTAGACGCGCTCAACGTCTTCCCCGTGCCGGACGGCGATACGGGTACGAATATGTCGCTTACGCTGCAGTCGGCGGTCAAAGAGCTGACTTCGGTTGCTTCCAACAGCTTCCCCGAGGTATGCGACCGCGTCTCCAAGGGAGCGCTCCGCGGCGCGCGCGGCAATTCGGGCGTTATTCTTTCACAGATCTTCCGCGGGATTTGTTCCGTCCTGCGCGACAGCAAGCCCGAGGTCGATACCAAGACGTTTGCAAAAGCGATGGAAGCGGGCACCAAAGTCGCTTACAGCGCCGTTTCCATTCCCAAAGAGGGCACCATCCTCACCGTTGTCCGCATGATGAGCGAATTTGCGGTGAAGAACGCGGGCAAGCTCCGCGATTTCGAGACCTTCCTTCCCGCAGTCATCGAGGAGGGCGACAGGGCGCTTGCGCAGACTCCCGAACTTCTGCCCGTGCTCAAAAAAGCGGGCGTCGTCGATTCGGGCGGCGTAGGACTTATGACCATCATGCGCGGGTTCCTTTCCGCGCTCATGGGCGACGAGATCGTATCCGAAGTGCAGACGGAAGCGGCAAACCAGGCCGGCTCCATGGATGCAGATTTCGGCGATAATTCCGATATTATCAATATGGATCTCGGCGAGATCCAGTTTGCATACTGCACAGAGTTCTTTATCATCAATCTGAAAAAGAGCACGACGCTTGCCGACATCGATAAACTCCGCGAGAACCTCATGAGCATCGGCGACAGCGTCATCTGCATCGGCGATCTCGAGATGGTCAAAGTGCACGTTCATACCAACAGCCCCGGCGTTGCGCTCACCTATGCGTTGGAGCTCGGCGAGCTTGACCGCCCCAAGATCGAGAATATGCTCGAACAGAACCGTGCGCTGAAAGCAAAGCGCGAGGCGGAAAAGAAGGAGCAGGGGATGCTTGCCGTATGTGCGGGCGAGGGCATTTCGGAGATCTTCAAAGACCTCTTCGTCGACCGCGTGATCGAAGGCGGACAGACGATGAACCCCTCCGCTTCCGATATTGCGACGGCGGTGCAGAAGATCAACGCGGAAAATGTGTTTGTCTTCCCCAATAACAAGAACATCGTGCTTGCGGCAGAGCAGGCAAAAGCGCTCGTAGAAAACCGCACCATCCACGTGATTCCCACCAAAAATGTTCCGCAGGGCTTTGCGGCTGCGCTTGCGTTCAGCCCCGAGGCGCCCGTGGAAGAAAACAAGACGAATATGATCCATGCGATCGACAATGTAAAGTCCGGTCAGGTCACACACGCCGTGCGTACGACCAACGTCAATGGTTTTTCCATCAAAGAAGGGGACATCATCGGGCTGGACGATAAAAAGATCCTTGCCAAGGGACACAATGTCGACGAGACTGTTCTGAAACTTCTGGATAAGCTGAAAGATGATTCCCATGAGGTCATCACGCTCTATTACGGCGAGGGGATCAATGAATCGGACGCCGCCGCGCTCTCCGAAAAGGTGCAGGAAGCCTTTCCCGATTGCGACGTAGACTTCCACTACGGCGGGCAGCCCGTATATTATTACCTGCTTTCCTTGGAATAAACCACAGCAAAAAGAGCGCAGAGCCGCTCTTTTTTCATAGCAAAAAGCAGAACTCACCTGCTGAGCGGAAAGAGATATGGAGATCACGCGGCTGAGGGGCGTTACGGAAAAACGCGCCAAAGAATTTGCAAAACTCGGCATTACGGACAGCGCTTCGCTCGTCCGCCATTTTCCGCGCGCCTATCTCGATATGACGAACCGCACGTCGGTGCGCGAGGTGTTCCACAACGACATGGCGCTCCTGGCATGCAGGCTCGTTTCCGTCGAGCCGGTGCGGCATTACTCACGGCTGAAAACGGTGCGCGCATGGCTGGAACAGGACGGCTGTACCTTTCCCGCCGTCTGGTTCAATATGCCCTACCTTGCCGAGCGGCTGAAGGCGGGGGAATATCTCTTTTACGGCAGGGTACAGAACCGTTACGGGCAGATCTCCCTCGTCAATCCCAGCTTTGAGCCGCTCGACCGCGTGGCGCGCCTCAAGGGGCTTGTGCCCGTGTACCCGCTGCGCGCATCGCTCACGCAGCGCGTCGTGCGGGACGCGGTTCTCGCCGCGCTCGCCGTGGAGAAGTTGGAGACGGTCATCCCTTGGGAGCTCGTCAAAAAATACGATCTCATGCCCTTAAAAGAGGCGTATTACGCCGTTCATGCCCCCAAAACGCAGGAGGAAGCGCGTGCGGGGGCGGAGCGCGTCGCCTTAGAGGAATATTTTACGCTTCTTTCCGCCTTCAAACTTGTGAAAGGAGACCGGCAGGAAGCGCGCCGCAACCGCTATTCGGTCACGGAGCGGGAAGTTGCGGCGTTCGAAAAGCGGTTTCCCTTCCCGTTTACTGCGGGTCAGCAGGCGGCGGTACGCGCGATTTATGATAACGTTACGGGACCTGTCCGCATGAACCGCCTGCTGCAAGGCGACGTCGGCAGCGGAAAGACGGCGGTCGCGCTTACGGGCATCTTCATGGCGCTCAGAAGCGGCTTTCAGGCGGTGTACCTTTCGCCGACGGAAGTGCTCGCCGCGCAGAATTGCGCGCTCCTTGAAAAGATGTTCCCGGATTACCGCGTCGGGTATCTTGCGGGCGGCAGTACGACAAAAGAGAAGCGCGAACTCAAAACAGCGCTCGCCGCGGGGGAGATCGACGTTCTCTGCGGTACACACGCCGTGTTGCAGGGCGACGTGCACTTTTGCAACCTTGCCTTCTGCGTGTGCGACGAACAGCACCGTTTCGGCGTTGCGCAGCGCAACATATTGAGCGAAAAAGGGGACATGCCCGATGTTCTCGTCATGTCGGCAACGCCCATTCCGCGTACGCTTTCGCTCGTCTTTTACGGCGATCTCGACGTGACGACCATTCCCGATAAACCGCTCGACAGAAAGCCCGTCACGACGGCGATCGTTCCCGCATATAAGTACGACGATATGCTCGAATACGTCCGCGGCGAGGCGAAAAAGGGGCGGCAGGCATACTTTGTCTGCGCCAAGATCGACGATGATGAGGGCGAAGTGACTTCCGTCACCGAACTTTGGGAGGAGTTAAAGGGCAGACTGCCTGACGTGCGTTTCGCGCTCCTGCACGGGCGCATGAAGGAGAAGGAGAAGAGCGCCGTCATGGCGGCGTTCAAAAATCATGAATATGACTGCCTTGTCTCCACGACCGTGATCGAAGTCGGGGTCGATGTGCCCGCCGCGACCATCATGGTCATCATGAACGCCGAACGGTTCGGACTATCGCAGCTGCATCAGCTGCGCGGCAGAGTAGGACGCGGGAGCGAAAAGAGCTGGTGCTTTCTGCTTGTCGGCTCAGACAGCGAGACCGCCCGCGAGCGGCTCACCGTGTTCAAAAATACGTCCGACGGCTTTGCTCTCGCCGAAAAGGATCTGGAACTGCGCGGCAGCGGCGATTTCCTCGGCACCCGCCAGAGCGGGAAATTTCTAACGGACATTAAAAACCTCAGGTATTCGACGGACGTCATCTTCACCGCAAAAAAACTCACCGACGAAGCGTTTGAGCGCAGGCTGAATTTCGAGGCGATCAAGGCGGCGGCAATGGCAAAATATGAGAGCCTGAAAGACGTTGTGCTCAACTGAATACGCGCGTCATGTATCCGAAAACCAAACGGGGGAATTTTTGGATTTTCTTTTGTTTCGGTTGACAAAACGCTCGCGCGGGTATAATATAAATAGGCTGACGCCGCATATGGGCCTGTTACGGATTCGATTGCAAGCGGATTTTGTCGGACGCACGCCGGAGGCTCGGCTCCGTAAAAACGGAAATTAAATTTAAATGCTGACAAGAAAGAAAGAAGGTCGGCTGTTGCACGTCGCGCTTCCGCGCGCCGTGTAGCGCTTGCGGCTTAACCTCGTTTAAGCTCCGTCCCACCCCGATTGCCCACGGTCGGGAATGGGGCGTCAATCAAGTGGGGAACCTCCTTAAGGGGAAAACTTTCGCCCTTTAAGAGGATCTTAGGAAAGTATGCCCAAGGCGCAGGTTGTCTGTGGACTGTCCGCGGGCGAGATCCGATCACAGACTAAGCGTGTAGTGT
>CALVLR010000026.1 GCA_944340685.1 uncultured Clostridia bacterium | reverse complement strand
AGCTCGTAGGGCTTGGTCTGGTTGTAGCACGTCATGATGAGGTCGCCGTAGTAAATGGCGTAGGCGAGCCGGATGAACTCTTTGACGGAAAGATGCAGCGAATTTCCCTTTTCCAGCCCCGAGAAATTGAGCGAGAGCACGGGGACCTTGGGGAACTCCGCCTTGAGCGCCTTGCGGATGAGCGGGATATAGTTGCTGGCACGGCATCCGCCGCCCGACTGCGTGATGAGCACCGCCGTGTGCTCGGGATCGTACTTTCCGCTCTTTAAGGCGTCGAGATACTGCCCGATCACGCAGAGCGCGGGAAAGCAGGTATCGTTGTGAACGTGTTTGAGCCCCTCGTCGATGACGGCGCGCCCCTCGTTGTGGAGCACTTCCACCCTGTAGCCCGCCCGCCGCATGACGTGCACCAAAAGGTCGAAATGCCACGGAAGCATATCGGGAATGAGGATGGCGTGCGTCTTTTTCATCTCCTCCGTGAATACGGGGAAAGGCTCGGTAAAATCGACCGTAGGTTTTTCGGGAATGGTTTTTTTCTCTTTCATAAATGTTTCTCTGCGCCTGATGTGCGCAACAAAATGATTTCAGTCTGATTGCTTTTTTCGGTTTTGCTCTTCGATCGCCGCAAGCATCGAGCGCAGCCTGATCTTAACCACGCCGAGATTGTTGATCTCGTCGATCTTGATCTGCGTGTACAGCTTGCCGCGGCTCTCCAGAATGGCGCGGACCTCGTCGGTCGTGATCGCGTCGATCCCGCAGCCGAAGGAGACGAGCTGCACCAAATTGACATTTTTGCGGTGCGTGACGAACTCCGCCGCCCGATACAGCCGCGCATGGTACGTCCACTGATTGAGCACATTGACTTTGACATAGTTGCCCTCTTCAAAGACGGAGTCCTCGGAGAGCACCGCAAGCCCGAGCGAGTTGAGAAGTTTGGAAATGCCGTGGTTGATCTCCGGATCGGCGTGATAAGGTCTTCCCGCAAGCACGATGACCTGACGGTCCTCATGCTCGGCGCGGGCGAGGATCCTGCGCCCTTCCTCTACAACGAGCGCATGGAACGCCTCCATCCGCTCCAGACCGGCGCGGTACGCTCTTCGGATGAGCGAAGCGGAGAGCTTATACTTTTTCAGAGCGCGGTGCAGCGTCCGCACCGTCGCCTTTTCGCTGTTCGGGTCGAGATAGGGCATGATCAGATTTTCGTCGTTGAGGCGCTCGTTGTTCGCCTTCAACAGCTCGGGGTAATATGCCACGACGGGGCAATTATAGTGGTTGGTGGAGTCGTGTTCATCGAGATTGTAGCTCTCGCAGGGATAGAAAATGAAGTCCACGCCCTTATCGAGGAGCGATTCAATGTGCCCGTGCATGAGTTTCGCGGGATAGCACGCCGTATCCGACGCCACGGTATGCTGACCGCGGAAGTACAGCTCGCGCGAGCTGCGGTCGGAAAGCTGCACTTTAAAGCCGCACGTCTCGAAAAACGTTGTCCACAGCGGGAGCTGCTCAAACATGACGAGCTGCAGCGGGAGTCCCACCGTGCCGCGCCCGCCTTTCACGTCCGCGTTGGGCATGGAGAGCAGTTTCTCATATTTGAACGTATAAATATCGGGCAGATCTTTGGGTTTGGGAAGCCCCGCGCCGCGCTCGCACTTGTTGCCCGAGATAAAACGGCGGCCGTCCGAAAACGTGAGAATATTCACGTTGCAGTGCGACGTACACCCCTTGCAGGTGACCGAGCGCGAGGAATAGGAGAAGGCGCCAAGCTCCGCCTCCGAGACGAGCGTGCTTAAAAGCGTATCTTCGGAAGTATTCTCCTTGGCATAGAGCGCCGCGCCGAACGCACCCATCAGGCCCGCAATGGCGGGACGGATGACCTCTTTGCCCGTCTCCTTTTCAAAGGAACGGAGCACCGCGTCGTTCAAAAACGTTCCGCCCTGCACGACGATGTGGCTCCCCAGCTCATCGGGTGTGCGCGCACGGATGACTTTGTAGATCGCGTTTTTGACGATGGACGAGGAGAGCCCCGCGGAGATGTCCTCCACGCTCGCGCCCTCTTTCTGCGCCTGTTTGACGGAGCTGTTCATGAACACCGTACAGCGCGAGCCGAGTTCGACGGGGTGTTTGGCAAACAGCCCCAGGCGGGAGAACTCCTCGATCTCCATGCCCATCGCCTTTGCAAACGTCTGAATAAAGGAACCGCAGCCCGAGGAGCATGCCTCGTTGAGCATGATGGAGTCGATCGCGCGGTTCTTCACCTTAAAGCATTTGATGTCCTGCCCGCCGATATCGATGATGAAGTCGACCTCGGGATTGAAATGCAGCGCCGCCTTGAAGTGCGCCATCGTCTCTACCACGCCGAAGTCGATTTTGAGCGCCGCGCGCATCATATCTTCGCCGTAGCCCGTCACGCATGCCCCGCGGATGACGATGCGGTCGCCGATCAGCGAGTAGATCTCGCGGATGCGCTGCACAACGATGTCGAGCGGCTGTCCGTTGTTCGTCTGATAGTGCGAATATAAGATCTTGCAGTCGGGCGTGATGAGCATGAGCTTGGTCGTCGTGGAGCCGGAATCGATGCCGAGATAGGCGTCTCCCCGATATGTGAGGATATTCTCAAATTCCAGCTCGCTCCGCATGTGGCGGGCGATAAACTAATTGTACTCTTCCTGCGAGGCAAAGAGCGGCTCTCCCACCGCAATGTTCTCGCCGTCCGAAACGACGGAGAGGCGGGAAGCAAGCTCCTCCAGCGATTCCTCCCGTTCCTCATTTGCGTACATTGCCGCGCCGATCGACATGAAACACGGTGCGGTATCGGGGAATATCGCGTGCGCATCGTCGAGACCGAGCGTCGTCTTGAACGCCTTTCGGAGCGCTTTGAGGAAAAAGAGCGGTCCGCCGAGAAAGAGCACTTTCCCCTTGATCCGCCTGCCCTGTGCAAGCCCCGAGACGGTCTGATCGACGACCGCCTGGAAAATGGAGGCGGCTATATCCGCCTTGCTTGCGCCCTGATTGAGAAGCGGCTGAATATCTGACTTTGCAAATACGCCGCAGCGCGAGGCGATGGGATACACCCGCTCCGCTTTGAGCGCGAGCGCATCCATCTCCTCCACCGTAAGGTTGAGGAGCGTCGCCATCTGATCGATGAACGCGCCTGTGCCGCCCGCGCAGCTTCCGTTCATGCGCTGTTCGGTGCCGCCCGTCACAAAGATGATCTTCGCATCTTCGCCGCCCAGCTCTACCGCCGCGTCCGTATCGGGATAGAGTTTGCGGATCGCCCCGTATGCCGCCTGAACCTCCTGCACAAAGGGGATCTTGCCGCGCTGCGCGATGCCAAGCCCCGCAGAACCTGTGATGCATGCTTTGAAGGTATCGGAAATCGGGCGGATCTTTTCCAGTTCGCCGAGTACACATTCTTTGACGCGCGAAAAGTGGCGTACATACGAAGAATAGAGGATCTTGCCCTCCTCACCCAATACGCACACTTTGACCGTCGTCGATCCAACATCAATTCCAAGTAATTTTGCCATGGTTTTTCTCTCTTTGGTTTATTATAGCACAACCCCGCAAAACTGACAAGACAAGAAGCATGAAAAAATGAGGAAAAAATTCCTCATTCCGCAAAATTCCACAGAAATTTACAAACAATTTTGGTTAAATTCACGTTGTGACATAAATTTATGGACACTCTCAAAATAAAGGTATCAAAGGCAGAAAACAAGCGTATGAGTTCAGATAACCCATACGCTTGTTGTTATTTATCGAGTTTGTGCCGTAAAACAGAGGCAATATCGACTTTGTACACAATATCTATCTCTCGTTCTTTGCCCGTGATTTTCGGCAAGCCGCCTACGATGATACGGTCAATCAACTCATAGCACATTTCGCGGGTAAGCTCCGGCGCTTCGAGATACTTCTTTATGTTCCGTATAAAGTCATCGGCGCTCTGTATTGTATTTTCCGTTTCGGTCAGTTTTGCTTCCAGCTCCTCAATTTCGGTTTCGAGTTTCTTTTGCTC
>CALVLR010000025.1 GCA_944340685.1 uncultured Clostridia bacterium | reverse complement strand
GGACGGACATCTCCACCAGGTCGCGGATCATGGATTCGACGTCCCGGCCGACGTAGCCCACCTCGGTGTACTTGGTGGCCTCCACCTTGACGAAGGGGGCCTTGACCAGCTTGGCCAGGCGGCGGGCGATCTCGGTCTTGCCCACGCCCGTAGGCCCCTTCATGATGATGTTCTTGGGGGTGATCTCATCGCGCAGTTCCTTGGAGAGCTGCGAACGGCGGTAACGGTTGCGCAGCGCGATCGCGACTGCCTTCTTCGCCTCGTCCTGCCCGATGATGTGTTTGTTGAGTTCATTGACTATTTGTTTGGGGGATAAATCCATAACTATTTCTCCTATACATATTCACAGATTTTCCGCGAACTGACGCGGAAAATCTTCGTGATTTTTAGGAAAACCCAATGTTCGCCTTCGGCTCTGCATTCGGTTTTCCTCGGCGGCGTTATTGGCAACAGTTGAGCAACGCCGCCTTCATCTTTCTGCGGAAGTGCTTCACGCACAAATTGTGGCGGAAAACATTAAAATGGATCAATGGGCTTCTAAAATTTTGCGAAGTAAAATTTTAGAATTTTGTCAGTTCAAAAAGAAATTCGTGAACCCCTTTATACTGTTTCGCAGATGATGTGGTCGTTCGTATACACGCAGATCTCGCTCGCGATCTTGAGCGCCTTGCGGGCAATCTCCTCCGCGGGAAAATCGGTATTCTGCGCGAGCGCGCGCGCCGCGGCGAGCGCGTAGTTGCCGCCCGAACCGATGGCACAGATCCCCTCGTCCGGTTCGATGACTTCGCCCGTGCCCGAGAGGATGAGAAGCGTATCTTTATCCGCCGTGATCATCATTGCGTCGAGCTTGCGGCCGATCTTATCGCTCCGCCACATATCGGCAAGCTCCACCGCCGAGCGCATGAGATTGCCTGCAAATTTGTTGAGCATGCCCTCGAAGCGCTCCGAGAGCGCGAAGGCGTCCGTCACCGAGCCGGCAAAGCCCAGAATGACCTTGCCGCCGTAGATGCGGCGCACCTTGATCGCCGTGTTCTTGAACACGACGGACTCACCCATCGTGACCTGTCCGTCGCCGGCGATCGCCGTGACGCCGCCTTTTTTGACGGCGCAGATCGTTGTCCCGCGAAATTCCATAGTTTTTCCTCCTCTATGCCCCGTATTCAGCTTTGAAGCGGGCGATCTCTGCGAGCGCTCGCTCCGCCATGAGGCGTTTCTTTTCTTTTTTATCCCGTTCATCCAGCCCGCGCAGAATGCCGTAATTGGCGTTCATAGGCTGGAAGTGTTTGTTCGGCGCGGAAATATAGCGCGAGAGCGCCCCGCACACGCTCGTATCCTCGGGAACGGATACGCTTTTCCCCTGTCGTTTTCTGAGAAAATGCATCGCGGCAAGCAGTCCGCTCATCGCGCTCTCGACGTACCCCTCCACGCCCGTGATCTGCCCCGCGAAAAAGAGCATGGGCGCATCCTTCACCGAAAAATCGGCATTGAGGACATCGGGCGAATCGAGAAAGGTATTGCGGTGCATCACGCCGTACCGCTCGAAGACGGCATTTTTCAGCGCCGGAATGAGTCCGAACACCCGCTTTTGTTCGCCGAATTTCAGATTGGTCTGGCAGCCGACAAGCCCTAAAAGCGTCCCTTCCGCATTCTCGCGGCGGAGCTGCAGGACGGCGTACGGGCGTTTGCCCGCCTCGTCGGCAAGTCCGACCGGCTTGAACGTACCGAAGCGCAGTGCGTCCTTTCCGCGGGAAGCCATCACCTCGACGGGCATGCAGCCCTCGAAGATCTCCCGCTTTTCAAAGTCGCGCAGCGTGACCTTTTCGGCGGCGACAAGTTCGGTTACAAACGCCTCGTATTCCGCCTTGGTGAGCGGACAATTCACATAGTCGCCCGTGCCTCTTCCGTAGCGGTCGCCCGTGAAGGTGTGCGCCGTGTCGACGCTCTCGGCAGTCACGACGGGCGCGGTCGCGTCGTAGAAATGCAGCCCGCCGCCGAAGCGCCTGCCGATGGCATCGTACAGCGCGCCGTCCGTAAGCGGCCCCGTAGCAACGATGCCCTCTTCGGGAAGCTCCGTCTGCTCGCGGCAGACAATGTGAATGTTTGGGTGAGAGACGAGTTTTTGCGTGACGTATGCGGAGAACTTGTCCCGATCGACGGCGAGCGCGCCGCCCGCAGGTACGCGCGTAAGCTCCGCCGCCTCCATCGTGACGGAACCGAGCTGCCTGAGCTCCTCTTTCAGAAGCCCGCAGGCATTGCCGTATACATCGTCGCTCTTGAGCGAATTGGAGCAAACCAGCTCGCAGAACGCGTTGCCCGTATGGGCGGGAGAACGGCGGGAAGGCTTCTGCTCCACCAGCTCCACCTCTTCGCCGCGGCAGGCAAGGTACCACGCCGCCTCGCTCCCCGCAAGCCCCGCGCCGATGACTTTAATCATCTTTCTTGGGCGGTTCCGCGGGCTTGGGCGCGGGAATGCGGTACTTGCACTCCCTGTTGGAACAGCGGATGGCGCCGCGCGCCGTCTTGACGAGCGCGCTTCCGCATTCGGGGCACTTTTCGCCCGTCGGTTCGTCCCAGCTGCGGAAATCGCATGCGGGGTACCCGCTGCAGCCGTAATAAAATTTGCCCGTTTTCGTGCGGAGCTTTTTGGTGGGTTTGCCGCAGACGGGGCACTTCCCCTCGAACACGGCGGGCTGTGCGTTCTCCCCGTACGGAAGCGTCGATTTACAGGCCGGATAGTTGGGGCAGGCAAGGAATTTGCCGTACCGCCCGCTCTTGACGACCATCATGGCGCCGCACTTGGGGCAAGGCGTATCGCTCACTTCCATATTGCCTTCGCTGACGATATTTGAGCACGCCGGATAGTTGGAACAGGCGAGATACGTCCCGTATTTGCCGTTCTTGCGCACCATGGGATGCCCGCATTTGGGACACATGATGTCGGTCACTTCGTCGCCGTCCGTCTTGGCAAAGCGCAGTTTCTCGGCAAAGGGCGGATAAAACGCGGCGATCACCGCATGCCAGTCTTTTCCGCCGTCCTCGATCTCGTCGAGCTTGGACTCCATATCCGCCGTAAAGCCGACGTCCATGACGTCCGGAAAATACTTCACAAGCAAATCCGTAATGCGGTAGGCGACCTCCGTGGGCTTCATGTACTTGCCCTCTTTCTCCACATATTTGCGTTTGCCCAAGACGGAGATGATGGTCGCGTACGTCGACGGGCGGCCGATCCCCTTATCCTCCATCGCCTTGACGAGGGAGGCGTCGGTATACCGCACGGGCGGCTTGGTGAATTTCTGCTCGGGCTTGACCGAGAGACAGGTCAGAGGATCGCCCTCAGCGAGCGGGGGAAGCAGTCCCTTCGTCTCCTCCTCTTCGCCGGCGGGCTTTGCGTCCTGCCAGACGGCGGTGTAGCCCGCAAACTTCAGCGCTCTGCCGCTTGCCTTGAGCGTATAATCGCCGTTTTGGATCTCGATCTGCATGGCGTCGTACAGCGCTTCCGCCATCTGCGACGCGATGAAGCGTTCATAGATGAGTTTATAGACGTTGTAGTGTTTTCTGTCGAGCAGCTTCTTCACCGATTCGGGCGTGCGCGTAAGATCGATGGGACGGATCGCCTCGTGCGCGTCCTGCGCGCCCTTCTTGGAGGCGTAGAAATTGGGCTTTGCGGGCAGATATTCTTTCCCGTAATTTTGCTCGATATAGCGGCGCGCCGCTTCCTGTGCGTCGGAAGAGATGCGCGTGGAGTCGGTACGGATATAGGTGACAAAGGCGATATGCCCCAGTCCCTCCACGTCCATACCTTCGTAGAGATGCTGCGCCATGAGCATGGTCTCGGGCGCCGTCATGCCGAGCTTGTTGGAGGCGTCCTGCTGGAGCGTGCTCGTGGTAAACGGTGCGGGCGCGTGCGACCTGGCGACCGTCTTTTTGACGGATGCAACAGCATATTTGCCGCCGGCAAGCGCTGCGAGCGCCGCGTCTGCCTGCTCCTTGTTGCCGATCTTCAGCTTCTTGCCCCTGTATTTTTCAAGCGCCGCCCTGAAGGGCGAGAACTTTTTGCCCTCGTCCTGAAGTTCGACGCCGATCGTCCAGTATTCTTCGGGCTTGAACGCCTGGATCTCGCGCTCGCGCTCGACGACGAGCCGAAGCGCCACCGACTGCACGCGCCCCGCCGAAAGCCCGTTGCCGATCTTATCGTTGAGGAGCGGGGAGAGCTTGTAACCCACGAGGCGGTCCAGAACACGCCTTGCCTGCTGAGCGTCCACAAGATTATAGTCGATGGTGCGCGGATGCTCGAGCGCCGCCTCTACGGCTTTGGGAGAGATCTCGTTGAACTCGATGCGGTTTTTCCCCTCTTTATCCAGCCCGAGGACGGTCTGCAAATGCCAGGAAATGGCTTCGCCCTCGCGGTCGGGGTCGGTCGCGAGGTACACTTTATCCGCCTTTTTCGACTCCTCCGCAAGGCGTTTGATGATCGCCTCTTTCCCGGGGGAATCCACGTAGCGGGGTTCGTAGTTGTTGTCGACGGCAACGCCGAGCTGCTTCTGAGGAAGATCGCGGATATGTCCGCCCGAGGCGTCCACCTGATATTTTCCCTTTAAGTAGCGTGAAATTGTCTTCGCCTTGCTCGGCGACTCCACGATGATCAGATCCATACGGCTCCTTATTGCGGACAGGTGTCCGCCGTTTTTTTAAAATTGCGCTCTGCTTTCCGGCTTTACAGCGGCGCATAGCGGTTGCCGCCCGATTTCACGGCAAGCCCTTTGAGTTCCAGCGAAGAAAGGTACGCCTGCGCCTCGAATACCGGCACGCCCGCACGCTCGGCAATGACCGCCGCATGCTGTTCCCCCTCTGCCCGCAGGACGGCGAGAAGACGCGCCTCTTCCTCACAGAGCGGCGGAGCCTTCGCCTCCTGCGGCTGCATTCCGAATACGGAGAAAACGTCCGCCGCGCCCGTGCACAGATACGCGCCCTTCTTGATGAGTTCGTTGCAGCCGACGCCCTGCGCCGCGCCGACGTTATGGGGAAGCGCGAACACCTCCCTGCCGCAGTCGAGCGCACAGTCCGCCGTGATGAGCGTTCCGCTCTTTTTGCCCGCGGCGAGCACCAGAACGCCCTCGGAAAGCCCTGCGAGCAAGCGGTTGCGCGCGTGGAAGGAATATTTCTGCACGCCCGTGCCGAATGGAAATTCCGAAAGCAGCAGGCCTTTTGCGGCGATCTCGCGTTTGAGGTGCGCATGCGCCGCGGGATAACACAGATCCAGCCCGTTCGGGAGCACGCAGATGAGCCTTCCCGAAGGCAGCGCGCCCGCAATGGCGGCTTCGTCGCCGCCCTCGGCAAACCCTGTGACGATGACAAACTCGTGCGAAAGCTCTTCGGCGATCGTCCTGCCCGTCTTTCCCGCCCATGGCGGAAGAATGCGCGAGCCGACGATACAGAATTTCCGCGCCCCGAGCAGCGCCCGATTCCCCATGCCGTACAGCAGGAGCGGCGGGTCGTAGGTATGCGCGAGAGCGGGCGGGTAGTCCCCGCTCGCCGCCGTGACGGCAAAACAGCCTTTTTCTTCAAAAGCGGCAGTCAGCGCCTCGGCTTCGCGCTCGCGGGACGAACGGTCAGTTTTATATAACCCGTTTTGCGGCGATTGTATCACCTGAGAACAGATTTTTTCGAAATCGGGGAAAATACGCGCGGGATCGCCCGCAGCCCTGAGGATCGCGGCGCGCGTGCGGTGATCAAGTTCTGTGCGGGAGCACAGCCATATGATTGCCTTTTCCGCCTGCGAATATTGCATACCCGTTACCCTAATTGATCGTATATCCTGTAAGAGACCGCCTCGAACACATGCGCGGGCAGGATCTCCTCGCTCGCGGCGAGGTCGGCAATGGTGCGCGCCACCTTGATAATGCGGCTCCGCGCGCGGGCGGAAAGCTTCATCTTCTCGAAGGCGCTGCGGAGGATCTCCTCGCTCTCGCGGCTCATGGCGCAGAATGTTTCGAGCTCGCGCTCCCCCATTTCGGCATTGACGTGCACGGCGCTCCCCTCGAAGCGGCTTCGCTGAATGCGGCGGGCAAGATCCACCCGCTCCTTGACCGCGGCGGAGCTCTCCTGCTGCACGGAAGAGGAGAGATCGTCATACGCCACGCTGTCCACTTCGACCTGCAGATCGATGCGGTCCAGAAGCGGTCCGGAGACCTTGCGGCGGTACCGCCTGATCTCGGCGGGCGTACAGGTGCATACGCGGTCCGCGGAACCGTAGTTGCCGCAGGGGCACGGATTCATGCTCGCACACAGCATAAAGCGCGCAGGGAACGCTGCAGTCCCGCCCGCCCGCGAGACGGTGATCTTCCCGTCTTCGAGGGGCTGGCGCAGCGCTTCAAGCGCCGAGCGGTGGTACTCGGGGAGCTCGTCCAGAAAGAGCACGCCGCCGTGCGCGAGCGAAATTTCCCCCGGGCGCAGGACGCGGTTGCCGCCGCCGCACAGCGAAACCACGGTGGCGGTATGGTGGGGCGTACGGAAGGGGCGCTCGGTGACGATGCCTTCCTCCCCCAGCGTTCCCGCGACAGAATGGATCTTGGTGATCTCGAGCGCTTCTTCAAATGTGAGGTCGGGCATCACGGTCGGGATACAGCGCGCAAGCATGGTCTTGCCTGTTCCGGGCGGTCCGACGAGAAGCAGATTGTGTCCGCCTGCGACGGCGATCTCGAGCGCGCGGCGCGCAACGGGCTGCCCCTTCACATATTTCAGGTCGGCTCCGCCGCCCTTTGCCGAAGCATGCGGAACAAACGTCTGCGTCCGCAGCGGCGCAATGGGCTGCGTTCCCAAAAGATGGCGTACCACCTCGGAAAGCGTTGCGGCGGGGTAGATCTCTGCCCCGCCGAGATAGCTCGCCTCCCGCGCGTTCGCCGAGGGGACGATAAACTTGGAAAAGCCGTGCCCTTTCGCCGAGATGAGGATGGGCAGCAGCCCCGCGATGGGGCGGAGATCGCCGCTCAGCGCAAGCTCGCCCAAAAAGACGACGCCTTCCGTATCCGCCCCGACGAGCTGTTCGCTCGCCTTCAGCAGACTGACCGCAACGGCGAGATCGAAAGCAGCGCCCTCTTTTTTGATGTCTGCGGGCGCAAAATTGATGGTGATCTTATTCATCGGGAACAGAAGGCCGCTGTTTTTGAGCGCAGAGCGCACACGTTCCTTGGACTCCTTGACGGCAGTATCGGGCAGCCCCACCATCTCATAGGCGGGGATGCCGCGGTTGACGTCCGTCTCCACTTCGACGGGAACGCCCTCCAATCCGTTCAGCGCATAGCACACGATTTTTGCGACCATCTTATCCCCCTTCCCCTCAGCCGAACAGGCGCGTCACAAGCGCCGCAGGGAGCGGCAAGCCTGTGGCAAATACAAAGTAGAGCACAAACATAGCGGCGAGCAGCCCAAAGACGACCCACGCGGCCACGCGCGCGGTCTTGCCTGCCGCACCCTCCGCTTCGGTAAGATTGCGCGCACCGCTTGCGGCAAGCGCAAACGCAAAGAGATACACCAGCATGACAAAGCCGGCTGCCTCTTTGGCTGCAAGCGCCGCGATCACGGAGACGAGCGCGCCGCCGAGCGGAATGGCAAGCTCGCGCACGATCCTGCGCTCCGCTTTTCCCCACTCCCCGGCGCGCGCGATGCACACGACGCGCCAGATGAAGTATCCGATGGCGAACGCCACGGCGAGCAGGCTGACGGGGTTGACAAACGCGCCCCACACGGCGGAATATGCCGCGCCGTCCGTACGGGAGAGCACGGAGAAGAGATTCCACGCCGAACCCGTCCCGACGCCGGCGTTCACACCGACAAAGCCGCCCGCGAACGCCTTCCACATCAGCGTGAACACGTTCAGAGCGGGAGCGGCGGGATCATCGTACAATTTGACGTATGCAAAATAGGCAGGGATCACGGCGAGCAGCGCAATGATCAGCGCGCCGAGCAGGAAAGAAGCCGCAAACGACGCGATCGCCGCCGCATTTTTATAGCGGTATTCCGAGACGACCTCTGCGACTTTCCGCTTTGCGGGAGAGAGTTCCGCCGCGGCGTCCTCTCCGGCGCCCGAAGCGGCTTGCGTGGTGCTTCCCGCCTGTTCCTCGGTCTCCGCTTCGGCGATCGCCTTGTCGAGATAGTATCTTCTCGCACTGTACTGGCGCACCATGCCCGCGGCAAAGAGCAGTGCAATGCCCGCCACGGGAATGACGAATGCCCCGTGAACGCACACGGCACAGGCGGCGGAAAGCCCCGCGCCGATCAGCGGCAGACAGGATGCGAAATCGGGCTTTTTCATGCCGCGCGCATAGAAGCGGTGGCACAGATCGAGCGAAAGGAGCAGGAAGAACACGCCGATCATGAGCGGCGTACCCAGCCCGCCCAGCGCAAGCGTAAAGCTCGAGAGCGCAAACAGGACGGCAAAGATCATGCCCGCCTTGTCGCTTCCGGCGTATCTTCTCACAAAGTCTGCCCCGACGAGCAGCGCGCCGAAGGCGGCAAGCATGGGGAAAAAGCGCAGTCCGAAGGGACTCATACCGAAGATGAGCGTTCCGAGCGCGAGAATATCCACGCCGAGCGAACCGTATACGCGCTCGCCCTCGTACACGTTGCCTTCGCCGTATACGCTGCCCTGCCGCATCTCCGAGATCGTGGAGAGCACGGTGCGCTCCCCCGCGGAATAGCTGAAAAAACGATACCCGCTTGCGGTGGGAATGGTGCTTTGGCGGTCAAGAAGCGCTGCCGCGGCGGCGTCCGCCTCCTCCTGCGACTGTCCGATGAGCGGCGTCGCGGAATACACGGAAGCGGGCACGACGCACAGCTCCCCCGTCCCTTCGTTGTCGGAATCGAGCTTCTCCCCCACGAACACGATCTCGCTCACGAGCATGTTGCAGGTCTGCGCAGTGAGCTGAACATAGGAATAGCTCGTGCCGCTGTTTGTCACGCGCCAGTTTCCGGAAGGAAGCGAAAACGCCCCCCAGTCGTACAGGGACGCCCCCTCCGTCTCTGCGGCGGCGGTAAAATTTTCCACCGTAAGCTCGGCGCGGCGGCTGGATACGTTAAACGAACTCGAAGCAGAGCTTGCCCAGTCGATGCGGAGCACCGCGTTCTCGCCCGCATCCTGGTACGCCGCGCTCACGTTTGCATAGACGGCGACGATGCGGACGTTGATCTGCTCTTCCTGCCCATCGACCGTTTCCGTCGGGCGGGAGAGGCGGAAAACGACGGCAGGCGTCTCTGCGTCGTTCTCCCCCTTGACCTTCAGCTCATAGGCGTCGCCCGTGCCGCGGAAAGAGCCGAGGCAGGCAAGCCCTATGACGAGGAAGGCAAACGCGATAAAGAGCGTGATCCTGAAAAAGATGGAAAATTTGTGATGTTTTTCTTTGTTGTTCATGCCAATGGTATTCCCTATTATTATAGTGCCAGACCCTATTGTAACCGATAAGGGAAAAATTGTAAACAGTTTTTCGTATTTTTCCGTAAAAATCTTTTGCGGAAAAAGACAGGCGGAACGGCTGTGGCCGTTCCGCCTGTCTTATTTCCGAACTTTCTTCCCGCGCGGAAAATTGCGGGCGCCTATTCAGGTTTTTCCGAAGAAGCTCCCTCCGGCGCCTCGCCCTCTTCACCCGCCATCTCTGCGATCGCCTCACGTTCGCGGCGCTGGCGTTCCTGTTCCCGTTCATATGCGTCCTGATCGACGCGGTCTGCATTCTCCTGCTGTTTTTTCATGTGCGTATCCCCCTTGATATGCTTGATTATACCACGGCAGAGGGGCGCTGTCAAGACTGCTTTTTTTCGGCGAGCTGTTTTTTTACCTTGGAAAAACTTTCCGTCTTCTGATCGACCATCATTTTTTCGGCGGGCTGAACTTCGTAATACCCGCGCGAGAGCATCTGTTCGAAGACAAGAAACTGCGTATCGGCATGTTCGCCGTACAGTTTGAAGATCTTCTTGCGGAAACCGGCGCTGCTTCCCTCGGCGAGCGCCGCCGCGTAGTAGTTCATGAGCAGTTTTTCCGCGTCGAGCAGATCCTGCAATGCGTCTTTTTCGTTGAGCATAATATCTTTTTTCGACTGTTTCATGATTTCCCTCCGAGCATCGCGAAAAGCGCGGCGAACCGCTCCGCATGCGCCTGCGCGATCCCCTCCATCTCCGCTGCGAGCGCTGCGTCCATCAGCGTGTTCGCATAGATCTTTGCCTTTTTGCACGCCATTTCTTCCCCCGTGAGAAGATGCGTGAGAACTTCTACGTCTTTTGCCGTAAGATTGTTCATAAAAAAATCCTCCTCTTTGCAGATTGCGCAAAAAGGAGGAATGTATGCAGTCAGCCCTGATGAAAAAAACGGCAGTACGGTGCGAGAGCGCAGTGCGCGCAGTCGGGTCTTTGCGAATGGCATACCCGCCGCCCGTGGTAGATGAGCCAATGATGCGCGCGCGACCATTTTTCCTTGGGAATGACCTTGCACAAGCCCTCTTCCACTTTTTCGGGCGTACTGCCTGTGGCAAGCCCCAGACGGTTGGAAACGCGGAAAACGTGGGTGTCCACCGCAATGGCGTCGCCTCCGAACGCAACCGCATAGACGACGTTCGCCGTCTTTCTCCCGACGCCCGCCAGCGTGCGCAGCTCTTCGAGCGTGGAAGGCACTTCCCCGCCGAACTTTTCCAAAATATCGCGCGAGGCAGACAGAATATGCGCCGCCTTATTATGGTAGAACCCGCACGAATAGATGTATTTTTCCAGCGCTTCCTGCGAAAGGCGCAGCATTTTTTCGGGCGTATCGTGTTCGCGGAAAAGTTCCGCCGTCACTTTATTGACGCGCTCATCCGTGCATTGCGCCGAAAGAATGACGGCGACGAGCAGCTCGTACGGCGAGCGGAAACGAAGCGCCGGAGCCGCGTCCGGATAGAGTGATTCAAGTTGCTGTAAGATTTCGTCAGATGTGCACATATGCGCTATTATACACCGATACGCGCAAAAATGCAAGCTCAGACGCGAACAAAGGACAAACCGCACGCGCGTAAATATCCCCCGAACGCCGCATACCGCCGCTTTGCAAGCAAGGTACGCACCCGCGGGAAAAATTTTCCGTCAAATCTGACGGAGATCCCGCAGCCGACGCCCGCCTCTTTGGGTGTGGAGACCGCCTGCGCGGGAATGCCCGCCCCCTTTAAAAGCGTGAGCGCGTCGAGCGCCTGCGCGCGCGATCGGAAAACCGCCAACATTGTCATGTTTCTTTCCTCATCTTCGTAAAATATCGATATGATATATCTGGACCATGCCGCGACGGGCGGCGAAAAACCCGCCTCTGTCATCAGCGCCGTACTCGCCGCGATGCAGGAATGCGCCAACCCCGGGCGGAGCGGACACAAACGTTCCGTCGCGCTCGCGGAGCGCGTACTCGCTTGCAGAAGGCTGCTGAGCGATCTGTTCGACGGATACGGATTCGAGCGCGTTGCCTTCACCAAGAACTGCACCGAGGCGCTCAACATTGCCATTCTCGGCACACTGCGCGAGGGAGATCACGCCATTGCGACCTGCCTCGAACACAATTCCGTGCTCCGCCCCCTCGAATACCTGAAAAAGACGCGCGGCGTTGCCTACGACGTTGCGCCGCTCGTGGAAGGAAAGCTCCTGCCCGAGACGATCGCCTCTCTCGTAAAACCCGAGACGAAGCTCTGCTGCGTGACGACCGCTTCCAATGTGACGGGCGAGGCGCCCGATCTGTTTGCCGTGCGCGCTCGGCTTCCGGAACGCGTCCTGCTGCTGGCGGACGGCGCGCAGGGCGCGGGACATCTCCCCATCAGAATGCGTGCTGCAGGCATCGATTTTCTGGCGCTCGCGGGGCATAAGGGGATGGGCGCGATCCAGGGCGCCGGCGCGCTGCTTTTTTCCGAACGCGCCTGCCCCGACCCCGTTCTCTTCGGAGGAACGGGGAGCGAAAGTTTCAACCTCGATATGCCCGCCTTTTATCCGGACCGCCTGGAGAGCGGCACGCTCTCCTACCCCGCGATCTGCTCCCTTTTCGAAGGCGCGCTCGTCGTGCAGTCGCGCCGCAGCGAAGGCGCGCGCCGTCTGATCGCGGTCACGAACGCAGTCCTGGAAGGCATTTCCGCAATGCGGTGCTATCAGGCGTATTTTTTCCCGAATGCGTGCGGGATCTGTTCGTTCTCCCATACAAAGATCGCCTCGGAAGAACTTGCGGACATTCTTTCGGAGCGGTACGACATCGCCGTACGCGGCGGGCTGCACTGCGCGCCCCTCGCGCACAGAGCGCTCGGCACCTTTCCCGCGGGGCTTGTGCGCGCCTCCTTTGCGCCCACGCAGGGCATGCGGGAAGCGCAGGAGCTGCTCGCCGCGCTCAAAGAGATCGCCCGCGCAAAGAGCTGAATCACATTTTTTTGAGTTCGGCGGCAATTTTATACAGTTTTTTGCGCTTTGCCTCGTCCAGCATCGGAGAGATCTGCGCGCAGAACGCGTCGATCTGACTGTTGGTCAGCGTTCCGTTTTTCTTGCCCGCCGCCGCGCGGGCATAGATCGCCCGCAGAAGATCGTTTTCGTTTTTGCCGTCGTAAGTCGCCGCGATTTTCTGCGCTTCCTCCCAGAGCGCGTTCCGGCTCTCTTCTCCGCCCGTGAAACTTGCAAAATCCTTCATAGACACCCTCCTTTTTCATCGTATGAAAGGCACGCCGATTTTGCCAGCGGCATACGATAAAAGTATGCAACCCATCGTTCTGATCCTGCTTCTGATGATGACGGAAAACAATGCCGAACTCGGCGCCGCCATGCAAAAATTCCTCGCGTTTTACCGCGAAAACCGTGCGCTCATCATGGCGCTTGCGGGAGCTCCAGGCGGCGCACAGCCCGAAACGCCGGACGGCGGCGCGCCGTTCGGACAGGGCGCGTCCGCAGCGCGGGGACAAGAAAAGAGCCGCCCCGAAGAGAGCAGCTCCCAAACAAATATTTTAGAGGAATACCTGAAACACGCCGCCGTCCGTTAACCGCCCAGCGCTTCGATGACCTGTTCCAGAAAGACGTCCGTTTCGCCGCAGAGCAGCGGCGCGTCTACAGGATTTGCACCGTCTTCCGCCGTCACGCCCGTGCCGTGGATGCTGTTCCCGTTCGGCCAGAAGATCTCGGCGACGGTCAGACGGAAGGCGTCTCCGCTCAGCGAAGAAAACGTCGATTGCATGACGCCCTTTCCGTAAGTGCGGCAAACGCCCGTATCCGCGTCGCGGCGGAGATAAATATCTTCGTAGCCTATCGTACCGTGGTCGATGAGCGCACCGATGAGGCACTCGGAGGCGGACGCCGAATTTTCGTCTGCGAGGACGGTGATGCGGCTTTCGTCCGTAAAATACGCGGAATAATCGTTGCCCGCGGCGCGGTATACGACCTCGGACCCGTCGCGGAAGACGGCGCGCGCGACGACCGGATCATCTTCCGAGGCGCCGCGCAGAAGATGCGACGAGATCGCCTGCAGATCGCTCATATATCCGCCGCCGTTCCCGCGAAGATCGATGATGAGATTTGTCCTGCCCCGCTCCTTCATGAGGGAGAGGCATGCGGCAAACTCTTCCGCACAGTTTCCGTCGAACGCGTCGAGGCGGATATACGCCGTATCCTCATCGAGAGCGGTCAGCGCGCCCTCCGTCTGCGTCACATCCGTGAGGGAAGTTTCCTCTTCACCGCGGAACGCATAGGTGACCTCGCTGTCGCGGTAAACGCAGTAAGCTGCAAGGTACGCGGACTTCTGCACCGTGTAAGCGTTGCTCTCGGCGGGGACTTCCTCCGAAGAGTAGCCTGCACAGATCACGAAATTGCCGTCCTGTCCGTCAATAAATTCGATGAGATCGGACGAGCTGCCCGTCTGATACGCGCCTCCTTCCTCCGCCCACCCGAGGATGTACATGCCTTCCCGTAAGCCCGCAAGGCAGGCGGGCGAGTTCTCCGCAACCGAATACAGGCGGATATGCCCGCCGTCCGACGTGATCGTGATCCCCACGCCCTCGCTGCGCCCCTCGCTCTCGGCAAGGAGCTGTTCATACTCCGAAGCCGTATAAAAATAGGAAAACCGATCGGGAACGACAGCGTCGTACAGCTCGCTGTACAATTCATCCGGATCGACTTCCTGATAGTAATTGTCTTCCAGCGTATCCAGCATCCACGAGAGCGTTCTCAGGCGCGGATCGAGGGAAAAATAGCTTCCGAGCCAGCCCGCCGCAAACACGGCAGCGGCGATCAGAACGGCGAGCATGACGGCGAGCGCGCGCCTTTTTGTTTTTTTCGGGGCGGCCTTTTCCGCCGCCCGTGCGGCGTCCGCCGCAGGCGCCTCTCCGGCGGCGGATGCGTTCTTATTTTTTTCGTTGTCCTGCATATACTTCTCCTGACATCAGGTCTGCTGTAATTTATACAGCACCGAGAGGATGCGGAAGGTGACCGCATCCGAAAACTTGCGGATGTTCAATCCGGTGACGCGCTCGATCTTATCCATCCGGTACATGAGCGTATTGCGGTGCATGAAGAGCTTACGGCTGGTCTCCGAGACGTTCAGGCTGCTCTCCAGAAAGGTTTCCGCCGTCTCCATCATCTCCTCGTCCTCGAAGACTTCCTTTGCGCTCTCGGCGCGGAACTGTTCGAGATACTCCTGTATGCGGCTCTTGGGAAGGTCTTCGAGAAGCTTCACGAGCAGATATTCCCGATACGAATGCACTTCCCCGACATTGTGAAAGATCCCGCTTACCCGCACCGCCGTCACGGCCTGCAGGTAGGACTGCGCGATCTCCGAAAAGGAACTCACATCGCAGCCGACGCCCACGCTCACCCGTACGCCGAGCTCTTCGTAGAGCGATCCGTGCATAAATTCGCCGAATTCAAAATCGCTCTGATCGCCGTCGGAGAAATGTACGACGGCGATCCGGTGATCGTCCATACAGACGGCCATATCCTGCGAATCGGAAAGCGTGCGCTCCAGCTGCGCGTATACCTCGGAGAGGTGCTTGTCGGGCACGATGTCGAGCGCGACGCAGGGCCCGTCGGCAAGATTGAATTTCGTCATAAAACGGAATGCATACCATCCGCCGCCCTCGCCGAGGAGAATGGTGCGCAGTGCGTCTGCCTTCGCCGGAATCAGCGTTCTGGAATCGGCGGTTTCCACAAGGTATGCGATGAGTTTCGCTTCGCGCTGCGCGGCTTCGCCCGTACCGTCGATCCACGCCTCCGTCTGTCTGCCGCGGTATGTAAATAAGAAACGTGTCTCCTCTCCGCCGCGGGAAACAAGGCGCGCGTCCGCCCCCGTCTTCTCGCGGATATCCGCAAGGATCTTCTTGAGTTCCGTCTGCGTCGGTCTCATCTGCGTATGTCCCCCTACGGTATGGATATTTTTACCCATACTCTGTATGCATTATACCATTGTGCCGAAGAAATATCAAGGCATTTTGGAAAAACATCCCACCCATGTCCGCATTTTTCATAAATTTTCATAAATTGTGCACAGAAAAACTGCACAAAAAATTCTTTTTTCCGCGCTGTGTATTGACACCTCGTACATGGTATGGTATAATATGGTCAAGCATGGGAAGTTCTGCGGATTTCTCCGCATCAGATAACAATATTTCCGGAGTGTGAAACATATGAACGAACAACAGATCGAACAGGTAAATGCGGACATGGTAGCCACACAGTCAAATGAACCGCAGCCCCGCGCCGGCGGGTACCGCGCGCTCACGATCATTGCGTTCATTCTTGCCGTGGGCGGTCTCTTTTTGGGGCTTCTCGGAAGATGGGCGGATCTGTTTGTGCACCAATATTTCGATGTCCCTGCGGACACCGTTCTGGGCGGGGCTTTGGACGGCTCGCTCTTTGCATACGTCTACTATTATGTGAAGTCGATCTTTGATATGGGCGTCTGGACGTATATCCACGGGATCCTGACCTCCCCTCTGGATCTGACAAGCATTTCGCTTCTTCTGACGACGGTCATGCTCGCTCTGTCCGTCATACTTTCGCTGATCCTGCTTATTATCTCCTTCTGCTCGCGCAGGGCGGCAAAGAACTGCGCGACCGTGAGCCTTGTGTCCGTCTTCCTCGGGTATGCGGGATTCTTCGCGCTCACCTTCTTTATCTATCGGCTCTACAACGACGGTTTCAGCCGGTTCATGTTCGACATCCCCACGGCGATCATCGCGGGAGTTGCCCTGATCTGCCTGATCGTCTCTGCGATCGCGCGCCGCAAAGGGATCGCGTTGCTCAACCTCGTTCTCTTCCTGCTTACGGCGCTCTCCATTTATGCGCTGTGCAACGAGCAGTCCTTTGTGGCCATCGTCTCTGCGTTCCCCGAGATGCGCAGCCACCTCTTCTTCGTCATCTCCGCCATCGCGCTCTTTGCGTTGGTCGCGCTCAATCTGCTTGTATCCACCATCCGCCTGAGCGCGAGAAAGGCGTACGTCTTCGACGCGGTCCGCTTCGGGCTTCTGCTCGTTGCCTCTGCATTGACCGTCGTTGCCTATGGCCTTGAAACGACGCCCCGCTGGGACATCTTCAACACCCAGCTTCTTTCCACCATTCTCCTGCTCGCCGCCCCGCTTGCGGCAGTTCTCCTCTCCGTCGTGATCGCCATTGCAAAGGCGTCCAAAGCTGCGGCCGCCGCGGCAGAGGCGGAAAGCGCTGCGATCGGAGAAGCCGAAGGCGCGACGGATCCCGACGCTTACGCACAACCTGTGCAGGCGCCCGCCAACACCCCCGCAGCAGAAAACACGCAGGACGTTGCAAAAAATGTGACGGTGAACGTTCAGCAGCAGCCCGTGGAAGCGCCGATGCCGCAAAACGTAACGGTAAACGTGACGCCCGCGATGTACGGACAGCAGCCGATGATGCCCTTCTATCCGATGCCGTACTACATGGCTCCTCCTGCACAGCAGCCCGTGATGGCGCAGCAGCCCGCCGCGGCGCCTCAGCAGCCGGCGCCTGTCGTTTATGCGCCTCAGCCTCAGCCTCAGCCTGAAAAACCGCAGGAAGAAACGCCCATGACGGAATTTGAGCGCAGCATGGCGGCGCTTGCGAAAGGCATAGAACCTGAACCGGCGCCCGCGCCCGCTCCCGCGCCTACGGCGGAGACGGTCTACCAGCCCGCGCCCGCGCCCGTCTATTCGCAGCCGCAGCCCGCAAAGCCCGTCGCTCCCGCTTACGACGCTTCGCAGTATACCTACGATTCCTTTATCAACAGCCTTACGCCGCAGGAGAAAAACGAGTTCGGCGATCTGTTCATCGCCAACAAGTACGGCGATCTGAGTTATCTGCCCGCCTACTCCATCGGCGGAGACAACCGCGAATTCTTCTCGAAAGTGTTCATCTACTTCGGAAGATTCCGCGGCCACATCTCCTCCTCCCTGCTCGACAAGCTGTACACTTACGTCAGCCGCGGCTGATGAGCCGATTCGGAACTCCGCCTTCGGGCGGAGTTTTTTTATACGAAAAACCACGTGCAAAGCACGTGGTCACTTTTTGCAGAAAAGTCTATTTTTTACAAGCAGAACGGCTCACAGAAGTTTCACGATCACGCAGATCCCCTCTTCCCGACTGTAATCCCGTGTTTCGCTGAGCGCGTCCACGAGGAACAGCCCCCTCCCGCGCTCGCAGGTCACATCCGAGCAGGAAGAACGCGCCGGAGGCTGAAA
>CALVLR010000024.1 GCA_944340685.1 uncultured Clostridia bacterium | reverse complement strand
CGGAAGAGGGGCGCTACTATGTTGCCGACCTTCTCGGGTGCGACATCGTGACCGAGAGCGGCAGGGTCTTGGGCAAGCTCAAAGACGTGCGGCAGGCGGCGACGGACGTATATACGCTCTTCGACGGTTCCCGCGATATTCTCTTTCCCGTGGCGGACGGCGTGGTGACGGCGGTCGACATTGCGGCCGGACGCATCACCGTCGATGAAAACCGGTTTTATGAGGTGGCGGTGCTGTGAAGATCACCATTCTGACCCTCTTCCCCGAAATGTTTACGGCGCTTTCGGCAAGCATCCTCGGCCGCGCGCAGAAGGAGGGGAAACTGCAGCTGGAGATCGTGAATATCCGCGACTATACCGAGGATAAGCACTTAAAGTGCGACGACTATCCCTTCGGCGGCGGCGCGGGCATGGTCATGATGGCGCAGCCCATCGGCTCCGCCGTGGAGGCGGTCGATCCCGAACACAGGGCGCGGCGCATCTACCTCTCGCCCAAGGGCAAAACCTTCCGTCAGGACCGTGTCTATGAGCTGGCTGCCTGCGAGCATCTGGTGCTCCTGTGCGGGCACTATGAAGGGGTCGATCAGCGCGCGGTCGATCTGTTTTTCGATGAAGAGCTCTCCATCGGCGACTATGTTTTAACGGGCGGCGAGCTGCCCGCCATGGTCGTGGTGGACTGCGTGGCGCGCTATATCGACGGCGTGCTCTCTCCCGAGTCCCTCGTGCAGGAGAGCTTTTCGGAAAATCTTCTGGAATACCCGCAGTATACCCGTCCCGTCGAGTACCGCGGGCTGCGCGTCCCCGAAGTGCTTCGCAGCGGCAATCACGCCGAGATCGATAAGTGGCGGCGCGAACAGTCGCTCGCGATCACGAGAAAGAACAGACCCGACCTTCTGGGAGAGGAGAAATGAAGACCATTCAGTGGTTCCCCGGGCACATGGCGAAGGCCGTGCGCATGATGGAGGAGAACTTAAAACTGTGCGACGCGGTCGCATTCGTGCTCGACGCGCGCGCCCCGGCGTCGAGTTTTAACCCGCGCCTTGCGGACATGGCAGGGGGAAAACCTGTTTTATATCTTCTCAACAAGGGCGACCTTGCCGACGGCGGCGCGGACGCGGCGCTTGCTGCCATGCAGAGGGCGGGGCGTGCGGCGGTCAGGATCGCAGCGACGCAGCCGTCGGCTCTGCGCGCGCTCACCGCCGCCATGGAAACGGTCACCGCCGAAAAGCGGGCGCGGCTTATGGAAAAGGGCGTGAAAAAACCCCTGCGTTTTCTCGTGGCGGGCATTCCCAATACGGGCAAGAGCACCGTCATCAATCTTTTGGCGGGCGGGAAAAAAGCACAGGTCGGCGATAAGGCGGGCGTCACGCGCGCGGGGCAGTGGGTGCGCTGCGGCGCGTTCGAACTTCTGGATACGCCCGGCACCATGCCGCCCTCTTTAGCCGATCAGCGGCTCGCGCGGCGGCTCGCCTATCTCGGGAGCGTCAACGACGACATTTTAGACCGCGAGGAGGTCGCCCTCGCGCTGCTTGCCGAACTTTGGGAAAAATACCCCGCTTCTCTTGCCGAGCGCTACGGCATCGAAGGCGGGGAGCCGCTCGAAATGTACAACAAACTGTGTCTCCGCCGCGGTTTCGTGCTCAAAGGGAACGATTACGACTATGCACGCGGCGCGGTCGCCCTTCTGGACGATCTGAGAAAGGGCAGGCTCGGCAAGATCTGTCTGGACAGCGCGGAAGATCTCAGGGAGGTCGGACTCATCTGATGGAGATTCCAACGCTTGAAAGGGAGTATGCCGCACGCGGCTTTGCCGCCGTTGCGGGCGTCGACGAGGTGGGGCGCGGCCCTTTGGCGGGGCCTGTCGTCTGCGCGGCGGTCGTCATGCCGCTCGAAGAGGCGCTGTTTGTTGCAGGCGTGGACGACAGCAAAAAGCTCTCCGCCAAAAAGCGGGAACTGCTCGCCGCACGCATCCGCGAGGTTGCGATCGCGTATGCCGTCGAGGAGGTGAGCGCCGCCGTCATCGACGAGATCAACATTTTGCAGGCGACCCGCCTCGGCATGAAGCGCGCCGTCGAAAAACTTGCGCCCCCTGCGGACATGGTCCTCACCGACGGCAACATGACGCTCGATCTCGCACTTCCGCAGCGCTCCATCGTCAAGGGGGACGCGCTCGTCTACTCCATCGGCGCGGCGAGTATTCTGGCAAAGGTACACAGGGATTCGCTCATGCGCGAATATGGCGAGCGCTATCCGGAATACGGATTCGGGCGCAACGCCGGCTACGGGACGGCGGAGCACATCCGCGCCATTCGGGAGGTGGGCATATGCCCCATTCATCGCAGGACGTTCGTAACAAAATTCTGGGACGGAAGGGAGAGAAACTGACCCGCCGCTATCTCCGTCTGCACGGCTATAAGATTATCGCCAGCAATTATGCGACCCCCTTCGGCGAAGCGGACATCGTTGCCCAAAAGGGGGATATTTACTGCTTTGTCGAGGTGAAGGCGCGCACGGGCGACGTGCTTGCGCTCCCCTCCGAGGCGGTGAACCGCGCAAAGCAGGCGCGCTATAAAAAAATTGCGCTGTATTTTTGTACCGCGCGCGGCGAGGAAGTGCCCGTCCGTTTCGACGTTGCGTCCGTCCTCGACGGCAGGTTGGAATATTTTGAAAATGCGTACGAGTAAAAACCGCGGTTTGTTCCCGTGCTTCCGCGCGCAGACCTGAGGCGCCCCGTCGGGGCGTTTTTTCTATGATGGATTGTTCTTTCCGCCCGATAGGGCGTAAATGATTTTATCTGTGTATCTTCGGCGCGGGAGTTGCCATATTTTACAAAAGATGGTATAATAGGGAAAAAAGATTTCAATAATTTCCCGTGCGGACGCGCGGGACGGAGCACTATGGCAAACAGAAAAGTCAAGGCGACAGACAAGAAAAATTTCACGCTCACGCCGCAGTTCCCAAAATTTGCGGGATATGCGGACTATTTTCTCTCCACGCCCGTCTCCGTGCAGATCCAGAACGATTCTGCCGAGGCGGCGATCTTGCGCGTCTTCATCGAGAGCGACAGCGGACTCATCGTCCCCTTCGAGACGCAGGCGGAAGTTCCCTTCGAGAGCGCTGTCGCGCTTTCGGCGGAGGGAATCTTCTCGCCGCTCTTTCTGGCGGAAAACGACGCGCTCAAAGCGTGCGCCGTCACGGTGCGCGCCGAGCTTGACGGCAAGGAGGTGTGCCGCGAAAGCGTGGAGATCACCGCGCTTCCCTTCGATTGGTGGGAGGGCCTGGAAGGCAATGCCGAGCGCCTCGCCGCATTCGTGCGCCCGCGCCTTGCCGACTGCGCCGCGGTGCTCGCCGACGCGGGCAAGCGCCTCAAACGCTGGAAGGCAAACGCGGAGTTTTACGGCTATGCGGGGGCGGACAAAAACGATATCCGTCAGATCGCCGCGGCGATCTATGCAGCCGTCAAGAGCTTTTCGGTCGAAAAGGCGGGAGAGTGCGATCCCTCCGCGCCCCTGCCCGCTGCGCGTGCAGGATCCATTCTCAAAGAACACGCGGCGAGCGAACTGGAGCTTGCCGTCTTTGCCGCGGCCTGCATGGAAGCTGCACACCTCAACCCCGTGCTCGCCGTGGGGCGCGGGCACGTCGGCGTTGGCGTATGGCTGTATGAGAGCTGTTTTCTCGACAGCGTGACCGACGATGGGGAGATCGTCGGCAAATACATCTCCGAGGGCATCAATAATCTGAGCTTTTTCGATGCGGACGACCTCTTTTCTGCTTCCAACGCGGCGTTCACGCCCTCAGAGGGGCATTTCCGCCAAAAGCTCAGGGCGGGGCTTTACGAGGTATTTGTCGACGTCCGCCGCTGCCGTATGGGCGGCGTGCGCGCCTGCCCGCTGCGCGGAAAGGGTCTGAAGGGCTATGAACTCCTCAAAGAGGAGGAGATGACCGACGAAGCGGCGCCCGCGCCCATTCCCGTCTTCCGTAAACTGAAACTGGAGGGCAAACAGCCCAAAAACAAGCAGTGGGAGCGCCGCCTTCTCGATCTTACGCCCAAAAATACGCTGCTGAATTTCACGGGCAAAAACGCGCTGCACCTCAACGAGACAAGTCCCGACGAGCTGTACCGCCTGCTCGCCGAGCGGGGAAGCATGCGGCTCAAAGGCGCTGCCGCGCCCGAAAATGTGCTTCCCTTCGGCGGGGAGCTTCCCTCTCAGCGCAAAGAGCTCATTGCGTTGGAGGCGGGGAAGGGCATTCTGCGCGCTTACGACGACGCGCGCACTGCCGCCGAACTTGCTTCCCGTCTCATGCGGCGCAACCGCGAGGCGGACGAAGAGACGGGCGCAAAGGTCCTCTATCTCGCCTTCGGTTTTCTGAAATACACGGAGGGCGGCGCGGAGCGCTACGCGCCGCTCGTGCTCGCGCCCGCCGGCATCGGAAGGGCGAAGGGGAACGAAGATTTCTCCGTCACGCTCTCGCAGGACGAGGGGTACTCCGTCAACTCCACGCTGCTCGAGTATCTCAAACAGGAGTTCAACATCGATGTGCGCGGGCTGGGAGGGGACGTCTCCGCGCTGAAAATTGCCGAGATCCTCGCCATGGTCCGCGCCGAGATCGCGAATATGAAGGGCTGGGACGTCGTGGAAGACGTATATCTCGCCGCCTTCTCCTTCCAGCGCTATCTCATGTGGAACGACATCCGCAACCACTTCGGAGAGCTTGCGAAAAATGCCGTCGTCTCCGCGCTTCTCAACAACCGCATGGAAAAGCTGGAGTATCCTGCGCCCGCGGAGGAGGACGACGGCGACCCTGCGGCAACGCTTCTTCCGCTTCCGTCCGACAGCTCGCAGTATTCCGCCGTGTCGCTTTCCGGCGCGGGCGCGAGTTTTGTCCTGCACGGGCCGCCCGGAACGGGCAAGAGCCAGACCATTACGAATATCATCGCCAACGCCCTCTTTGGGGGCAAGCGCGTGCTCTTCGTTGCGGAAAAGAAGGCGGCGCTCGACGTCGTCAAAAAGCGTCTGGACAGCATCGGCATCGGCGAGTTCTGCCTCGAACTTCATTCCAACAAGACGGACAAGACGGACGTCCTCCGCCGCATCGAAAATACGCTTGCGCTCGCGAAGGAGCCTGCGCCCGATCTCACAGAGCGTGCCAAGGAGCTTGTGTCCCTGCGCGAGGAGCTGAAAGCGCCCATGAAAGCGCTGCACATGAAGCGCCGTCTGGGACTCTCCGTCTATCAGGCGATCCTTCTGTATCTGCAAAACAAGTCCGCGCCCGACGTCATGGACATCGAGAGCTCTTTCTACGATACGCTCACCGAGAGCAAGCTCTTCGAGTGCCGCCGCATGATCCTCTCCGCCGCGGCAGCCGCCAAGGAGTGCGGCGGGGTGAAAAATTCGCCCTTCGAGAACGTCAATCTCACCGAATATTCGCAGGTGCTGCGCGACAAGCTCTTCTGCGCGTGCGAAGTTATGCTCGCGGAGATCAAGCACTTAAAGGCATTTTTGGCGCTCTTTCTGGAATTTTACCGCCAGAAAGTTTCCATGCTCACCATGCGCAAGATCCGCGTGCTCGCAGAGCTTGCCCAAAAGCTGGCGGCGGGGACGTATGAGAAGTACTTCAAGGGGACGGACGAGGCGGAGTTCTATACCTTCTACAACGCCAACCGCCGCCTCGATACCTGCCTCGAATATTATTTCAAGCACTTTAAAACGCTCGTCGAGCCGGACGCCAAAGAACTTGCGGAACTCTCCAAATTCTGCGAAGCGGGCGGAGACTGGCGGCTCAACCGCACGGCGCGCGCCATGGTAAAAAAACTTGCCAAGGCGGCGCTCCGCAATGTGGAGGAGCAGGACGTCGCCAAGTTCCTCGAAACGCTCGTGGAGATCTATGCCGCCGCCGATCGCGTGAAGGGCGCGACGGCGCTCTCCAAAAACTTTACCGACCGCGGCGGACATATCGTCTTCAGAAAGCGGACGGACTTTCTCGCCGATCTCTACGACCTGCACGCGCAGGCTTCCGTCGTGTTCATGGACTACAATCCCGACGCCTTCAACGGCATGTGCATCCGCGCGACGAGCGGCTACACCGCGCCCGTCCTGGAGGGATATATCAAGGCGACGGAGGCGTATTTCCGCGCGCAGGAAAGCTTTCTTGCCGTCACGAACGCCGACCGCGAAAAACTGCGCGAGGAGGACGTGCTCGAATACTACTCCAACAAGGCGAGCGCGCTTATCGACAACATCGACATGCTCCCCAACTGGTGCATGTACCGCGCCACGACGCGGCGTCTTGCCGAGCTTGGGCTTAACTTTGTCTCCGAGGCGCTTGAGAGCGGGCGCTTAAAGACGGACAACGTGCTCGCGGGCTTCGAGAAGAACGTCTACCGCAACTTCCTCGAGATCAACATTCCCGCCGATCCCGCGCTCTCGCGCATGACGGTGGGAACGCTCGAGGAGACCATCGAAAAGTTCCGGCTCTCGTGGGACGATTACGGAAAGCTCACGCGCGAATATATCCGCGCGCTGCTCATCTCCCGTCTGCCCGATCCCGAAGGAGAGGGGAGTCTCTCCGTGGAACTGAGCGCGTTTACGCGGCTCTCCAAGAGCAACCTGCGCGGCACGGGGCTGAGAGGGCTGTTCGGCGAGGTGCCCACGCTCATGTCGGTCGCCTGTCCCTGCATGCTCATGAGCCCTATCACGGTGGCGCAGTACTTAAAGCCCGTCGCCGATCAGTTCGACCTCGTCATCTTCGACGAGGCGTCGCAGATGTCCACGGCAGAGGCGGTCGGCTCCATCGCAAGGGCGAAAGCGGCGATCGTCGTCGGCGACCCCAAGCAGCTTCCGCCCACGGCGTTCTTCCACACCGCTTACGTCGACGAGGAGAATCTTGAAAACGAAGATCTGGAGAGCGTTTTGGACGACTGCCTCGCCCTCGGCATGCCCGAGCGGCACCTCGTGTGGCACTACCGCAGCAAGCACGAGAGCCTCATCGCGTTCTCCAACAGCATGTATTACGACAACCGCCTCTGCACCTTCCCTTCGCCCGACGCGATGGACAGCAAGGTCAAACTCTGCCTTGTGGAAGGCACCTACGACCGCGGCTTTACCAAGCGCAACAGAAAGGAGGCGGAGGCGCTCGTTAAAGAAGTCGTGCGCAGGCTCTCCGACCCCGTTCTCTCCAAGTCGAGCATGGGCGTTGTTACCTTCTCGAGCGCGCAGCGGGACGACATCGAGCGGCTGCTCAATAAGGAGATCGTCGCGAGAAAGCTGGATTCCGCTGCGTACGACCGTGAAGAACCGCTCTTTATCAAGAACCTCGAAAACGTGCAGGGCGACGAGCGCGACGTCATCCTCTTCTCCGTTTGCTACGGGCCCGACAGTACGGGGCGCGTCTCCCTCAACTTCGGTCCCCTCAACCAGGCGGGCGGCTGGCGGCGCCTCAACGTCGCCGTCTCCCGTGCGCGGGAGGAGATGCTCGTATTCTCCACAATGACCTCCGCAATGATCGACCTTGCCAAGACGAGCTCCAAGGGCGTTGCGGGATTGAAGGCGTTCCTCGAATTCGCCGAGAAGGGCAGAACGACGCTCGCCGCGCCCTCTGCCTCCGTCCGCGGCGGCGCGGGCATCGGCAAGTTCATTGCCGAGGAGCTGGAAGCGTGCGGCTACGAATGCCGCTACGACGTGGGCGCTTCCGATTTCAAGGTGGACGTCGCCGTCGTCGACCCCAGAAATAAGCACCGCTTCCTTTTGGGCGTGCTGTGCGACGGCACGGATAAGTTCTCCGTCAAAGACCGCAACATTTTGCAGGTGCAGACGCTCAAACGCGCCAACTGGAACGTGGTGCGCGTCAACTGCGTCAACTATTACAACAATCCCAAGCGCGAGATCAAGCGCATCAAAGACGTTCTGGATAAACTCACCGGAGCAGACAGCAAGGCGGGGAGCTGGATCAATAAGTACGGCAAACCGTACAAGTCTGTCAAGCCCACCGCGAGCGAGGTCTCCGCGTTTGTCACCTGCGGCGAGAACGACGCCGCCATCATGGCGCGCATCAAGGAGATCGTGGCTGCCGAGGAACCCATCTCCCGCGCCTTCCTCAAAAAACGCGTTCTTGCCACGTTCGGCATTCAGAAGAGCGGCTCCAAGGTGGAGAGCCGGCTCGACGCGCTCATCGACGGCTGCGCTTTAAACCGCGACCGCGTCATGGGCACAGACTACTTTTATAAGAACCCCAAGGCGCTCGTCATCGGCAAATTCCGCACCGAAACTTCGCCCGCGCTCCGGAAAAGCGAGGACGACTTCACCGTGTACGAGATCGTCTCGCTCATCAAGGGAGCGCTCGAAGAGCGCGTCGCGCTGTACATGGACGAGCTGACCGCGCTCCTGCAGGGCGTGTTCCCCGAGCTGAGAGTGGGCGAGCGCTTTCAGGCATATCTGCGCGACTGTATCTCCTACGGCGAAGAGAAGGGGCTGTTCGTGCGCTCCGTCTCCGATCGGATCTCGCTGGCGTAACAAAACTCACAGATTTTTCCCGAACGCTTCTGCGCCGTCGCGAAGCGCGCGGGACCGAGCAAACAGTTGACATAATTTTTAATATATGATAGCATAGCTCTGTCGGGCAAGCGGCTTGTCCGCGAGAGAGGAACGCATGAAAATCAAAGTGAAACGAAGAATGAGCATCGCGCGGTTTTTGGCGCTCGGGTTCTTTTTCGTAATTTTATTCGGCGCGTTTTTACTGACGCTTCCCGTCTCTTCGCAGAGCGGAGAATGGACGCCCTTCATCGACGCGCTGTTTACAGCCACCTCTGCGACCTGCGTCACGGGGCTTACTCCCGTCGTCACGGGCGCGCATTGGAATCTGTTCGGCCAGATCGTCATCATCTGCCTCATTCAGACGGGCGGCTTGGGATTCACGACGTTTGTTACCCTCCTCTTTATGGCGATCAAGGGGAGAAGCATCGGACTGTATGCCCGCACCGCCATGGTGCAGTCGGTGGGCGGCAGCGGCGTGACCGACGTGAAAAAACTCGTCCGCCGCATCCTCATCGGTACGGTGGTCATTGAGCTTACGGGGGCGCTGCTCCTCATGATCCGCTTTATCCCCGATTTCGGACCCATCGGCATCTATTACGGAGTATATCACGCCATTTCCGCATTCTGCAACGCGGGATTCGACATTATCGGGCTGGAAGGGCAGTCTCTTATGGACTATGCCACCGATCCGCTCGTATCCATTGTGATCTGTCTGCTCATCATCATCGGAGGACTGGGCTTTTTCGTGTGGGGCGACATTTACGACTGTAAGTTCAACCCCAAAAAATTCCAGTTTTATACGCGCATGGCGCTCATCGGCACGGCGGTCCTTCTTGTGGCGGGAACATTTTTGTTTCTCCTCTTCGAGCGCAACAATCCCTATTACGCAGACTATAATTTCGGCGAAAGACTGCTCTGCTCCTTCTTCAATTCGACGACGGCGCGCACGGCGGGTTACTTTACGACTCCGCCCGAGTCCCTTTCCAACAGCGGCTGCCTTCTGATGATCATTCTCATGTTCATCGGCGCATGTTCGGGCAGTACGGGCGGCGGCATCAAAGTGAGTACGTTCACCGTCATCATGGTCGGTATGGTCGCCGTCATGCGCGGCAAGAAGGATATTACGATCGGCAAACGCCGCATCGATAATTCCCTCGTGGGGCAGTCGCTCGCGATCTTCGCCGCATACCTCACGCTCACGGTTACGGCAACGCTCATCATCAATACCATCGAGCCGGACGAGGTCGCCTCGTTTGCCGCCGTCATGTTCGAAGTCGTTTCGGCGCTCGGCACGGTTGGGCTGACAATGGCGCTCACGCCGCTTCTCGGAACGGTCTCCAAGCTCATTCTCATTCTTCTGATGTATCTCGGCAGAGTGGGTGTGATCACGTTCGCGCTTGCGCTCAAACGTGCAAGGAAGAGCGAAGCGGCGGTGCGCAGACCTGTCGATAATGTATTCATCGGGTAAAGGGTTTG
>CALVLR010000023.1 GCA_944340685.1 uncultured Clostridia bacterium | reverse complement strand
AGTCCTTGCCCAGAACATCGAACACGTTGCCCGAGAGCATGAGTTCGGGAAGCCTGCCGACGAACTTTCCGTCCCTCATGAAAAACGCCATCTGCACGGGAATGCCCAGATCGCCCGTCGTCGTCATATCTCCGCCCGAAGCGTAAACAACATAGATCGCGTCGCCCGCGGCGGCGTAACCCTCCGCCGTGTTTTCAAAGCGCAGGCCCGTGAACGTGACGCCCGGAACGCCGTCGTATTGGCTGCCCGCAGTCCCCGAAACGGGAAGCGAGAAGAGCTGCGCCGAACGCTTCGTCGTGAACGCGCCGCAGAACACGCCGTCTTTCACAAGATAGAATTTACCTTCGGGATTGACGATGCCCTCGGCATCGAAAAAGCGTCCCGTGTACGGCGGGTTGCGGTCGATGAGCACGCTCACACGATCTCCGAACACTTTCTGCCCGAGCTTTCCCGAAAGCAGGCTCGCGCCGGAACCGTACATCTCCGCCACAAAGTGGGAAAGAAGGGGCGCGACTGCGCCGGCATCTATCACGACGGGAAGTTTCCCCTCGGGCATCGGCACGGGATTTTCGTAGGCGGCGATCATTTCCAGCACTTCGGAAACGACCGCGTCCTTATCGTAGGAGAAGGCGCGTTTTCCGTAGACCATGTCCATGATATTGGCGCTCTTTTTATCCTTGATCGTCAGTGCGTATTCGAGCGAAGCGTCGTGCGAGGTATAGGACGCGCCCGCGCTGTTCTCATAGGAAACCGTCTCGTAAGCGAGATTGATCTTGTTGCCGAAGAGATACCCGGGCGCCTTTTGGGAAAGCTCCTTCAAAAGCGCCCTGAATGCGGGCACGATCCCGCTTGCGGGGAGGATCTCCTTGGGTGCGGGATCGTGCCGCACGCCGCCCGAGAGATCGCAGGGGTAGGCGATCCCCTTTTTCAGATTCTCCGCCGCCTCTTTTTGGAGCGCGGAGAGATCGGCTTTGCCGACCGCGCCCGCAATGCCGATGCAGCCGTTCTCATAGGCGCGGACGGTCGTCGTCTGGTTGAAATTTTTGCGGAAGGAAGTCACCTCGCTTGCCGCAACAGATACGCTGTATCCCGTTTCCTCTCTTCTGATGATCTCGTATTCCATCGTTCCACCTCACTGCACTCTCATTCTGGAAATGCGCACATACGGTCCGCCGAATCCGACGTTCAGGGGATATTGCTCCATTTTTCCGCAGCCGCCCGTCACGAAGGAGAAGATTTCCTTTTCGTCTGAAAGCCCGTCCACAAGGGAAAGCGTCTCGAACACGTTCCCCGTGATGACGGCGATGCGGACGGGGTCTGCAAGTTTGCCGTCTCTGATCTCGTAGCAGAGCGTGGGCGCGATGGTGAACGTGCTCATGCCCGAGCCGTGCTTTAAATCTTTGATAAAGTACCCGTGCTTCACGCCCGCAAACAGCTCCTCTTTGGTGAGGCCGCCCGCGTCGATGACGGTCGTCGTCATACGGACGATGGGTTCGAAGTCGCAGGAGACCGCGCGTGCATTGCCCGTAGGCGCTTCGCCAAGCTCCACTGCCGTCTCCACACTATGCAGCCTGCCTGCAAGCACGCCGTTTCTGATGAGGTACGTCTTGCCCGCCTTGGTGCCTTCGTCGTCGTACGGCACATAGCCGCTGCCAAAGTCTAAACCGCTGTCGTAAATGGAGAGGATAGCGGAGCCGACTTTGCTGCCTATCGCCCACTCCTTTTTCATCGTATCGTCGCCGATCATGAAGTCTGCCTCCGACTTGTGTCCGAACGATTCGTGCGCAAACACGCCCGCCACCATCGGCGAGAGGATCACGGGATATTCGCCCGCTTCCACAGGTTTTGCATGCTTCATAAAATAGATATTCTCCGCAAGGAAGGACGTGATCTCCTCGGCGGAGACTTTATTTTTCAGCACGTCGAACCGTACGTCTGCGCACTGATAAGCGTTTTGCAGGTTATTCTCTCCTTCCGCAAGCGCAAACGATACGCTCACGCCGCAGTTCTGAAAGTCGTAGCGAAGCGACGCGCCCTTGCTCGAATAAAATTCATAGTCACTGTGGCGGTCGATATAGCGCGCCATGACCATTTTGACTTCTTCCCCTTGCACACACGCTGCCGAGGCGCGGAGAAACGCCGTTTTTTCTTCAAGCGGGATTTCGGCGACGGAACAGTCCGCAAAACGCAGGCATGTATCGCGGTTGACCTCGAATGCCTTGACGACGGGGTCTCCCGTAACGTCTGCTTCGGACGTTGCGGCGGCGTACAGCCCGTCCAGCTCGCCCTGTAAATTTTCAATGTCGCTTGTGGACGCATAGTACCACATTTTGCCGTCGTACACGCGCAGAAACGCCCGCTTCACACGAGAGGATTTGCACTCTTCCAGATTGCCGTTCCGCAGCAAGATATGCGTATCGAAACGATCCTCGATGCGCACATCCGCGTAGTACTCCTGTTTGAACTTCAACATACCTGCTCCTTGTCTCTCCGACCGTCTGCCGGTCGGATAATCGTATTATATCACTTTTTCCCGAAAAAAGCAATCAAGTAT
>CALVLR010000022.1 GCA_944340685.1 uncultured Clostridia bacterium | reverse complement strand
CCCTGGCGTTCCAACTCACGAACGATAGCCGATCCCACCATGCCGCGATGCCCGGCAACGTAGATTTTTGCAGTTTTTTCCATCATACTCGATCCTTCCTCGCGGCCGCCTCGCGCTTTGCGAGCGCATAGTCGTGTTCCGCCATGATACGCACGAGTTCTTCGTAACTTGTCTTTTGCGGATTCCAGCCAAGCAATGTTTTTGCCTTGGTCGGATCTCCCCAAAGATTGTCAACATCGGTAGGACGAAACCATTTCGGATTGACGCAGACAAGCATCTTGCCCGTTTTTTTGTCATATCCCTTCTCATCAACACCAACGCCTTCCCAACGGAGTTCAATGCCAACATGTTTGAATGCACGCTCCGTAAAATCGCGCACGGTATGCTGTTCACCCGTTGCAATGACGAAGTCCTCCGGTGTATCGTGCTGTAAAATCAGCCACATACACTCCACATAGTCTTTGGCGTATCCCCAATCGCGCAGGGAATCGAGATTGCCAAGTTCCAAATGATCCTGCAAGCCGCAGGCGATCCTTCCCGCCGCCAGCGTGATCTTTCTGGTCACGAATGTTTCACCCCGGCGTTCCGATTCATGATTAAAGAGGATACCGCTGACGGCAAACATTCCATACGCCTCACGATATTCCTTTGTGATCCAATATCCATATTGCTTCGCAACGGCATACGGACTGTAAGGATGGAAGGGCGTCGTCTCCCTTTGCGGGATCTCCTCGACCTTACCATACAGCTCGGAAGTAGAGGCCTGATAGACCTTACAGGTTTTTGTCAGCCCGAGAATGCGAACTGCTTCCAAAACACGCAAAACCCCGAGCGCATCAACGTCGCCCGAATATTCCGGCACATCGAAGCTGACCTGCACATGGCTCTGCGCAGCAAGATTGTAAATTTCGTCCGGACGCACCTCCGCCACGATACGGATAATACTCGATGAATCGGATAAATCACCGTCGTGCAGCGTAATAGCATTCTTTTCGATCAGATGATCGATGCGCCCCGTGTTGGAAATGGAAGATCTCCGTACAATTCCATGGACTTCATATCCCTTTTCAAGCAGGAATTCCGCAAGAAAACTTCCATCCTGCCCCGTGATGCCTGTGATCAGTGCCTTTTTCATGGCTTCTCTCCTTACACTCTAACTACCAAAACTTTTATTTTGCCTTTCAACGTGACGCGGTCTTTGGCGGCGGCGAAGAAGGTATCACCGGCGGCACAGGGATACGTCAGCCATTCGTCCGAAATGCTGCCCTCGCCCTCGATCACGACGACTGCCTGAAAACTTGTCTCCGACTGCGGCAGATCGCACTCGCCGTCCACGAAATACTGTGCGACCGAAAAATATTTGCATTCCCCTATGGTCGACTTCACAAAGTTCGTTCCCATCACGGCATTGTATCGGTCGAACGTTTTGGGCGTAACTGCGTGCATATCGAGAACATCGAGCGCCTTCTCGACGTGCAGTTCGCGCTTGTTTCCGTTTTTATCCAGCCGGCTGTAATCATAGAGCCGGTAGGTGACGTTGGAGGACTGCTGCACCTCGCAGATGAAGCACCCCGCGCCGATAGCGTGCACGGTGCCCGCCGCGAGGAAGTATGCATCACCCTTCTTGACGGGCACGCGGTTCAGAACCTCCATGAGCGTATCGTCCTCGATGCGCCGCCGCAACTCCTCCTTGGTGACGTCGCGGTTGAACCCAACGTAAATGCAGGCGCCCTCTTCCGCGTCCATCACATACCACATCTCGCTCTTGCCGTACTCGCCCTCGACGGAGAGCGCGTATTCATCGGCGGGGTGCACCTGGATGGAAAGGTTCTGCTTGGCGTCGATGAACTTGATCATGACGGGGAACTTCTCGTACCCCTGCGCCTTCCAGCCGAGCTTCTCCTTCCCGATCGTTTCGATATAGTCGGGGAAGGTCATGCCGGCAAATTCTCCTTCGGCGATCTTTGATTCTCCGTCCGGATGCGCGGAAAGCTCCCAGCTCTCCGCGATAATGTCCATATTCCCCACATCCTTGTGAAAGACGTCGCGGATCTTCGTCCCGCCCCAGAGATTATCTTTAAAGACCGGCGCAAGCTTTACGAGAAGGTCGGGCGAATCTTTCCGCCTGTGTCCGTTTGTTTTTTGCCGACGGAGCGTATACAACAGCTCAAGGTTCCCCTTCCCCGTATTGACGATCTGATAGGCGCCGCCGTCCGCAATGGCGATATTCTGATCGACGGAATAATCGATCTCGGTATTTCTGCCGCGCAGCAGCGCCGATCCCTGCAAGACGAGCAGATTGGCGACGTAGCCGCGCCTGTACTGGTAGGGATACAATTCGGTCGGATACACGGTGATCTTATTGACCTCGATCTGCCCCGTGGTATACAGCGTCTCCTCCGTGCCCCAAGTCGTATAACGTTTGGGCTGCACATCGAAATAGCGTTTTTTGGAATTATAATATTTTTGGGCGATGCCCTTGGCGTCCGCTTCGCGCGCTTTATCCGAGATGTATACCGCGTCGCGTGTATTGACGATAACGATATTTTTCAGCCCGTTCGCAACGATAAGTTTGCTCTCGAGCATGTTGACGATCTCGACATCCTTGCAATTATAGGCGATCGTATTGCTGTTGTTTTTCGTGACCTTATCGACAAATTCATAGAAGGACGTAATATCGGTGATGCGCGTCCATTCGAAGGTTGCCGGAACCAGGTCGCATTTGTCGGTATGCAGGATCTTGGAAAGACTCACGGGCGTGACCGGCGAATCGGAGAGAAGCTCCCCGTTTTCAATGCGGAGTTTTTCGCATTCCTCCACCGTACCATGCGGCAATACCGAGAGCAGGACCCATGCTTTGACGCCCATGATACCGCAGTCCCAAAAACTGTTTTTCCCGCGTTTGGGGCTGCATGAGACCATTTTCCCGCGCACATTGATAAAATTATATCCTAGCCTCGAATTGGTAGGTTTGCAGACGACGATCGCCATCCTGTCCTGCGCAACGATCTCTTTGACGGTCGCCATGCTTGCCGCATAGTCGCCGTCTACCAGACATTCCGATGAGACGATGAGAAGCTGCTCGTCGGGTCCGCACACTCCCGCATAGGCGATGACGGGCGGCGCCGTTTTCAGCGCCCCGTTCTCGTAAATAATCGTATAGTTGAGACTCTGGAACGCCTGCATCTGTCCCTTGACGACATTCTCATACCGCTTATTGGTCAGAATGATAAATTCGTCGCAGAACGGAATGTTCCGGAGAATGGTCTCCTGAAACATGGAGCGCCCTTCGCGGATCTCCATAAATTGTTTCGGGTAGTCCTTTCGCGAAAGAGGCCAAAGCCTGTCGCTGCTGCCGCCCGCAAGTACCAGACACTTCATACCGCTATTTTGTCAATCCCGACAGTCCCTCTTTGAGAAGGCGCACCTTCTCATCCGCCTCTCTCATCGAGCCGGCCTTCACACCGAAATAGAACTTGATCTTCGGCTCTGTTCCCGAAGGACGCACGCAGCACCAGCCGCCCTCTTCCAGCTCGAAATACAAGACGTTGCTCTTCGGCAGTTTCAGCTGCGTCACGCTTCCGTCTGCAAGGCTTGTCCGCGTGCCTGCACGGTAGTCGCGCAGCGCAAGAACGTTTTGCCCGCCGATCTTCTTCGGTACGTTTTGGCGCAGGCCGGCAATGATCGCCTCGATCTTTGCCGCCCCTTCCGCGCCCGGGATCGTCACGCTTTCAAGCGCTTCGCGGTAAAACCCGTACTTTTCATAGATGACGCGCATCTGATCGCACAACGTCATGCCCTGCGATTTGTAATACGCTGCAGCCTCGCAGAGCGCCATGACGGCGACGACCGCGTCCTTATCGCGCGCGTGCGTGCCGACGAGACACCCGTAGCTCTCCTCAAATCCGAACTCATATTCGTACGCACCCTTGGTATGATCGGGCCTGCCGCCGTTCGCCTGCAACGCGGCTTCAAACAGTTTGATCTGTTCGCCGATATACTTGAACCCCGTCAGCACCTCGATGACGGTCAGCCCGTACCGCGCGGCGATCTCAAACGCCATATTGGAGGAGACGATGGTCGTGACGAGCGCGCCGTTCTCCCTGTCCGCCGGCAAAAGCCCCTTCTCTTCGCGCCGCGAAAGTTCATATTCGGCAATGAGCAGCCCGCTCATATTGCCTGTAAACGGCATATATTCGCCCGTCGCGCCGTCCTTCGCATACACGCCGAGACGGTCTGCATCCGGATCGGTCGCG
>CALVLR010000021.1 GCA_944340685.1 uncultured Clostridia bacterium | reverse complement strand
TCTAATATTTTTTGTCCAAACTTTGGGGTTCACTTCAAACCGCCGGAAGGCGGTTTTTTTTACAGATCCAGCGTCTCTTTGTACAGTTCGCTCTTTGAAACGCCGCGGTCGCGGGCGGCGCGCTTTACCGCCTCTTTTTTATCCCGCCCCTCGTTCATATCCGCGAGCACATGTTCGCGCGGCGGGAGGGCGCTGAGCGGATTTTCCTGCGCCGCCGCTCCGCGTACGACGAGCACATATTCCCCGCGCTTCTCACCCGGAAGCCCCTCGGAGAGCGCAAATTCCACGCTCTCTTCATGCAATTTTGTGATCTCGCGCACCGCACAGGCACGGCGTTCGCCGAATATGGCGTACATCTCGGCGATATATCCGTCCACATCCTGCGGGGCGCAGTGGAAGAGCAGCGTCTCGCGCGAAGCGGCGTAGCGCTCCAGAAGTTCCCTTCTTTCCCGCTTCTTTTCGGGAAGAAATCCCACAAACGTAAAACGGTCGGCGGGAAAGGCGGAGAGTATGAGCGCAGAGAGCGCCGCGTTCGCACCGGGAAGCACCGTATACGGCTCGCCCGCCGCCTTTAAGATCGCGCACACCTCCCGCCCGGGGTCGGAAATGACGGGCATGCCCGCATCCGAGACGACGCACACGCATTTCCCCTCCCGCGAGAGGGAGAGCATCTTTTCCGCCGCCTCGCGCTCGTTGAACTTATGGCATGAGAGAAGCGGCTTTCTGATCTCGTATGCATTGAGCAGCCGCAGGGTATGGCGGGTATCCTCGCAGAAGATGACGTCCGCCGCCCTGAGCTGTTCGAGTGCGCGCAGCGTGATGTCTTTTAAATTTCCGATGGGCGTCGCTACAAAACAGATCATGTCAGTTCCTCGTATTTGCGCAGGCGGGCAGCACCTCTGTCCCGGGCTTTCCGCCCTTGACCGCCATGACGAGCACGGCATACGGCTTTGCGCCCGCCTTCCCCGCGACAAATTGCAGTTTTTTTGGTTCGAGGCGGTGTGCGTGCAGGGTATAGAGCACCTCCGCCACGCGGTCGGCACGGTGGATGAGCGCGAATCTGCCGCCGAATTTCAGGCACTTTGCCGCGGCAAGGCACAGCTCTTCCAGCGTGAGGGTCAGCTCCCGCCGGCAGGGCGCCCGCTGCTCGCTTGCAGAGGAAAAGCCGCCGCGTTCGTAGGGCGGGTTACACAGGATGAGAGAGAACGCCTCGGTGTACCTTGCAGGGATCTCCTGCAAACGGACGTTCTCCACGGTAAAGTGCTCCTGCAAACCGTTCAGGGCGACGCTTTTTTCGCTCATCCGCGCAAGAACAGGCTGCATCTCGAAGAGGGTCACATGTTCCACGCCCGTGTTTTCGCCGAAAAAGTGCAGTCCGACGACGCCGCTGCCCGAACAGAAATCCGCAACGCGCTCCCCCTTTTTTGCCGTTACAAAGCGCGCCAAAAGCACCGCGTCCGATGTGAAGCGGTACTGCTCGCTGTCCTGTAAAATTTTCATGCCGTCGAGCAAATATTCTTCCGTCTGCATGATTCGCGCGCGGCGGGCACGCACATCTGCCGCCGCATAGGAAAACCCGCGGGCAGGCGTTTGCGCCGTGTCCGCGGGTCTGTCTTCCGATCACGGAATTTTATCACGCGGTGCGTGTAAAATTCGCAGCCCTTTTACTCAGCCTTGATCGCGCCGACGGGGCAGCCGTCTTCGCAAGCGCCGCAGTCGATGCAGGTAGCGGCGTCAACGACGTACGTCGTGTCGCCGGGAGCGATCGCATTGACGGGGCAGGTATCAGCGCAAGCGCCGCAGGAGATGCACTCGTCAGAGATAACGTGAGCCATAACTTCAACCTCCAATGAACAATCTACCCGTATTATATCACAACTTTCGGTGTTCGTAAAGACTTTTTCGATTATTTTTCGGCGGGATTTTCAGGATTTTTTTCCTCTTCGCCATCCTTTTCCGCCTCGTTCGCGCGGCGGAAACCGATCTGCGAGAGCGGGAAATCGCGGTAGACGAGCGCGCCGTCCTTCTCGATCTTGACGCGGACTTCCATCTTCAGCATGTTGGCGGAGACGACGGTCCCCTTCCCTTCGGGCGTGGAGACGGAAGACCCGAGTTTGGGCATTTTTTTATACGCCGCGGCATAGTATTCGTTTTCGTAGGAAAGGCAGCACATCAGCCGCCCGCACAGGCCGCTGATCTTGCCCGGATTGAGGGAAAGCCCCTGATTTTTCGCCATTTTGATGCTGACTTTTTTGAAGTCCGGCATGCAGCCCGCACAGCAGACCTCCCTGCCGCAGGGCGCAATGCCGCCGAGGATGCGCGCTTCATCGCGGATCCCGACCTGCCTCAGTTCGATGCGCAGGTGAAAGACGGAGGCGAGATCGCGCACGAGTTCGCGGAAATCGACCCGCCCCTCCGCCGTAAACGTGAAGATGACCTTCGTTCCGTCGAAGGTAAATTCACAGTCGATGATCTTCATGGGAAGCTCGCGTGCGGCGACTTTCTCCTTGCAGATCCTGATCGCCTCGGGACGGCGCGCCTCCGCCGCGGCGACCGCCGCCTCGTCCTTTTCGGTCGCGGGGCGGACGACGGGTTTGAGCGGCGAGACGATCTCTTTCTCCTCCACCGTGCGGTCGGGATCGACGACGATCGCATATTCCAGCCCGCGCGACGTCTCCACCACGACGCCCTGTCCGCGGGTCAGTTCGTACTTTCCCGCGCTGAAATAATAGGGCTTGCAGCCCCTTTTGAATTTGACTACGACAACGTTTGCCATATTCCTCTCTCCTTATTCATCCGCAGCGCGAGCGTGAGCGCCGCCTGCGCAAAATTCGCATTGAACTGTATCTCCCGCTCTGCCTGCGCCGTGAACGAGAGCGCCGCCGCAAGCGCGCCCGCACCGAAACGCGCGGCAATGGCGCGCACTTCCGCCGAGCGGACGGCGGCATACCTTTGCTGCCCCGAAGCCGTAAAGAGCGCGTCGCGCAAAAGCAGGCGCACTGCCGCGAAGAATGAAACGCGCTTCTTCTCGCCGATCTCCCTGCAAAGCGCCTCGACGTGATCCTCCGTGAGAAAGCGGGCGGCGAGACGGAAGTCCTCTCCGCCGCCGAAGAGCAGATCTTCTGCGACGGAATAGATCCCGCCGCATGCCGCAGCCGCTTCCGCGATCCCCGCTTCGCCGGCATGGGTACGGTCGAGCGCCGCGGCGATCTCCTCCTCCGAAAAGGGCGGGACCGTGACCGTATTCGCCCGCGAGAGCACGGTGGGCAGCACCGCATGCGCAGCCGTGGCGCCCGCCAGGAAAAACACGCCCTCGGGCGGCTCTTCCAGAAGTTTTAACAGCTTGTTCTGCACGAGCGGCGTGGTCGTATGGAAGGCGTCGAGCACAAAGAGCTTTTTATCCCCCTCGACCGGCCGCAGAATGCTCTCCTCGGCAATGGACGATGCCTTCTCCGCCGTCAGCTTCCCACCCGCGGCGGGCAGAATGATGCAGTCGGAATAGCTCTCCGCGTCGATGAGCTTTGCCGCGCGCGAGCCGTCTTCCGCGCCGAAGAACGCCTTGGCGCACTCCTTCAGGAGCGCGCGCAGGTTCCGCTCGTCGGGGAACAGCACCAGGGAAAAATGCGCCGCGTCCCCGCTCCTGCAAAACGTTTTGTATGCGTTTGTCGATCGCAGCAATCCGCGCATTTATCCCTCCTCAAAGACGGCGATCCTGCCGCCCGTCAGCCCGAACGTATTTGCCGCGGAAGCGAGCAGTTCCGCCTTTTCCGCCGTGACCGTCTCGCCCCGCCGCACGAGCGGGATACAGGGCGGAAAGCGCCCGCAGTCACGCGCACAGGTATGCCCGACGGCAGCCTCGGGAGCGAGCAGGACGATGTTTCCCCCGACCATGCCCCTGACGGGCGCCCCGAAAACGCATTTGCCGCGCGGCAGGCGCTCTGCGAGCCGCACCAGCTTTTTCAGCTCCCGCCGCTTTGTCGCGGGCGAGAGATAGAACATCAGATAGTTTCCGTCGTTGAACTCACAGTATACGCCGTGCGCCATCAGCATGCGCTCCGCCTCGTCGCAGCGATCCCCGAAGGGGACGACGATCTTGCTCCAATCGCCGTTTTCCAACCCGCCGAGCGCGCGCCTTGCCGCTTCTGCCTCCCGCTCGATCGCCGCGTTGCGCGGAAAGCGCACGGCATATTCCACGCTCGCCATGATCGGATAGGAAGGCGACGACGTGCGGAACGTCTGTACCCCTTCGCGAAGGCGGGCAGCCCATACGCCCTTCGCCGAGACGACCGCCCCCTGTGTGAGCGCGGGGAGCGACTTGTGCACGCCGTCCACCCACAGATCGGCAAAGCCGCCCGCATACAGCGGCGTGCCTTTGAGGTGCGACCCGTGCGCGCCGTCCACAAGCAGAGGTTTTCCCGCCGCGTCGCAGAGCCGCCGCGCGGCTGCAAGATCGGGAAAGAAACCGTAATAGTCGGGCGACGTGAGAAGGAGCGCGTCCGCGCCATTGAGCGCCTGCGCCATCTGCGCCTGCGAGGGCTGCGACGGGATCCCCTGCACGGTCTCCTGCTCCATGACAACGGGCATAAGCCCCATCACGCCGCAGGCGTTGAAAACGCTCCTGTGCGCATAGGCAGGCACGGCGACCGACCGTCCGCCCGCGCTCCTGAGCGCAGCCAGCATGGAAAAGATGCCGCAGGTGCTGCCGTCCGTCAGAAGATAACTTGCGTCCGCGCCGAGGAGCTGCGCGATCTCGCGCTCCGCCCGATCGAGCACGCCGGAGGGCGAAAGCAGATTATCGGAATAGGGAAGTTCCGTGATGTCCGCCCCCGCGCGTTTGTGCCCGGGCGTATGAAAGGAAATATGCCGCTTCTGCGCCCGCAGCATGCCGGCGATACGGCAGGCGCGGAGCACCCTGCGGTTCACGCGCCGTACTCCTCGTACAGATAGCGAAGGAAGGAGACCGCCTCAAACAGCAAGCCGTTGTTCTCTTCGCCGAAGTTATTGAAGAAAAACACAAGATTGAGCTGTTCGGCAACCGCCGTGCCCTCCGCATCGCGGTAGTAGACAAGTTCGGCGATCCTGCCGAGGTTTCCGACGTTGACGCCGAGCGACATCTCGTACGTCTCGCCGTTCTCCCGCTCGCCCTCGTACACGGTATGGGTATATACTCCGCTCTCAAAGAGACCGCGCACGAACAGATAATCTTCCTTTAAATCGAGCAGACGGCTGCGCTCGTCTGCAATGCCGGCTTCCCGCGCGGCTTCCGTCTTGTAGCGCTTGTCTCCTTCGTTGCGTTCAAGGAAACTCGCGCGCACCTTCGCCTCGTCGGGCGCGGCGTTTTCGTCGGTCAGATCTTCTCCGAAAAAGGATACGAGGTAGTCCTCGCACATCTGAAAATAGGCGCGCGTATCATAGACAACGCCCGTGCTGTCGTCGGGCGAAGTTGCCGCGGCGCTCATCGTAAGCCCGTACAGCGCGGAATTTTCGGCGACTGCCGCTTCCTCGGCACTCCCGACGATATTCCCTTCTTCATCGACATAGTTGCCGTCTTCGTCCGTCTCGTACGTCCAGACGTCGGAAATAAACATGACCGTACCCGCGCCCGTCGTGCGGCGGAGCGACAGCAGATCGTAGGTGGAATCTTCGGAGAAGATCTCCGCCTGCGTTTCGAGAATATCGTAGGAAAAGACGTCGTCGTCTTTGAGATCATCCGCAAGGGAAGAGAAGTGCTGCCCCGCCGAAAGATCGGTATAGGCATACACGGTAAACGTCTGCCAGTTTGTGACGCGCGTCGCCGTCATGAGAAAGAGAAGCATGACGAGAAAAACGACGATCGCGACGGTAACAAGCATTTTCAGCCAATCGTAAGAGAGCAGATTGGCAAGACGTTGTTTGGTGATCTTCGCGTCCATAGAAACTCCTGATACTTGGTTCACGAATTTTCTCTCGGACAGGCGAGAGAAAATTCGTGATTTTTAGGAAACCCCAACAGTCGCTTTGCTTTATGTTTGGTTTGCCTCGGCGACATTTGCGAAACTGTTGCCATTGCGCCGCAGAGAGAAAACTCGCGGTCAGCCCGAAGGGCATGCCCGCGGGCGGTCTCCCCTCACGAAGATTTTCCGCGTCAGTTCGCGGAAAATCTGTGAGCATAACATTGAGGGGCACGCTGCCGTGCCCCCAAACGTCATTTTTTCGGTTTCATCGTGGGGAACAGCAGGACGTCGCG
>CALVLR010000020.1 GCA_944340685.1 uncultured Clostridia bacterium | reverse complement strand
CGAAAACGGGATCGACCTTCCCAACGCAAACACGCTCATCGTCATCGATGCGGACAGGCTGGGCATCTCTCAGCTCTATCAGCTGCGCGGCAGAGTGGGACGGGGAACGCGCCTCGCGCACGCCTACTTTACCTATAAGCCCGAAAAGGTCATGACGAATACGGCTGCGGAGCGGCTGAAAGCCATCATGCAGTTTACGGAGCTGGGGTCGGGATTCAAGATCGCCATGCGCGATCTGGAGATCCGCGGCGCAGGCAACGTTCTGGGCGCCGAACAGCACGGGCATATGGACAAGGTCGGCTACGAGCTGTATGCGAAGATCTTAAAAGAGGAGATCACGGGCGAGCGGCAGGAGAGCGTCGATCTCGACATCAAGACGACGGCGTTCATCCCCGAGCGGTATGTGGAGTCGAATGCAGGGCGTATGGACTGCTACAAACAGATCGCGGAGATCCGTTCGCTCGAAGACTACAAGCGCGTATGCGTCTCGATGGAAGAGACGTACGGCCCGCTCCCGCCCGAGACGGTCAACCTGCTCGTGATCGCCGTTTTAAAGAGCTATGCGGCGCCCTTCCGCGTGCGCAAGATCTCTGTAGGAAGGAAGGGCGGCGCGCTGGAATTTGCTTCGCTCGACGCGCTTGCCGCCGAGGGGCTTTCCGCCGCCATGGAAAAATACCGCGCCTATGTGGGGCTGGATATGACGAGCGCGCCCGTCATTACCTTCCGCCCGCAGGCCGACGGCGGCAAGACCATGGTCCTCATGACGAAATTTTTGAAGTTTGCGCGAACTTTTGCATGATTTTCACTATGAAATCATTGCGAATTTTGCTAAAATAGGATATAATATTCAAGATAATGCGGTCGTGCGGCATTGCACGGTCAAAGTTTTGTCGGAGTAAACAATGAGTAAGAAAAAGAGAGTCGCGGCAGTTGCCCTTGCAGCCGCGCTGGGTTGCACGGTGTTTGCCGGCTGCGACCTCATTTCCACGAATACTGCGAAGGATTACCAGCAGGTCATTGCCGAGGTAAACATTACGAGCAGCGATGACTTTGCGGAGGGCGGTCAGTACGCCGCCTATAAAGATGTGATCACAACGACCGAGATCACCAAGCTCGAGATGGTGGCGTATTTCGTTTCCACGGGCTATTCCGCAATGCAGCAGAACGGCTGGACGTATTACGATACGTTCGCCATGATCTCCGACGCGCTCGTCAACCGCGCGATCTATATCCAGTATGCGATGGTCTATCTGCTTGCCAACGGCGATGCAGACGGGGCGCAGTATACCGTGGAAGGACTGACTGCTGCGATCGAAGGCGCCGAGACGGAGGAAGCGCGCGATCTTGCGGCGATGGAGTATTTCCTGACCGATGCAGAGAAAGCGCAGGCGGAATACAGCGCCCGCGTGATCTTTAACAACACCATCGATACGCAGGAGGAGGCGATCATCGCCGCCGAGACGGAGGACACATCTTCCGAGACGGAACGCACCACGCCCACGGGCGTCGATGTGACGAACGAAGACTATTACGACACAGCTTATAAGGTATATACGGGGAGCAATTCCGCCTCCGACTGCGGCAGCTACGAGACGCTGGACGGCTCCACGCCTTCCACGCGCACCCGCGCATATAACGCCTTCCTTGCCAATCTCCGCTCCAACAATCTGCTCTCTTCGGGTGAGAACGTAAACGACGTCGAATCGCTCTCCTATTATCAGATCGAGCTGAGCACCGCCTGCGAGACCATTCTCATCAACAAGATGAACGATAAATTCGCGCAGGAAGCGGCGGAGGGCATCGATTCGGAGCTGGTACAGCGCGTCTATGACACGACGTTCAACCGTCAGAGCGACGCATTTGAGGATGAAGATACGTTCGAAACGGCGCTCGACGAAATGGCGGACGATTCCTTTGTCCTTACCGCGCCCGCCGAAGGGTACGGCTACGTTGTGAACATTCTGATCCCCTTTACGACTTCGCAGTCCAACGATCTTACCAATTATACGCAGGACTACGGCGATACGAAGGGCAATAAGTTCGTATACCGCACCGAACTGTTAAGCCGGGTATACGGGACCGACCAACGCGGAACGTGGATCACGGGCAGCAGCGACTATGCGTTTGACGCTTCGTCGGTTGCAGACCGCTACACGGGCACGCTCGACAATGCATCCGACCGCAAGTATCTCTTCTTTGAAGAGGGCATTGCCGCCGACCCTGCGGAGGGCGAACGCCAATACGAGCGCATCCCCAATTATCTCGGCAAATACACCTATAACGGAAGTTCGGACGGCAGCTATTCCGTTTCGCCCGCACGTATCAGCATCGACGATTTCATCAACGAGATGAACGGTTACCTCAATTCGGAGGCGGCGACGAGTGCCGTCACGGTGGAAGGGGACAAGTATGCCGTGAACGGAAGCTATGTGAACGGCATCGACGCCGAGACCGGACTCCTTTCTCCCGTCGATGACAACACGACGTATTTCAGCCAGAGCGTGAGCGACTACTATACGCAGGATGAAGACGGCAACACCGTCGTCGATTACAGTAAATTCATCTACTATGCGGGTAGTGTGGATTTCACAAACGGCTTCTACCCCAACGAGCTGTTTTTGAAAGGGTCTGCCGAAAATGTGGTCTATTCGGCGATCAACGAACTTTCCTTTGCATATAATACCGATACCGCGGGATTGAATACCTATCTCGGGTACGCCGTTTCGATCGGAAATACCGACTATGTAGATGAGTTTGAATATGCCGCGCAGTACGTCTGCCGCCTCGGCGCGGGGAACTACGTCGTTGTGGCTACGGATTACGGTTGGCACATCATTTACTGCACCTTCTCCTTCCTTGCAGAGGAAGACGGAACCATTCAGCCGTTCGTCTACGATGACGCGGAAAAAGATGTAGAAGGGACGTTCTCTTACCTCTTCTATGAGGCGCTCCGTGCAGACATCGTCGAGCAGTATCAGACGCGCGCGCAGACGGATGCGATCAACGCATATCAGAGCTGTGCGACGGTCTACGAAGACCGCTACGCAGATCTTTCGGGATTGGATACGGCAAGCTGAACCCAATCGCGCTGAGCAGCCACGGGCTTCTCGGCGCGAATTAATATAGAGGCAAACAGGGCAAAAAAGAGAGAATATCAGAATAGGAGAAGTTTAGTATGGGTTTTTGGGAAGCGATCTGGAAGTCGTCCGTCCTGGGCGCCGTACAGGGACTTACGGAGTTTCTGCCCGTCTCGTCGAGCGGGCATCTCACGCTCCTGCAAAAGCTGCTCGGGTTTGATACGGCGGGCGGGGCGATGACCTTTATCAATATCATGATGCACCTCGGCACGTTGATCGCCGTTGTCATCGTATTCTGGAAGGACATCGTCGCGCTCTTCAGAAAGCCGTTCAAAATGCTTCTGATGCTCATTGTCGCGACCATTCCTGCGGGGATCATCGGGCTTTTGTTCAGCGATGAGATCGACGCGCTATTTGCAGGGGAAACGGGGCTTTTGTATCTGGCGCTGTGTTTTGCGCTCACGGCGCTCATGCTCCTCGTGTGCGAGTTCATCGCCAAACGGCAGAAACACCCGAAGCCTCTGGGCTGGGGCAACACCGTTTCGATGGGACTGATGCAGGCGGTGGCGCTCTTCCCCGGGATCTCCCGCAGCGGTTCCACCATTGTGGCGGGTACCGTGACGGGTGCAAAGCGGGAGGAGGTCGCGCGGTTTTCCTTCCTCATGAGTATTCCCGTCATTTTAGGGAGTTTTCTCGTGGAGATCGCAAGCGGCGTGAAAGATGTCGTCACCGATCAGCCTTCCTATTTCACGGCGATCGCCGCGCCCGAGATCGTCGGTATGGTCTTCGGCGTCGTTCTCTCCATGGTATTCGGGTTCATCGCCATCAAGTGGATGATGAAAATCATTCAGAAGGCAAATTATATGTGGTTCAGCGTGTATCTGCTCTGTCTTTCGCTCGGGTGCTTCTGGCTGAATGCGCTGGGACTGTACTGAGAAATTTTCCCGATAGACGCATAAAATTTCGTGATCGCCGCAAAGTAAGAGTATCGGAGGTGAATCATGAGACTTAATTGCGGTGATACCTGTCCTAAGACGGGTTCCTACAACGTCGTTGACGCACAGGGCAACGTCGTGAACACCATCTATGTGGGCGAAGGCGAAACGATGCCGCCCACGCAGCGTTCGGATTGCCACTACGAATCCAACGACTGAGCCAAGGGGCGCAAAAGAAACACGCGGAGCGCGGAAAGCGGAATGCTTTCCGCGCCCTTGTCGTCTTTCAGGGTATTCATTCCCTCTGTGCGCACATATAATAGAAGGTGAAGTATCGTTCAAGACAAAGGAAACTGCGGCGGCGGGTGATCCTCCTTCTTCTCGCCGTCGGAATCGTTGTGCTCATCGTCTGCGTACACATCAACGCAACCAATGTGCTCGTTTCCGCAGCGGAGGGCGAGATGCGCGCCCGTGCGCAGACGGCAGTCAACGAGGCGGTGCTCGATACGCTCTCGGACGGCGTACGGTATGCCGATCTCGTCCGCGTGGAGCGCGGCGCCGACGGCAATATTCAGGCGCTCACTTCCGATGCGTTCAAGATCAATCAGATCGCGCGGGAGACGGCATACTCGGCACAGGCGCTTTTGCAGACCCTCTGCGAGGAAGGGGTGGATATTCCGCTCGGCGCTTTTACGGGCATCGCTGCGTGGGCGGGCTTCGGGACAGAGGTGAATATGAAGATCGTTTCCGTCTCCTCCGTCACCTGCCGATTTGTTTCCGGATTCGACACAGCCGGCATCAATCAGACGCGGCATTCCGTCTATCTGGAGATCGTCTCGGAGATGGCAGTCGTCATGCCCGGCAGGACGCACCGTTTCTCTGCGATCTCTCAGGTGCTCATTGCCGAAAGCGTGCTCGTCGGAGAGGTCCCCAACGTCTATCTGCAAGGGGATATTTTCGGGAACGGCTATTCTCTTGCGCCTTCCGTCAGCTGACCGCCGCTTGAATTTCCTGCAGGATGCGTTCCGTCCCGTTTCCGGAGACGTAGGCAGAAAGCGCGTCCCGCACCGTTGCGCTGCCGTAAAGCCGCAGAAGTGCCGCCGGAAGCTCGCCGAGCTTCTTTTCGGGCAGAACGGCGCACAGTCCCTTCTCTTCAAAGTACCGCGCATTTTTCAGCTGATCGCCGCGCGAACAGTGTTCGAGGGGGACGAGCAGCGCCGGTTTTTTCAGAGCCAGCAATTCAAAGATCGTATTGCTTCCCGCGCGCGACAATACAATATCCGCGCACGCGTAGGCGCTGCCCATGTCGCGTTCAAATTCCAGCCTCACGCAGCCCGCGGGCGCTTTGCCCGCGTTTCCCTTGCCGCACAGCTGCAAAATGTGAAAACGGGGCAGGAGCTCCGCAAGATGCGCCTCCACCGCCTCGTTGAGGGTACGGCTCCCGCTCCCGCCGCCAAGCACAAGGAGCACGGGCATATCGTCGTCAAAGCCGTATTTTCTGCGGGCGGCGGCGCGCTCTCTCCCGAAAATTTCGCGGCGGATGGGAGAGCCGACGCACACGCCGTTTTTGAAGAGGCCTGCCGTCTCGGGGAAGGACGTCAGCACATGCATGCAGCGCCGCGCCACCATGCGCGTGCACAGTCCCGGGGTGAGGTCGCTTTCGTGCGTAAGCACAGGCACATGCATCTTTGCTGCCGCCCATACGGCGGGATAGCTCGCATAGCCGCCTTTGGCGAACACGAGGTCGGGTTTTTCGCGCTCCAGAATACGGAGCGCGTTTTTTTGCGCTGCACGGAGCGCGAATGGCAGCGTTAAATTTTTGGGGCTGAGTGAACGGACGAGCTTGGGGCATTCCACGCAGTAGTACGGGCACCCGAACGCCGAAACGAGCGAGCGCTCGATGCCGCTCGTGCCCATATATGCGAGACGGCATTTTCCGCGAAGCTCCTGCATCACGGCAAGGTTGGGCGTCACATGTCCGGCGCTCCCGCCGCCCGTAAAGAGAAGATATTTCACGTTAGCAGTATATGCCGATCGTCATTTTTTATTGAAAAACAGGATCTTCTGCGCGATCGCCTCGTCGTAACTCTTGACATTGCCTCTCCCGCAAAGAAGATCGTCAAGGATCTCTTCGATCTCACGCGCGAGGACCTTGCGGGGTTCGACGTCGTAATCGACGCATTCGGCGCATGGACGCCCGAAACGCTTCCCCTGCACAAGACGTCTCTTCGTCACCTTTGCGACGTTCTGAGCGGGACGGACGTGCGCCTTCTCGTCGTGGGCGGCGCGGGCAGCCTGTATGTGAACAAGGAGCACACCGTGCAGGCGAAAGATCTTGAGAGCTTCCCCGACGCCTTCAAGCCGCTTGCAACGAACATGGGCGAGGCGCTTGCCGAGCTTCGTACGCGCAGTGACGTCAAGTGGACGTATCTCTCCCCCGCGGGCGACTTCCGCGCAGACGGCGCGCGCACGGGCAAGTACATTCCGGGCGGCGAGGAGTATTTCGTCAACGCAAAGGGCGAGAGCGTGATCAGCTATGCCGACTACGCCATCGCCATGATCGACGAGATCGAGAACGCGAACAACATTCAGAAGCGCTTCTCCGTCATCGGCGAGTAACGCACAAACAGAACAAGGCATACAAAAGCCCGCGGCGATCCGCGGGCTATGCGCCTTATCACAAGAGGAGGAGACACGATGGAACTTAACTTTCCGAAAAGCTTGCCGCCCGACGGCGGAAAACTGCAAAAAGTGAAAGCGTGGCTGGAGGAGGCGGACGCGGTGCTCATCGGCGCCGGCGCGGGGCTCTCCACTGCCGCGGGATTCACCTATTCGGGCGAGCGGTTCGAGCGGTATTTTTCCGATTTTGAGGCGAAATACGGGTTTCACGATATGTATTCGGGCGGCTTTTATCCGTATGCCTCCCTCGAAGAATTCTGGGCGTATTGGTCGCGCTATATCTATGTCAACCGCTACGATCAGCCCGCGGGTAAGCCGTACGAAGATCTTTTATCGCTTGTGAAGGAGAAGGACTGCTTCGTGC
>CALVLR010000019.1 GCA_944340685.1 uncultured Clostridia bacterium | reverse complement strand
AAAGGCGTCGGCGGAGAGCTCGGCTCCCGGCAGAGCGTGATAGAGGTAGGTTTTGCCGTTGTAGATAAAATAGGTCACCGAATAGGGTATTTCATGCCCCGGGAATTGCCAGGCATATAACGTCGTATCACTTAAAATCGGGGTGCTTGCGTACTTTGTAACGCATGCACTGTCAAGAAAAAATCCATACCAATAAGCACCGTCGTAAATAGGCTCCGATTCAGAGGGAGAAATGGTATATTCTCCGCTGATTTCCGTCATTGAAAGTACGGCTCCGTCTTCTACAGTGATGTATATTTCACTTTCTTCTTCTGTGTACTCGGCAGTAATCGGGTCCATATGCCGCGTCACGATGGTCACGGTATGCGTTCCGTCGTCTCCGCAGGCGGAGAATCCGATCATGCACGTTGTAAGCATGGCGGCGACAAACAAAACGGATAAGATTTTTTTCATATGATTTCCTCCCCGAGATTCATAACGTCTTCAACTGCGTATACAATGCCTTCCGAATTTAGAAGATAATTATACTATAATTATATTACGGAAAGGAAAGATTGTCAATCATGTTTTGTAAAATTTTCCGTTACGGAATTGTGAAAATTTATGCAATATTCGCTCTTTTTCATATTGTGCGCCGTTTATGCGCGGAAGTGCGTTTTTTTACCGCATTTCGTTGACTTTTTATGCAACGCAATGCTATAATAAAAGCTGAAAAGAAACGAAGGGAGAGGGAGTATGGCATACCGCAAACTTCCCACGGGCGTGCAGGATATCCTGCCTTCCGAATGCAGGATCTTAAATTCCGTAAAAGAAAAACTGGCGGCGCTGTTCGAGCGCAACGGGTACGATCCCGTGCTCTCTGCCGCCGTAGACTATTACGATACCTATTCGCAGATCGCGAACGCGCTGCCCGAGGAGCGCATGTTCAAATTCACCGACGGCGACGGAAAGCTCCTTGTACTCCGCCCCGACGCCACGCTCTCCATCTCCCGCATTGCGGCGACGAAGCTGGAGCGCCTGCCCGCACGTCTCTGCTATTTTGCCAATAAGTGGGACGCGCAGAACGCAGGCGGGCTGAAAAGCCGCGAGATCATTCAGGCGGGGGTGGAACGTCTCGGCGAGAGCGGCGCGTTTTCCGACGCACAGACGATCTCCTTCGCCATTGACTGCGCCTATGCGGCAGGGTTGGAAAATATCATTGTCGAGATCGGGCACGTCGGGTATTTCAAAGGGATCATGGAGGCGTGCGGGCTGAGCGCCGCGGAGGCGGAGGAAGTGCGCTTGCACATCAACGCCAAGGACGGCATGAACGCCGAACGCATTCTCTCCCGTGCGGGCGCAGGGCGCGCCACGCTCGACGCGGTGCGTGCGCTTCCCACGCTGTTCGGCGGAGCGGAGGTGTTCGGCCGCGCCGAACACCTCACCAAAAACGGGGAGGCGCGCGCCGCGGTCGCGCACCTTCGGGAAGTGGGGCGCATTCTCTCCGATATGGGGTACGAAAAGAATATCTGTTTCGACCTCGGCACCGTCAAGCGGCTCTCCTATTATTCGGGCGTCGTCTTTTCGGGGTTCGTGGGGGAGCTGGGCGTGCCCGTGCTCTCCGGCGGGCGGTACGACAGCCTTGCCGACGACTTCGGCAGGCACATTCCCGCCGTGGGCTTTGCCATGGGGCTGAAACGCGTACTCGTCGCGCTTGAACGGCAGGGGAATCTTCCCGCCGCGCCTTCTTTCGGCGCAGCCGTTGCCTGCGAGAAGGGCGCCGAGCGCGCCGCCGCCGCGTACTGCAAAGAACTGACGGCGCAGGGGAAGCGCGTGACGCTGCTCGCCGCATACGGGGCGGAAGCGCTGAAAGGCGTTCAGGCAGAGGAAAAATATTTTGTGACGGAAAAGGGGGCGCTGCGCATATGATCACATTTGCACTTCCGAAGGGGAGACTCGCGGAAAAGAGCGCCGAGCTTTTAAAAACGTGCGGGGTAGATACCGCTGTTCTTGCCGAGGACACCCGCAGGCTCGTGTTGGAGAGCGCCGACGGGCAGTACGGCTTTTTCCTCGTCAAGCCCGCCGACGTCCCCGTATATGTGGAGTCAGGCGTCGCAGACCTCGGCATCGTCGGCAAGGATACCCTCATCGAAGAAGGGCGCGATCTGTACGAGATGCTCGATCTGAAAATGGGCGAGTGCCGCCTGTGTATTGCGGGCTATCCGGAGCGCAAAGACGTGCTCACCAACGCGCATCTGCGCGTTGCGACCAAATATGTGAATACGGCAAAGAAGGTGTTTGCGGAGCGCGGCGAGGAGATCGAGATCATCCCGCTGCACGGCTCCATCGAACTTGCGCCCGTCACGGGTCTTTCCGACGTCATTTTAGACGTCGTCCAGACGGGCTCCACCCTCAAAGCCAACGGGCTTGTCGTGCTTGAAGAGGTGTTCTCGGGCATCACGGCGCGCCTCGTTGCCAATAAAGTCAGTCTCAAGACAAAGGCGGCGGAGATTTTGCCGCTCATCGGAAAACTCAGGGAGGCGCTGGCATGAAAATTTACCGTTCGGAAAACTGCGGCGAACTTCTCACGCGCGCCTTTGACGAGCGCACGCGCGAGCTTGCCGCCGTCAAAGAGATCCTCGCCGCCGTCCGCGAAAAGGGCGACGAGGCGGTGTTCGGGTATGAGGCAAAATTCGACGCGACGTATCTGACGAAAGAGAATTTCCGCGTCTCGGAGCAGGAATTTGAAGAGGCGGAGCGTGCGGTCGAACCGGAATTTTTGGAGAGCCTGAAAAAGGCGATCGACAATATTTATGCCTACCATGCCCGCACCGGACGGCGCGACAATGTGCTCGGGCATGAGGGCAGGACGACGGGCTACGTCGTGCGCGCAGTGGAGCGCGCGGGCATCTATGTGCCTGGCGGCACGGCGCCGCTCTCCTCCTCGGTGCTCATGGGCGTTCTTCCCGCCAAGGCGGCTGGCGTCGGGCGCATCGTCATCACCACGCCCGCAAAGGAGGGGAAAGTTTCTCCCTATACGCTGGCGGCGGCGAAGGCGTGCGGCGTGACGGAAGTCTATAAGTGCGGCGGCGCGCAGGCGATCGCTGCCCTTGCATACGGAACGGAGAGCGTGCCGAAAGTGGACGTGATCGCGGGTCCCGGCAATATCTTCGTCACTCTCGCCAAGAAAGAGGTGTACGGGCAGGTGGGCATCGATATGCTTGCAGGTCCGAGCGAGATCCTCATCGTGGCGGACGGAGCGGCGAACCCCGCCTATGTGGCGGCGGACGTTCTCTCGCAGGCGGAGCATGACGTGCTTGCCCGCGCCATCGTCATCACGACGGACGGCGCGCTCGCGGAGAAGATCGCCGCGGAAGTGGAGATGCAGCTCCGTGCGCTCCCCCGCGAACAGATCGCGAGAGCGTCCATCGAAAAGAGCGGCGGCATCATCGTCGTCGGCTCGCTCGGGCGCGCCTGCGAGCTTGCAAACGAGATCGCGCCCGAACATCTGGAACTGTATGTGGAAGATCCCGCGGCGCTCCTGCCCAAGATCAGGAACGCGGGCGCAGTGTTTCTGGGCGGCTATACGCCCGAACCCGTCGGAGATTACTTCGCGGGGCCCGATCACATTCTGCCTACATCGGGCAGCGCAAAATTCTTCCAAGTGCTCAATGAAGATATTTTTACGCGCAAGATGAGCGTCATCTCCTACACCAGGGAGGCGCTCTTTGCCGACGGGGCGGACATCATCCGCCTTGCAGACAGCGAGGGACTGGGGGCGCACGCAAATGCCGTCGCCATCCGCATGAAGGAGAGGGAGGAACGCAAATGAGAAAGGCTTGTGTGACCCGCGAAACCAAGGAGACGGCGATCTCGCTTTCGCTTGCGCTGGACGGCACGGGCAGGGCGGAGATCGGAACGGGCGTGGGCTTTTTCGATCACATGCTCGAACTTTTCACCGTACACGGCAGGCTGGACGTGACCCTTTCCTGCAAGGGCGATCTGCAGGTGGACGCGCACCACACGGTGGAGGATACGGGCATTGCGCTCGGCGACTGCTTTCGTGAGGCGCTCGGCGACAAGAAGGGGATCGCCCGCTTTGCCGACCACGTCGTTCCCATGGACGACGTTGCGGCGCAGGTCGCCGTCGATTTCAGCGGGAGACCCGCGCTCATCTTTGAGGACATGCTCACGGGAAAAGTCGGCAACTTTGATATGGAGCTTGTAGAGGAGTTCCTGCGCGCGTTTACGGCGCATGCGGGGTGCAACCTCTATGTAAAACTGCTCCGCTGCGGCAACCGCCACCACGAGGCGGAGGCTATTTTCAAGGCGCTGGCGCTCTGCGTGCGCGACGCGGTGAAGATCGTCTCCGACGTGATCCCGTCCTCCAAGGGGATGCTCGAATGATCGGCATCATCGATTACGGCATGGGCAATCTCCGCTCTGTCAAAAAAGCCATCGAATACTTAGGCGGCAGCGCGACGGTGGAGCGCGCGCCTTCCTCGCTCGACCGCTGCGAAAAGCTTATTCTTCCCGGCGTCGGCAGCTTCGGGGCGGGCATGGCAAACTTGCGCGCCGCAGGGCTGGATGAATATGTGAAACGCCGCGCAAAAGAAGGTACGCCGCTTCTCGGGATCTGCCTCGGGATGCAGTTCCTGCTCGAAGAGAGCGAAGAAGAGGGCGTCTTTCAGGGACTCGGGCTTGTCAGGGGGCGCGTCGTGCCCTTTACGGAGGGAAAGATCCCGCACATGGGCTGGAATGCCGTAGAGGATCTGCGCGGACCGCTTTTTGCCGGTATCCCCGCGGGCACGCAGTTTTATTTTGTCCACAGCTACTATGCCGATACGACTGAGGAATATACCATGGGAACGACGGAGTATTACCGCACGTTTGCCGCGGCAGTCGGGTACGGGAATGTGCTGGGCGTGCAGTTCCACCCCGAAAAGAGCGGGGCGGCGGGATTGCAGCTTCTGCGCAACTATATGAGTCTGTGAGGTGACTATGAAGCTTTATCCTGCGATCGATGTTCTGGGCGGGCGTGCCGTCCGCCTTCTCTACGGAAAGCGCGATCATGTCACCGATTACGGTGACCCCGTGGACTGCGCCAGACGCTGGGTGGACGAGGGCGCGGAGATCCTGCACGTCGTCGATCTCTCGGGCGCGTTCGGCGAGGACGATGGGTTTGAAAAGGTGCTGGAACGCATCGCGCGGCTGGGCGTGCCCGTGCAGTCGGGCGGCGGGCTGCGCTCCATGGCGGAGATCCACCGTCGTTTCCGTGCGGGCGCAGACCGCGTGGTGCTCGGCACCGTGTGTGTGGAACACCCCGAAGTGCTCTACGAGGCAGTGGAAAAATACCGCGAAAAGATCGTTGCGGGCATCGATGCGAAAGAGGGATTCCTCGCCGTGCGCGGCTGGACACAGATCGCCGATAAGGACGCGTTTGAATTCGGCTGCGAGGCAAAGGCGCTCGGCATAGCCGACGCGGTGTTCACTGACATCGGACGGGACGGCGCGCTTGCGGGCGTCAATGTCGCGGAGTCCGTGCGCATGAGCGAAACGGGGCTGAATATCATCGCCTCGGGCGGCGTACGCAGCATCGACGACGTCCGCGCACTCAACGCGCAGGGGGTGTACGGCGTGATTCTCGGCAGGGCGCTCTATACGGGTGCGATCACGATGAAAGAAGCGATCGAGGTGCGCTGATGGTACGCAAAAGGCTCATACCATGTCTGGATTTAAAGGACGGGCGCGTCGTGAAGGGCGTCAATTTTGTCAGCCTGATCGACGCAGGCGATCCCGTGGAAACGGCGAAACTGTATAATGCATTCGGCGCGGATGAGATCGTCTTTTTGGATATTACGGCAAGCTACCGCGGCGAAAGCCCGATGTGGGACGTCATCTCCCGTGCGAGCGAACAGGTGTTCCTGCCGCTCACCGTGGGCGGCGGCATGCGTACGGTGGAGGACTTCCGCCGGATGCTCGCCTGCGGAGCGGATAAGATCGCCGTCAATTCCGCGGCGATCAAACGCCCCGAGCTCATCACCGACGCGGCGATGAAGTTCGGCAGGCAGTGCGTGGTGCTCGCGGTGGACGCAAAACGCAATGCGGCGGGGCGGTACGACGTCTATCTCAACGGCGGCAGGGTGAACACGGGGCTGGACGCGATCGACTGGATCTCGGAAGGGGTCAGGCGCGGCGCAGGCGAGGTGCTGCTCACGAGCATGGACCGCGACGGGACAAAGGAAGGGTACGACCTGGAACTCACGCGTCTTGCCGCCGAGGCGGTGAACGTGCCTGTCGTTGCATCGGGCGGCGCGGGAAAGATGAGCCATTTCTACGATGTGCTCACCGAGGGCAAGGCGGACGCCGCGCTGGCGGCATCGCTCTTTCACTTCGGTATCATCAACATGCGCGACTTAAAAAAATATCTTGCGGAGCGGGGCGTCTCCGTCCGCATGGAGGGTAACTGATATGGAAAACGTCAAATTTGATGCAAACGGACTCATCTGCGCCATCGCGCAGGACTGCGAGACGGGCGAAGTGCTGATGCAGGCGTATATGGACGCAGAGGCGCTCGACGAGACGCTGAAAACGGGCTATGCGCACTATTACAGCCGCTCCCGTCAGAAACTGTGGAAGAAGGGGGAGACGAGCGGCAATGTGCAGAAGGTCGTCTCCGCAACGTTCGACTGCGACCGCGACTGCATTCTTCTCGAGATCGATCAGACGGGCGCTGCATGCCATACGGGGGAGCGGAGCTGTTTCCACGATCCTGTAGTCACGAGCGAACAGGGCGGGCTTACCTTCCTCGGCGAGCTGGTGCGCGTCGTAGAGGATCGCAAACAAAATCCCGTCGAGGGTTCCTATACTGCATACCTCTTCAGCCGCGGCGTAGATAAGATCGCCAAGAAGATGGGCGAGGAGGCTGTTGAGGTCGTCATCGCTTCCAAGAATGACGACAAAGCCGATCTTACCCGCGAGATCGCCGATCTTACATATCATCTGCTCGTGCTGATGGAACAGAAGGGCGTATCGCTCGGCGATGTGTGTACCGAACTCAAACGCCGCCACAAATAAGGCTGCACAGAATGAAAAGAGATTCACAGATTTTTCTCATCAGTCTGAAAGAAAAAATGCGAATATATTAAGGAGTTTTTTATGACAAGAGAAGCAACCGGAACGCTGCTTTCCTTCCGTGCGGGCATCAAAGTGATCGACGCGACGCTGCGCGACGGCGGGCTCGTCAACGACTTCCGGTTTTCGGACGATTTCGTCCGCGCACTGTTTGCGGCAGATGCCGCTGCGGGCGTGGATTATATGGAGCTTGGGTATAAGGCAGACAGGGATATGTTCGCGCCCGAAAAGTTCGGCGCGTGGAAATTCTGCCGCGAGGCTGACATCGAGCGCGTGCTGGGGGCGAACGAGACGGAAATGAAGCTCGCCTGCATGGCGGACGTCGGGCGATGCAATTTCCGCCGCGACATCTGCGAAAAGGGCAATTCCATGCTCGACATGTACCGTATCGCGACGTACATCAATACCATTCCCGCCGCCATCGAGATGATCGAATACTGCGACAAGCTCGGCTATGAGACGACGGTAAATGTAATGGCGATCTCCAAGGAGACGGAAAAGGAGACGGATATTGCGCTCGACCTGCTCGGGCAAAGTCCTGCGAAGGCGATCTATATCGTCGACAGCTACGGGGCGCTCTATCCCGAAGAGATGCGCGTCCTTGCCGAAAAGTACCTCGAGGTAGGGGATAAATACGGCAAGCAGATCGGCATTCATGCGCACAACAACCAGAATCTTGCGTTCGCCAACACCATTGACTGCGTGGCGGAGGGCGTCAACTATCTCGACGCAACGGTCAGCGGCATGGGGCGGGGCGCGGGCAACTGCGCGCTCGAACTGCTGCTCGGCTTTTTGAAAAATCCCAAGTACAAGCTTGTGCATATCCTCAAATTCATCGAAGAAGGACATATGCAGAAGCTCCGCGACGAGGGCGCTGTGTGGGGGTATGATCTGCCCTATCTGCTGACGGGGATCTTTAACCGCCATCCGTCGAGCGCCATCCGCTATATCAAAGAGAAGCGGACGGATATCATTGATTTTATGAATGAACTGCTCGATCAGGAGTGACCGATCATTTTTTTCGAATGCGTTTCATGCCTGAAAAAAATGTGATTTTTGTGTGAAAGCCTTCGGGAAAAGCATTTCGTTTCGTTGACTTTTTAAGTTCAAAATGATAGTATAAAGAGAACGTTGAAATTGTGCGCGATTTTGGCGTTCTTTTTATAGTTTGCAGAACTATTAAGAACAACACACAAATCGTATGGGAAACTGTTTCATACTGCAAACAATTTCGCGCACATGATTCGAGAGAGGAGGTTATGATTCTTGCTTAAAACTTTGGCAAAATGCATTCGCGAATACAAGCTGGCTTCCATTTTGTCGCCTGTTTTCGTCACGATCGAAGTTATTCTCGAATGTCTCATTCCGTTTGTCATCGCGCAGCTGATCAACGTGATCGACGTGAATGCTCCGGGCGACATTCGTATGGACCGCGTATGGATGTATGGCGGTATTTTGATCGCGATGGCGGTCGTGTCCCTTGTGGCGGGCGCGCTCGCAGGCGCGTTCTGCGCGCGTGCTTCCGCAGGGTTTGCAAAGAACGTCCGCAAGGATATGTTCTACAATATCCAGACGTTTTCCTTTGAGAATATCGATAAGTACTCTACGCCATCGCTCGTCACGCGTATGACGACGGATGTTTGGAACGTGCAGATGGCGTATATGATGATCGTCCGTATTGCAGTCAGATGCCCCGTTATGATCATCTTTGCGGCAGTGATGGCGTTCGTTATGGGCGGCAGCCTTGCATGGATCTTTATGGCGGTCATTCCCGTACTCGTCATTGCGCTGCTTCTCATTATGAGGAAAGCGCTTCCGCTCTTCCAGAAACTCTTCCCCAAATATGATGACATGAATGAATCGGTGCAGGAGAATATCAACAGCATCCGCGTCGTGAAGTCATATGTGCGTGAGGAGTACGAAAAACAAAAGTTTGCCAAGACCTCAGGCGCACTGTGCAAAGAGTTTACAAAAGCGGAGCGCCTTTTGGCTTGGAACTCGCCCATTATGCAATTCTGCTTTTATGGTGTGCTTTGCGCCGTATTGTATATCGGCGCATATGTGATCATGGATACTGCCGGGGCGACGACGACGGGCGAGGTTTCGCAGCTCATCGTCTACGGTATGCAGATCCTTTCTTCTCTCATGATGTTCTCCATGGTCTTTGCCATGATCGTCATGTCGCTGGAAAGCGCGCGCCGTATCTGCGAGATCCTCAATGAGAAGAGTACGCTGCACAATCCCGCAAATCCTGTATATGAAGTGGAGAACGGGTCGATCGATTTTGAAAACGTCGCCTTCAAGTATGCTTCCAACGCGGAGCGCAACGTCCTCGAAAATATCAATCTGCACATCAAGTCCGGCGAGACGATCGGCATCATCGGCGGAACGGGTTCTTCCAAGACGTCGCTCGTCAATCTCATTTCCCGTCTGTACGACGTGACGGAAGGTGAGGTGCGTGTGGGCGGCCGCAACGTCAAAGAGTACGATCTGGAGGCGTTGAGAAATCAGGTCGCCGTCGTGCTGCAGAAGAACGTGCTTTTCTCGGGCACCATCAAGGAAAACCTGCGTTGGGGCGATCAGAACGCCACCGACGAGGAACTTGTCGAGGCGTGCAAGCTCGCGCAGGCAGACGACTTCATTCAGAGCTTTCCCGATAAATACGATACCTATATCGAACAGGGCGGCACCAACGTCTCCGGCGGACAGAAGCAGCGCCTCTGTATTGCGCGCGCCCTTCTCAAAAAGCCCAAGGTGCTCATTCTCGACGACTCCACGAGCGCCGTCGATACGCATACCGACGCGCTCATCCGCAAGGCGTTCCGCGAGTTTATCCCGACGACCACCAAGATCATCATCGCACAGCGCATCTCCTCGGTGGAGGACGCGGACCGCATCATCGTTCTGGACGGCGGCAGGATCAACGGCGTCGGCACGCATGAAGAGCTCCTGAAGAACAACGCGATCTATTCCGAAGTGTATTATTCGCAGGTCAAAGGCAGCGGCGATAAGGAAGTGGACGCCGCCAACGAGGCTGCGTTCCGCGAAAGCCTGATCGCTTCCATTGAAGGACAGAACCAGAAAGAAGGGGGTGACCGCAAATGAGCCAACAGCAGCAAATGCGTAAACGTCCCGCATTGCAGAAAGGGATCCTCAAGCGTCTTTTAAAATCGCTGTTCCATTATTATCCGCGCATGCTTCCCATTGCGCTTGCATGCATCGTCATCAATGCGGCGATCTCTTCCATTCCGGCACTGTTCATGGAACGCCTGTATACCGTGTTGGGCGACGGACTTGCCGCCAAGCTTGCTTGGGCGGATGTTTCGGCGGAAGTTGCCGGGATCATGGGGATCCTGATCGGGATGTACGCCGTTTCGCTCATTGCCGGCGCGGTGTATACCCAGCTCATGGCGATCATTACGCAGGGTTATCTGCGCGATATGCGCGAGCAAATGTTCAACGAGATGCAGGATCTGCCCATCCGTTACTTCGATACGCACAACCACGGCGATATCATGAGTTATTATACCAACGATATCGATACGCTCCGCCAGATGATCGCACAGAGTATCCCGCAGCTGCTGATCTCGGGCATCATGTGTCTCACGCTCTTTGTGATCATGCTCAATTTCAGCATCTATCTTACGCTCATCATTCTCGCCGGACTGGTCGCGATCGTGTTCGTTACAAAGGTCGTCGGCGGCGGTTCGAGCAAATTCTTCCTCGCGACGCAGCGTGCGGTCGCCAAGACGGAAGGTTTTGTCGAAGAAATGATGCAGGGGCAGAAGGTCATCAAAGTGTTCTGCCATGAAGAGGAGGCGAAGGCGGATTTCGACGTCGTCAACGGAACGCACTTCGAGATGTCGGATAAAGCAAACCGGTATGCGAACATGCTCATGCCCATCATCGCGAATATCGGCAACGTCATGTATGTCGTTGTTGCTCTGTTGGGGGCGGTTTTTGCGGCGAACGCATTGAACAATTTCAGTTTTGCCGGATTTGTGCCTTTTACGCCTGCGATCATCGTGGCGTTCCTGCAAACGACCCGCCAGTTCTCCAACAACATCGGGCAGGTCTCCAACCAGGTCAACTCGGTCGTCATGGGCCTTGCCGGCGCACAGCGCATCATCGCGCTCATCGACGAAAAGCCCGAGGCCGATGAAGGATATGTTACGCTCGTCAATGTGAAGGAAGAAGACGGCAGACTCGTGGAATGCGAGGAGCGTACGGGCCTGTGGGCATGGAAGCACCCGCACGCGGCGGACGGCTCGGTCACCTATACCAAGCTCGAGGGCGATGTGCGCCTCTTCAACGTGGACTTCGGCTATGTGCCGGAAAAGATCGTCCTGCACGACATCAGCCTGTATGCCCGTCCCGGGCAGAAGGTCGCTTTCGTCGGTGCGACGGGCGCGGGCAAGACGACGATCACCAATCTTCTTACCCGTTTCTACGACATTGCGGACGGCAAGATCCGCTACGACGGCATCAACATCAACAAGATCAAGAAGGGTGAGCTCCGCCGTTCGCTCGGCATGGTCCTGCAGGATACCAACCTGTTCACCGATACCGTCATGGGCAACATCCGCTACGGCAAACTTGACGCAACGGACGAAGAGTGCATTGCGGCGGCGAAGCTCGTCGGCGCAGACGACTTCATCACGAGACTGCCCGAGGGGTACAATACGATGATCTATCAGAACGGCGCCAACCTCTCGCAGGGGCAGCGCCAGCTCCTCTCCATCGCGCGCGCGGCGGTCGCCGACCCGCCCGTCATGATCCTCGACGAGGCGACAAGCTCCATCGATACGCGCACGGAGGCGATCGTGCAGCACGGCATGGATAAGCTGATGGAGGGCAGAACGGTATTCGTCATCGCGCACCGTCTCTCCACCGTCAAGAACTCCAATGTCATCATGGTGCTGGAGCACGGCCGCATCATCGAGCGCGGCACGCACGATCAGCTCATCGAGCAGAAGGGCAAGTACTATCAGCTCTATACGGGCGCATTCGAACTTGAATAACCTTCGCACAATCGAAGAAAGACCCGCGGACAGCCGTAAAGCTGCCCGCGGGTCTTGCATTTTCGCGGCGCAGCCGCTTTTGTCATAATCCGCGCTTTTCCGTCATAGAGTAGCGTAGAGAAATTGGCGGAGGAGAATCATGAAGACATTCGGCGTTTATGAAGACATCGCGTCGCGTACAGGCGGCGAGATCTACATCGGCGTGGTCGGTCCCGTACGCACGGGGAAATCCACGTTCATCAAAAAATTTATGCAGGAGCTTGTGCTGCCGCAGGTTTCGGGGGCGAAGCGCAAGCGCTATACCGATGAACTTCCGCAGTCGGCGAGCGGACGCACGGTCATGACGACCGAGCCGAAATTTGTTCCCGAAGAGGGCGCGGAGATCAAGGTAAAAGAGGCTGTGGCGCGCGTGCGGCTGATCGATTGCGTCGGTTTTCCCGTGGAAGGCGCAAGCGGATTCGAGGAAGAGGGCGCGCCCCGCCTCGTCAAAACGCCGTGGAACGAGTCGCCGGTGCCCTTTCAGGAGGCAGCCGAGGAAGGAACGCGCCGCGTTATCCGCGATCATGCGACCATCGGCGTTCTCATGACGACGGACGGCTCCGTTGCCGAGATCCCGCGCATTGCCTATGAGCCGGCGGAAGAGCGCGCCGTCGAAGAGCTGAAAGAGATCGGAAAACCCTATGTGATCGTACTCAACTGCCGTGCGCCCGCGGAAGCGGAAGAGCTGAGAGCGGCGCTCGAAGAAAAGTACGGCGCCCCCGTGCTGGCGCTCAATGCCGAGGAGGCGGATGCAAGATCGCTTGCCAAGGTGCTCGAACGCGTTCTGTATGAGTTCCCCGTCACGGCGGTCGATATCGATCTGCCTGCATGGATGCGCGTGCTCGATGCGGACAGTCCGCTGATCACGGAGGTGCTCGACGGGATCCGCGCCGTAGCGCCCAAGATCTGCAAGATGAGCGACTGCGCGCTCCTGGATACGCTGTATTCCGAAAGCGCACGTCTCACGCCGCCTGCTTCCACCGAGCTCGACGCCGCCACCGGTCATGCGAAGTGCCGTATCGAGGCGAGGGAGGGGGCATTTTACGAAGTGCTCGGCGAGCAGTGCGGAGAACCCATCGAAGATGATCTTGCGCTCATGCGCTACTGTTCCCGTCTGGCGAGCGCAAAGAAGCTGTATGAACGGGTGGGGCAGGCGTTTGAGGATGCGCGCGAATACGGCTACGGCATCGTTCCTCCCGAGGCAGACGAAATGAATCTGGCGGAGCCGACGCTCGTAAAGCGGAGCGGAAGGGTGGACGTCAATCTGAAAGCCGACGCCCCGAGCTATCATGTGATCCGCGTGGACGTCAGCGGGGAAGTGCATCCCGCCGTCGGAAACGAGGAGCAGAGCAACGCGTTTGTCAAACAGCTCTCCGAGAACATGGAACAGGAACCGGAACGCGCATGGGGTACGAATATGTTCGGGCGCACGCTCAAAGAGATGCTCGGCGAGGAACTCACCGTCAAGAACCGCGCCATGGGCGAAGGGGTGCAGCGGAAGATGCGCCGTACCGTAACGCGCATCGTGAACGAAGGAAAGGGCGGCGTCATCTGTATTCTGCTGTAATTTGCGTTCTGTTGAAAACATATTCGGGCATGGGCGCCCGTCCGCTTTGCGGGCGGGCGCCGTTTTGTCATTTTTTCTCCGTATTTGCCGACTTTGTCATTTTTTCTCCGTATTTGCCGAAATACAAGTTTGCCATGAAATTTTCGGCTTGGGGGTTGACAAAAAGGGGGTAGCGCATGTTATAATAGAACACGAAAGTATGATAAGGAGGACGCGAGGTATGGTTTACTCGCTGTTAGCGCTGACCGTACCGCAGATCATAGTTGTAGCGGTATGTGCGGCGGTCGGACTTGCGCTGATCATTGTTGCGATCGTCGGGATCGCA
>CALVLR010000018.1 GCA_944340685.1 uncultured Clostridia bacterium | reverse complement strand
TCCCGACCGCCATTCTGGTGATGGGCTATCCCGCAGCGGACGCCGCACCCGCACCCGCCCACAGCGAAAAGAAGGCAATGGATGAGCTGGTGTTCGACAACAAATTCTGATGATACGAATGCGCGCGCGTGCACACATGTGCACGCGCGCGTTTATGCATATGGATCGCAGACATGGTGCCGCCGTTTTACGCGGACGGCGGGCATGGCTGCTATTTTTTCATGCTGAGGTACACCATGAGCACGGAGATGTCGGCGGGGGATACGCCCGAAATGCGCTCTGCCTGCCCCAGATTGAGGGGGCGGACGCGGCTCAGTTTTTCCCGCGCTTCCAGCCTGAGTCCCGCGATCGCGCCGTAGTCGAGATCGGGCGGAAGGGGGGAGTCCTCCATCTTCTTCGCCTTCTGCATCTGCTCCTCGCTGCGCCTGAGGTAGCCCTCATAGCGGATGTCCGTCTCGCAGGAGAGGCGCACGTCGGCGGGGAGGTCTTTGAGAATGCCGAAGGTTTTCATCAGCTCCGCAAGGGAAATGCCGCGGCGGATGAGGTCGGCGTACGTCACGCCCGCGGAGAGGGGCGGCTGCCCGTGTTTCTGTACGAGCGCGTCTGCAGTTCTTTGGTCGGCGCGGGTATTCAGAAGCTCTGCCGCCTGCCTGCGCTGCTTTCTGCGGCAAAGATAGCGTTCATAGCGCTTCCGCGTGACGAGCCCGCAGCGATAGCCGATCTCGGTAAGCCGCTCGTCGGCGTTGTCCTGCCGCAGCGTGAGGCGGTATTCCGCGCGCGAGGTCATCATGCGGTATGGCTCGTCCGTGCCCTTGGTCACGAGATCGTCGATGAGCACGCCGATGTACGCCTGGTCGCGCCGCAAAATAAGGGGCGGAAGTCCGCGCAGTTTGAGCGAGGCGTTGAGTCCCGCCACGAGGCCCTGCGCCGCCGCCTCCTCGTAGCCGCTCGTGCCGTTGATCTGCCCTGCGGTGTACAGTCCCTCCACCTTCTTGAATTCGAGGGTGGGCAGAACGTCCAGCGTGTCGATGCAGTCATATTCGATGGCGTAGGCGTAGCGGACGATCTCGCAGTGCTCTAAGCCCTTCACCGTGCGGTACATTGCTTTTTGCAGATCGTGCGGGAGGGAGGTGGAGAGCCCCTGTACATACACCTCCGTTGTGTCGGCGCCCTCTGGCTCTAAAAAGAGCTGGTGACGCTCCTTGTCGGCAAACCGAACGACTTTGGTCTCGATCGAGGGGCAGTATCTGGGTCCCGTCGAAGAGATCGTGCCGTTGTAGAGGGGCGCGCGGTCGAGATTATCCAATATGACTTTATGCGTCTCTTCGTTCGTATAGGTGAGGTAACATGGCGTTTGTACGCCGACGGGCGGTACGCCGTCGTTCAGAAAGGAGAAGGGATACACCTCCTCGCCCGGCTGCACGGTGAGGGCGGAGATGTCCACGGTGCGCCCGTCGAGGCGGGCGGGCGTGCCCGTCTTGAAGCGGCGCACGCTGTATCCGAGCCGCATGAGGCATTCGGTGAGCATGGTCGCCCGCGCAAAGCCGTTCGGGCCGCTCTCCGTGAACACCTCTCCCGTGATGGTGCGCGCGTTCAGGTATACGCCCGTGGCGACGATGACCGCGCGGCAGGAGAACACGCCCCCGTACGAGGTGACCACGCCCGTCACATGTCCGTTTTCGGTGAGGATGTCCGCCGCCTCGCCCTGCACGATGCGTAAGTTTTCGGTGTGTTCAAGAAGGCGCTTCATCTCGGTGTGGTAGCGGTTCTTGTCCGTCTGTGCGCGGAGAGACTGCACCGCCGCGCCCTTGCCCTCGTTGAGCATGCGGTATTGCAGGGCGGCGAGGTCGGCAATCAGCCCCATCTCTCCGCCGAGCGCGTCGATCTCGCGCACCAAATGCCCCTTCGCGGTGCCGCCGACGGAGGGGTTGCAGGGCATAAAGCCGATGCTGTCTAAATTGAGAGTGAGCATGACCGTCTTTAAGCCCGTGCGGGCAAGCGCAACGGCTGCCTCGCACCCTGCGTGCCCCGCACCGATGACGACGGCGTCGTATGCTCCTTCGGAAAATGTATGTTTCATGGGATTAAGATGCAAAAATCCCGTAAAGGGATTTTTTTGCGTGATGATTTGGATTTTTGGGAATGTTTTTAAATTACTTGCGCAAGCAAAATCATATTTTGCTATTCAATCACGTCCGCGAGGAAGGTTGCCTTCCGCTGTAAAGTCACTCGCGCAAGGAGGGCTTTCTTGCTATCAATGGTGGCAAAAGGCGTCACTGCGTTATGCCTTTTGCGCCCCTATTTGCCGCGCACGCGGCTAAAAGAATTTCGTGAACCTCTTATTGCTTGAGCACCGCGCTCTTCACGTCGTTCACGTCCTTCGCGACGCGGTCGTTCACGCGCATGAGCTCCACGATCTTGTCGCGCGCGTAGATAATGGTGGAGTGGTCGCGCCCGCCCATGATCTTTCCCACCGTGACGAGGGGGAGGGCGAGCATGTCGCACATCAGATACACGCAGATCTGCCTTGCGCGCACGATCTCCTGCCGCTTGTTCTTGCCGATGAGGTCATTTTTGTTGATGCCGAAGTAGGTGCACGTTGCGCGGATGATCGCCTCTGGCGTGACCTCCTCCTGCTCGTCCACGTTGATCGCCTCCTGTAACGCCTCGGCGGCAAGTTTTAAGGAGATGGGCTCTTCATGCAGTTTGCTTGCGAAGATGACGGTGTTCAGCCGCCCCTCGAGGGTGCGCACGTTGTTGTCCGATCCGCGCACGAGGAAAGCGAGCACGTCGTCCGGCACCACATACTTCTTTTCAAGCGCCTTGCGCTTTAAGATCGCGATCTTCGTCTCCGCGTCCGGCGGCTGAATGTCGGCGATAAGCCCGCCCTCGAAGCGGGTGCGCAGGCGCTCTTCAAGCGTGGTCAGCTCTTTTGCAGGGCAGTCCGAGGAAATGACGATCTGCTTGTGCTGGGAAAACAGCTCGTTGAAGGCGTGGAAAAACGCCTCCTGTACGCCGTATTTGCCCGCCCAGAACTGAATATCGTCGATGAGCAGCACGTCGACCCCGCGGTAGCGGTTGCGAAAGCGCGTCTCGTTATCCCGCCCGGAGCCTTTTTTGGTGTACATGCTGTCTACATATTCGTTCAAAAACTTCTCGCTCGTCGTGTAGATGACTTTGAGCGAGGGCTTTTTCTGCGCGATGTCGTTGGCGATCGCCTGCATGAGGTGCGTCTTGCCAAGCCCCGTCCCGCCATAGATGTAGAGGGGATTGAAGTTCTCGCCCGGGTTTTCGGCGACCGACTTTGCGGCGGCGAACACGAATTTGTTGGAACTTCCCACGACGAACGAATCGAAAGTATAGCGTTTGTCGAGCACGACGGAATCCGCCTCCACCGCGTCGTCAGGCGATTCGGTGAGCGTAAATTCCTCGCTGCCGTCCACCACGATGATCACATCTGTAAGCCCCACGTCGGCAGAGACGACCGCCTCGCGCAGCTTTGCGAGGTGGTTTTTGGTGATGGTGCGCGCGGCAAGTTCGCTCTCGGCGCGGAGGGCGATCTTTTTGCCCACCACGTCTACGGGCGTGAGATTCTCGATGAACGTACTGTATGAGATGGGATTGATGAGCGCTTTTGCCCGCTCGCGGATCTTATTCCATAAAAAATCGAATTGTGCCGTCATATTTTCCTCGCAAACGCTTTTCCTTTTTGTGCGGTTTTGGTATAATAAGAAGGAAAGAAAATCCCCCTCAATATCCCCATTATAGTACAAAATGCGCCAAAAAGAAAGCGTTTTTCAGAAAATTCCCGCATGGTCATCAAAAATTTAACGCTTACAAATTTCAGAAATTACGCGCTGGAGACCTTCACGTTTTCGGAGGGACTCAACGTGCTCACGGGCCGCAACGCGCAGGGCAAGACGAACTGCGCCGAGGCGGTCTTTTACCTGTGCACGGGGGCGAGCCTGCGCATCCGCCACGACCGCCAGCTCCTCCGCCGCGGGGAGGACTGCGCGCGCATCGCTGCCGAGGCGCAGACCCGCTTCGGAAGCGTTGCGCTGGAAGCTGCGATCTTCGAGAATCGGCGGGAGCTCTACCTCAACGGCAACCGCCTTGCAAAGGCGGCGGACTTTGTGGGGAATATGAACAGCGTCTTTTTCTCGCCCGGGGAGCTGCGGCTCATACAGGACGGCCCCGATGAGCGGCGGCGCTTTTTAAACCTCTCCATTTCGCAGACCTCACGCGAGTACTGCACTGCGCTCGCCCGCTATCAGCGCATCCTCGATCAGCGCAACAACCTCTTAAAGGAGCGCGATACCTCGCTCATTCTGGAGACGCTGCCCGTGTGGGATGAGCAGCTCGCCGTGTACGCCGCGCGCATTATCCGCCACAGAAGGCGGTACTTAAAAGAGCTTTCGCCGCTCGCGAGCGAGGCGCACGCCTACCTCACGGACGGCGTGGAACAGCTCTCGCTCGGCATGGACGGCGACTATCCCGAGGAAGAGGGGGAGATCGCCGAAAAACTGCTGGCGCAATTTTCCGCTTCGCGGGAGCGCGATCTTCGCCTCGGCTTTACCACGGTGGGCCCGCACCGCGACGACATCAGGATCGCCATCGACGGCGCGGACGCGCGCGGCTATTGCTCGCAGGGGCAGGCGCGTACGGCGGCGCTCTCGTTAAAGGTCGCCGAAACGGAGATCTTCCGCGCGCTCGCGGGCGAGGCGCCCGTCCTTATTCTCGACGACGTGATGAGCGAGCTTGACCTTCCCCGCCGCAAAAAACTGCTCGACAGAGTGAAGGATATTCAGTGCATTCTCACCTGCACGCACGCCGAGCGCGTGCTCTACGGCGCGGAGTGCAACAAGATCAGGATCAGGGAGGGGAGGATCGTATCATGAGAGCCGATCTGCATCTGCATACCGTCTATTCGGACGGCGCGTATCCGCCGGCCGAGATCGCCGCGCGCGCAGGGGCGGCGGGCCTTGAACTCATCTCTATGACCGATCACGACAGTCTCGAGGGCATGCAGGAAAAGCGCGCAGCGGCCGCAGCCGCGGGCCTGGCGTTCATTGCCGGCTGGGAGGTCTCCTCCTATGCGGGCGCGGCAAAGGTGCATGTGCTCGGCTACGGCTGTAAGCCGAACGTCGCGTACGCCGCCTTTCTCGAAAAGCGCAGGGAGGGCGCGCTTCTCCGCGCCGAAGAAATGATCGAAAAGGCGAACGGTGTGTTCGGGCTGTCGCTCACGCTGGATGACGCCGAAAAATTCCACCTCAAAAAGAGTGCGCCGCTGCATACGATGCACGTCGTAGGCGCGTACGCGGCGCGGCTCGGGCGCAGGAAGGGAGAGCTGTATGTGGAGTATTTCAGCGCGGGGAAGCCCTGTTATTCGGATAAGATGCGCCCCACGCCCTTTGACGCGATCGGGATCATTCACGCTACGGGCGGCGTCGCATGCGTGGCGCACCCCGGGCGCATCCCGCTTGCGTTTGAATCGCGGGAAAAGCTTTTAGACGAGCTCGTCGCGCACGGGCTGGATGGGATAGAATACACGCACTCCGACCATACTGAGGAGGAGCGGGCATACTTCCGTGCGTACGGAGAGGCGCATGGGCTGCTTCTTACGGGCGGGTCGGATTTTCATGCAGAGGGCATGCGTGGCCGCGTCATCGGTCAGCCGCCGTTCTGCCCCGACGAGCGCCTTTTGGAGGCGTTTGCCCGCCTTCGGGAGAGCGAATGAAGAGATTGGTTGCCTGCTGTCTGGCGCTCCTTTTTGCAGGGAGCGCCTTTTTTTTCGTCGGCAGAGCGGGATGCGTAAAAACCGGCGTGGTAATTTCGGGAGTAGAAGTCGGGGGCATGCCCTATGCGGAAGCGGTCGCTGCGGTGCGCAAAAAACTTGCAGCCGAGCGCATTTCCTTTACCATTCATACGCCATTCGGCGATACCATGCCCGAGATAGACTATGCCGACGATGTGCCCGTGCTCGTGCGCAGGGCAAAAAAGGGGGAAACCCTTGAAGCTGCCGTGCGCCGCGAATGGGTGGAGGCGGAGGAGGAGATCGCGCGCCTCTGTGAACGCGCGGCGCGGGCGCCCGCGGACGCTGCACTGACGTTTGGCCGCTTCGGATTTTCTTACGTCGAAGAGCAGTCCGGCGTCTATTGCGACTACGGCGCTTCGCTCGCGGCGGCGCTGAAAGGACTCAGGGAGGGCGCGCGGGAGGTCTCTTTGATCACGCGCGTATGGAAGCCTGCGGTCACGGAAGCGGAGCTGAGGGCGCGCACGCAGAAACTCTCATCTTTTTCGACGTATTTTGACGCATCCAAAACGGCGCGGGCGCACAACATTGCGCTTGCGTGCGAGCGCATTGCGGGCAGCGTATTGTTGCCGGGGGAGGTATTCTCTTTCAATGCAGCCGTAGGGCTGAGAACGGCGGAAAACGGCTTTCTGGAGGCGCCCATCATCTCGGGCGGGGAGTATGTTGCGGGCATCGGCGGCGGCGTCTGTCAGGCGTCTACGACGCTGATGAACGCGGCGCTTTGCGCGGGACTGACGGTCACGGAGAGCCGCCCGCATTCTCTTTCAGTCGGCTACGTTCCGCCCTCGCTCGACGCGATGGTTTCCCGTTACAGCGATCTGAAATTTTGCAATCCGTACGAATTTCCCGTCTATCTCCTTGGAAAAACGTCCGGAGGGACGATCACGTTTGAGGTATACGGCAAGCCTGACGGCATGCGCTACGAGACGGAGAGCCGCGTCCTCTGCCGCATTGCCCCGCCCGAAGCCGAGGTGCGGGAGGGGGAAGAGGATAAGACGGTGCGCGCCGAAAAAGAGGGGCTAAGGAGCGAGAGCTATCTTCTTGTGTATGACGCGGGAGGCGCGCTCGTGCGCAAAAAACTGCTGCGGCGGGACAGTTACGCCGCCGTGCAGGGGATCTATGAAGTAAAAATCACGGATTTCATCGCCCAAAGGGGCGATGAAATCCCGTGAGGGGAAAGGGAGGTCATCGGCACGGCGTTATACGCCTGACGACGACCTCCCTCTCTGCGCTGTCCCGTCAGGGCTTGCATAATAGCGGACAGCGCATTCACTCCCACCCGAAAGCCGCGTGAGCGGCAAATTGAGGCGGAAAAGGCATAACGCAGTGACGCCTTTTCCCCTGAATAAAAACAATGAGAATGGCAGACAGCCCGCGTCCCCCGCGCAATAAAATCTTGCCGCCGTAAGGAAAAAATTTTCCGAAGACGTGCAAAAAAAGTTGATTTTTCTTCGGCGGTACGCTATAATTGACAAGTGACTTCGGGCGTTCCTCTGCCGCTTGCGGGAATGAACGTCGCGTACCATAAGGAGGTAAGTCGAAATGGGACTCATT
>CALVLR010000017.1 GCA_944340685.1 uncultured Clostridia bacterium | reverse complement strand
TGGGCGTCTCAGACGCGGCGAAGCCCGCAGCGCGTGCTCGGCGGCACGGGCAAGGGTTTCAACAAAGTATGAGCGCCTCAGTTTCCGCTTTTGATCGGGTTCGTATTACTCCCTTACACTATACCATACTTCGCGCCGCAAATCAAGGAAAATTTTTCCGTGTGAAAATTTCAAACAAATGTTTGACTTTTGGGGCGCAGCGTGCTATACTGTGTATATGATTTCGGAAGAAAAGCTGCACATCCTCACACAGAGCGCAAAGTACGATGTTTCGTGCTCCTCTTCGGGGAGCGGACGTAAAAATGCGGGCGGGATCGGGAACGGCATGCCGGACGGATGCTGCCACTCCTTCACGCCCGACGGGCGCTGCATATCGCTTTTGAAAATCCTGATGAGCAACGACTGCGCATTTGACTGCAAATACTGCATGAGCAGAAGAAGCTGCGATGCGCCGCGCGCCTCAGCGACTCCGGAGGAGATCTGCGAACTGACCGTCGACTTTTACAAGCGCAATTACATCGAGGGACTTTTCCTCTCTTCCGCCGTACACCGTTCGCCCGACTACGCAATGGAGCAGCTCGTCCGCACTGTAAAGCTCCTGCGCACAGCGTATAATTTTCACGGATATGTGCACCTTAAAGGTATTCCGAAGGCGGATGAGTCGCTGGTAAAAGAGGCGGCGCGCTACGCCGACCGCATGAGTTACAACATAGAGCTGCCATCCGAAACGAGCTTAAAGCTGCTTGCCCCGCAAAAGAGCCGCGAAAGCCTGCTCGTCCCCATGAAGCAGCTGCAAAGCGCGCGCGAGATCTTCCGCGCCGAAAAGCGCAAGGGATACTTTCTGCCCGCGGGACAGACGACGCAGATGATCGTGGGAGTCTCCCCCGAGCGCGACGGGCACATTTTGCGCCTTGCCCAGAGCTTGTACCGCGTGACGGGGCTGAAACGCGTCTACTACTCCTCGTATGTGCCCGTGGTGGAAGATTCGCTCCTGCCCGCGGTGCAAAGCCCTGCGCTGCGCGAACACCGGCTCTATCAGGCGGACTGGCTGCTGCGGTTTTACGGATTCGACGCGGAGGAACTGCTTCCGGCAGGTGAAGACCTTCCGCTCGAATTTGACCCCAAATGCGCATGGGCACTCAGGAACATGCATCTCTTTCCCGTCGAGGTCAACCGCGCTTCCCTCGAAATGCTTCTCCGCGTACCCGGCATCGGAGCAAGGAGCGCGCAGAAGATCCTCTCGGCGCGGCGGTATACTTCGCTCACCTTCGAGCACCTCAGAAAAATGCGGGTCGTCCTCAAACGGGCGCGGCACTTTATCACGGCGGGCGGAAAATTTTACGGAGCAAAGAATGAATTATCGGTGCGGGGGCTGCTCGCGGCGGGCGAGGCGCAGGAAAACGCAACGCAGCTCTCCATGTTCGAAAGCGGCACGGCGCTCTCCGTGCGCACCGGAGAATTGTAAGCCGGAACAAACAGAATGCCGGCAAAGGAGACAGCGGGATGATCTGGTTTTTCGACGGCAGCAAAGACGCCTTTCTGACAGCTTTTTTATACGCCTATCGCGACGAGCGCCCCATCGTTTCGGCGGGCAACCGCCAGCTTTCGCTGGGGCAGCAGTGCGTCTTTGTGCGCGCCGACGCCGACAAGGCGCGCCGCTGCGAGGCGCGCCTGAAAGAACTGGATAAAAACTGCATGCGCGATCTCGATCTGCTCCTGAGGAGCGGCGAGGAAAACCGCGGTCAGATCGCCTTCGAATATCTGCGCCTCATTGCCCGGCGCGGCGGTCCCGTACGCGGCATGCTTGCAGAAGACGCCGTCTCCCGCGCTGCGGAATGCATGCGCCGCGTCACCTTCGAAGTGCATCGTCTCAAAGGATTTGTCCGTTTTCTCGAGAGCGCGAGCGGGGCACTTTACGCCCCTGTCTCTCCGGACAACGATGTTGTGGATCTGCTCGTTCCGCACTTTCGCGGGCGTATCCCGAATATCCCCTTCGTCCTGCACGACGTGCGCCGCGGAAAAGCTGCGGTGTGGGACGGCACGCATGCCTTTCTTGCTCCGCTCGAAAAAGCGGAGATCGCGCTTTCCGCCGACGAAGCAGGCTGGCAGGCACTCTGGAAACAATACTACCGGAGTGTGAACATCCCCTCGCGCGAACGCCTGAAACAGATGAAAGGATATATGCCCGTGCGCTATTGGAAATTTATGCCCGAGGATCCTGCGTCGGCGGCTGAGCACAGAGATCTCGGCGCATCTCCTCAAAAATCTCCAGATGGTGCACCTCATCCGCGCGGATCTCCTCGATCTGCCCTCTGATCTCCTCGTCCCGAAGGGTGCGCAGGATACGGTCATAACAGGCGATCGCCTCCCGCTCGGCGCGGATATCCGCTTCGAGCATCAGCGGGAACTGCCGCACATAGTCGACATTGGACGCGGAATAGTACGCCACGGGGTACGGCGGACAGGCGGTAAACACGGGCGGAACGCCGAGCGATACGATGATCGCACCGATCTTTTCGAGATGCCGCATTTCCTCGATCGCGATCTTCAAAATGATCTTTCCTTCCTTTTCCCTGCCGCAGCCGCTCAGCATGATCGCCTGATATACATATTGCAGCACGGCGGTCAGCTCCCCTTCCCGCCCTGCGTACGCGGGCGAAAGCGTCCGCACGATACCGCCCTTGTTCCTCTCCATCGTCATTCCCCCTTTCCACGCGGCGGCGCCGCATCTTTTCTTTTTCATAGTATGAAATCGGGGGCATTGCGGTGCACGGAAACGCTTGCTTTTTTTGGGATGATGTGATACAATTCTATCCGTTCGGAACAAAGCGGACAATGAGGCACGCAATCATGGATGAGAAGTTCAAACGGCTGATGGAAAACAAATCGCGCCAGCCCGATCCTATGCGATACAAAAAAGAGGCGGTAAAATTCCGCCGCGCCGGAAAGAGCGGGCTGAAGCTGCCGGAGCTTGCTTTGGGGCTTTGGCACAACTTCGGCAGTTTCGATAACTTTGAGATCATGCGCGACATGGTATTCACCGCATTCGACAACGGCATTACCATGTTCGATATTGCAAATAACTACGGCCCGCGCGGCGGCAGTGCGGAAGAGAACTTCGGGAAGATCCTGCGCGAAAATTTCGCCGCTTACCGCAACGAAATGGTGATCACGACCAAAGCGGGATTTCCGATGTGGCGCGGTCCCTACGGTACGGGCGGCAACCGCAAATATCTGACCGCTTCGCTCGACGCAAGCCTGGCTCGGCTGGGGCTTGACTATGTGGATATTTTCTATCACCACCGTCCCGATCCCGAAACGCCGATCGAAGAGACGTGCTATATCCTGCATCAGTTCGTAGAACGCGGCAAGGCGCTCTATATCGGCATATCCAATTATAACCGCGAACAGACGGAGGCCGCCGTCAGGGTATTCCGCGAACTCAAAACGCCCTTTGTCCTCAATCAGGTCTGCTACAATATGCTGGACAGAACGATCGAAGAAAACGGGTTGAAAGATTACGCGGCGGAAGCAGGGTTCGGCATCGTCGTATACTCCCCGCTTGCGCAGGGGCTTCTGACCGAGCGCTATACGCACGGCATTCCTGCGGACAGCCGCATGCGGAAGAGCGGTTCGCTCAAAGAGGAAAAACTCACGCCCGAACTGCTGCAAAAACTCGGAGCGTTGCGGGAGATCGCCATATCGCGCGGACAGACGCTGCCCGAACTTGCCCTCTCCTGGGCGCTCAAAGATGAAGCTGTTTCCAGCGTGATCATCGGGGCTTCTTCCTCTGCGCAGATCGAGGAGAACCTGAAAGTCGATCCTCATTTTACTGCCGAAGAACTTTCGGCGATCGATAAAATTTGCAAACAATAAAAACCGCCGCCTTTGCGGCGCAAATACGCAGGTGTATCGAAGCGGTCATAACGAGGCGGTCTTGAAAACCGTTTGGGGGCAACCCCCCGGGGGTTCGAATCCCTCCGCCTGCGCCAGAAACGGCAGAGTGCCTTTGCACTCTGCTGTTTTTGCTGTGCGTGAGGGTGAGACCCCCCGCGGGTTCGCGCGGGGGCGCACAGCGCCCGAAGCCATCGAGCTGCTTCCATTGCCCTTGCTTTCGGTGCACAAGCGGCGAAGATAATCCCTCCGCCTGCGTCATACGGGAATAATACGAACTCTTTTTCGGAGTTCGTATTATTTTTTGCCCGCGATTTCTTCGGTGCCGTCATCCGATTAAAATAAGCCTCTCGAATTTGCCTTTTTCGGGCAACAGGCGGGGTAGC
>CALVLR010000016.1 GCA_944340685.1 uncultured Clostridia bacterium | reverse complement strand
TTGTGCATGCTGTCGCGCTTTTCCATATCGCCGTTGTAGGAAGGCACCAGATCGCTCTGGATCATCTTGATCGCAAAGATCGCCAAAGGATCGGTGTAGTCGCAGTGCGCGGTGGAGACATACGCCTCGATCGCGTGCGTCATAGCGTCCATACCCGTATGCGCGACGAGCTTCTTGGGCATTGTCTCGGCAAGGTCGGGATCGACGATCGCGACGTCGGGCGTGATCTCGAAGTCTGCGATCGGGTACTTGATCCCCTTCTGATAGTCGGTGATAATGGAGAATGCCGTGACTTCCGTCGCCGTACCGCTGGTGGAGGAGACAGCGCAGAACTTCGCCTTCTTTCTCAGTTCGGGGATGCCGAACACCTTGCACATATCTTCAAAGGTAATATCGGGATACTCGTACTTGATCCACATCGCCTTCGCAGCGTCGATGGGCGAACCGCCGCCGATCGCAACGATCCAGTCGGGACCGAAATCCAACATTGCCTGCGCGCCCTTCATGACCGTTTCAACGGAAGGATCTGCCTCGATGCCTTCAAAGAGCTGCACTTCCATGCCGGCTTCTTTCAGGTAAGAAACAGCTTTGTCGAGGAATCCGAACCGCTTCATGGAACCGCCGCCGACGCAGACGATCGCTTTCTTGCCTTTGAGCGTTTTGAGTGCTTCGAGCGCGCCCTTGCCATGATACAAATCTCTGGGTAACGTAAACCTTGTCATTGCCATAATAACCTATATCTCCTTAAAATTTCTTGTGAACCAACTCGTTCACTTTTTTCCTTGTCTATTATATCACATTCGCGGCGTTCGTCAAGACCCATTTTTGATATTTTCACGGAATTTTTTTGTTTTCCGCTTTCTGCAATAAATATATGAATATATATTCATTTTTTATTTTTGTTTGCGCCTCTATGATCAAAACCCGCGCGCCGCGAAAATTCGCGGCGCGCGGGCAGTTATTCGTGCCGTTTCCCCGTGAGAGAGCTGACAGTGAGCCTGAGCACGCACGTTTTTGCAAGCGCGGCGGGCAAAATATCGCCCTCCATGCCGTTCTGCGCGAGCAGGCAGCGAAGCCCCCGCTCCGCGTCCGTTCCCGAAAGCATTTGCAGCTCCCCTTCTCCGAACACGCTCTCAAAACGCGCCGTGGCGGTGCAGGCAACGCCGCCGCGGGGCGGAATGTTCTCGCAGAACCTGACTGCCGAGAAGGCAACGCGGCTGTCTTTTGCGAGAAGATCGAGCTTCTTTCCCGCCTTCGCACCGTGGAAATACAGCGTGAGCGCGCCGTTTTCTACTGCAACGCCGAAATGCATGGGCACTGCGTACGGATATTTCTCTCCGTGAAACGCGACCGTCACATACGGACAGCCGCGCAAAATTTTCAGCGCGTCTTCATAGCTCGTCTCGCGGTCAGCTCTGCGCATATGCGCCTCCTTTTATTCTGCGCGCCGCAGGAAACTCCCGCGGCGCGCTTTGTTCCGAAAGATCGTCTGTCCCAATTAATTTTACGCGTCAGTTCGCGGAAAATCTGTGAATATGCTATAAATCACTTGCGCAAGGAGGCTACGCCTCCGCCGGCGCACAACATTTGCGCATACCTGCTATCAATTCGCTGCAAAAGGCGTCACTGCGTTATGCCTTTTGCGCCTCAATTTGCCGCTTGCGCGGCTTTTGCGGAAGAGTGAGACAGCGCGCGCCAAAATGTTGCCACTTGCGCGCTGTCGAGAGAAACCGAACGCAGAGCCGAAGGCGAACGTTGGGTTTCTCTTCCCCTCACGACTTTTTCTTTCATCAGTTTGAAAGAAAAAGTGTGAATTATTTTACTCCCACTCGATGGTTGCCGGCGGTTTGGAAGTGATGTCGTACACGATGCGGTTGGCGTGCGGCACTTCGTTGGTGATGCGGTTGGAGATCTTCTCCAACACATCGAAGGGAATGCGCGCCCAGTCGGCGGTCATGGCGTCAACACTCGTGACGGCGCGGAGTGCGATCACGTTCTCATAGGTGCGGAAGTCGCCCTGCACGCCCACCGTCTTGGAGTTGGTGATGACGGCAAAGTACTGCCAGATCTCGCGGCTGAGCCCAGCTTTGGCGATCTCTTCGCGGAAGATATAGTCGGCGTCGCGCAGCGTTTCGAGCTTTTCGCGCGTGACTTCGCCCATGATGCGGATCGCAAGCCCGGGGCCGGGGAAGGGCTGGCGCTGCACGACGGACTCGGGAAGCCCCAGCTCGGTACCGACGCGGCGCACCTCGTCCTTGAAAAGGTCTCTCAGCGGCTCGATGATCTCCTTAAAATCGACGACGGAAGGCAGCCCGCCCACATTGTGGTGCGATTTGATGACGGCGCTCTTATCCTTTCCGCTCTCGATGACGTCGGGATAGATCGTCCCCTGCACAAGGAAATCGACCGCGCCGATCTTCTTTGCCTCGGCTTCGAACACCTTGATGAACTCCGCGCCGATGATCTTGCGCTTCTGCTCGGGATCGGAGACGCCCTCCAATTTGGTAAGGAAGCGCTCGCCTGCGTCGGCGCGGATGAGATTCATACCGAGCCCCTCTTTGAAGACGGACATGACCTCTTCGCTCTCGCCCTTGCGGAGAAGCCCGTGATCGACGAACACGCAGACGAGCTGATCGCCCACGGCGCGGTGGATGAGCGTTGCTGCGACGGCAGAGTCCACCCCGCCCGACATGGCGCACAGCACCTTTTTATCGCCGATCTTGGCTTTAAGCGCGGCAACCTGCTCGGAGACGAAGTTCGCCATCGTCCAGTCGCCCTTCGCGCCGCAGACCCGATAGAGGAAATTTTCGAGGATCTGATTGCCGTACTGCGAATGCACGACTTCCGGATGGAACTGCACGCCGTAGATGCGCCGCTCCGCGCTCCCGTAGACGGTGACGGGACAGCTCTCGGTGGTGGCGAGCACGTCAAATCCCTGCGGGACTTGGGTCACATGGTCGGTGTGGCTCATCCAGCATACGCTCGTTTTGGGGATCCCCGCAGAGAGCGGGCTTTCCTTCACAAAGGAAAATTCTCTCCTGCCGTATTCGCTCTGCGCGGCGTGTTCCACCTTGCCGCCCAGCGTATAGGCGATGAGCTGGCAGCCGTAGCAGATCCCCAGAACGGGAATGCCGAGCGAGAAAATCGCCTCGTCGATATGCGGAGACGCGGGATCGTATACGCTGTTGGGACCGCCCGTAAAGATAATGCCGATGGGATCGTATGCCTTGATCTCCTCCACCGTCATATCGCAGGGTTTCAAATCGCAGTAGACTTTGAGATCGCGCACGCGCCGCGCGATGAGCTGGTTGTACTGCCCGCCGAAATCGAGAACGAGCACTCTCTCATGTTTCATATCTGTATCCTCAAAAATCAGTCAATAACGAAAACGCCCGAACGGGCGTTTTGTACTCTTGGTTCAGTTCCTCACGGAATAATTGGGCGCTTCCCTGCTGATGGAAATGTCGTGCGGATGACTCTCGAGAAGGCCTGCATTGGTGATGCGGATGAATTCGGAGTTCTTGCGCAGGTCCTCAATGGTCGCCTTACCGCAGTACCCCATGCCGGAACGGATGCCGCCCACCATCTGGTAGACGATCTCGGAGACGGTGCCGCGGAAGGGAACACGCCCCTCCACGCCCTCGGGAACAAACTTCGAGGAATTTTCCTGGAAGTAACGGTCTTTCGAGCCTGCCGCCATTGCGGAGAGCGAACCCATGCCGCGGTAGACCTTAAAGCTTCTGCCCTGATACAGCTCGATCTCGCCGGGGCTTTCGGTAGTGCCGGCAAGCATGGAGCCGATCATGACGGCGCTGCCGCCCGCAGCGAGCGCCTTTACGATGTCGCCGGAATATTTGATGCCGCCGTCCGCGATGATGCGTTTGCCCTTCTTATCCGCCGCCTCGGCGCAGTCCATAACTGCGGTGAGCTGCGGAACGCCGATGCCCGCGACGACGCGCGTCGTGCAGATGGAACCGGGACCGATGCCCACTTTCACGACGTCCGCGCCGGCGTCGATGAGCGCCTCGGTGCCCGCCGCCGTTGCGATGTTGCCCGCAATGAGCGGAACTTTCGGGAATTTCGACTTGATCTCGGCGATCTTTTTGAGCACCATCTTGGAGTGCCCGTGCGCCGTATCGATGGCGATGATGTCTGCCTTTGCCTCGACGAGCGCCGCGACGCGCTCCATCGTATTGGCGGAAGTTCCCACTGCGGCGCCGACGAGAAGCCTGCCGTTCTTATCGCGCGCAGAGTTGGGGTACTGAATGCTCTTCTCTATATCCTTGATGGTGATAAGCCCTTTGAGATAGCCATCGTCGTCGACAATGGGAAGCTTTTCGATGCGGTGCCTGCCCAGAATCTTCTGCGCGTCTGCAAGCGACGTCCCGACGGGCGCGGTGACGAGGTTTTCCTTCGTCATCACATTCTCGATGGGCTGGTCGAAGTTCGTTTCGAAACGGAGATCGCGGTTGGTAAGGATGCCCACAAGCTTGCCGCCCTTGGTGATGGGCACGCCGCTGATGCGGTAGCGCTCCATGAGTGCAACGGCGTCGCGCACCAGATTCTGCGGTTCCAGGAAGAAAGGATCGGTAATGACGCCGTGCTCCGAACGCTTGACCTTGTCCACTTCCTTCGCCTGTTCTTCGATGGTCATGTTCTTGTGGATGATACCCATACCGCCTTCGCGCGCCATGGCGATCGCAAGGCGGCTCTCCGTAACCGTATCCATGGCGGCGGAAATGATGGGAATGTTGAGGTTGATCCCTGCGGTGAGCGTCGTTCTCAGATCGACCTGATTGGGCAGCACTTCGGAAGCCTGCGGGATGAGCAGAACGTCATCAAACGTAAGCCCCTCTTTCACGATTTTACTCATTTGCAATTCCCTCCAATATAGTAACAATATTGATAAAGTCCGATGTGATCTCAAACTCCGACGTCTTCATGGCGTCCAGAAGCCGTCCGCAAAACGCCGCATCCTCCGCCTCCGCCGCCTCTACGGCGAGCGCGATCACGGGATTGCCCGCAGGAAAATCCGCGTCCGTTTCCGAAAAGGCAAGTCCGATCGCCGCATCCCACGCCGCTTCGTCGGAAGCGAGGCGGTATTTGACGCAAACACCGAGCCCTACGATATAATCCCGATAATCGTAATCGACGACATTGGATTGCTCATTCCGCGTTTCGGCAAGCGCCGCAAACGCATCTGCGTTCTGCGTATACAGCAGCTCAAACCGTGTGTCGGCGGCATTGTCGTCGTATCCCCTGACGGCACATACTTCAAAAGAACGGGCAAGACACTCTACGTCCCCCGAGCGTTCGTATTCCTGATAGGCGTAATCCGCGCCGATGCGTTCAAGGCCGAGCGAGAACGCAAGGCGCATCATTTGACCGGGCGCGATCAGCGAAACGATGCCGAACGCGGCAAGCGCAAGAATGACCGTGACCCCCAACGTAATGACCGCCGTTTTTAAAACAAGTTTTTTCATAATCGATAAACGCCGGCAGTACTCTGCCGCGCGATTTTAGTTATTTTATCATACACGCGGAAAAATTGCAACCGTATAGCGAAAAAAAGTGATGAAAAGTCATGCCGCCGAAGAGAAATTCATATGCATAATACCATGAAAAAACGCATTTTCCCTGTCATCTTATTTTCTGCCGCGGCGCTGACCCCGCTTCTCTTCGCCACCGGCTGCGCCCCCTACGATTATTCCGACCGGCTCTCCGAAGTCCGCAGCGATCTTTTTCTTGCGGAAACGGAGGAATTTACCCTTACGCTTGCCTGTACGGAGCGCGAATACCCCTACGCCGACGACGGCATCCCCTGCCCCATGACAAAGACGGTGCAGATCACGCTCACTCCCGCCGCAGAACCCGCAGACGAAGTGGAGATCTATGTGGGCGAAGGCGATGCGCGCTGGGGCGGAGACGCATCTTTCCGCACGACACACGGGGATTACACCCTTTCACAGGGGGTGGACGCATTCCCCGAGGGCAGCGTGACGGTGAGCGTTACATACGGCGGAACGGAACATTCTCTTGCCGCGACCTCCGTCAGGACGGAGGAGACGATCTCTCCCTCCGAAGCGCTCGCATACGGCGTGGCAGCGGAGCAGGAGACGCTCGGACGCATGGAGAGCGGCGGCGTATTCTGCGGCGAGCTGTGCGTACGCCTGCTTCATCGCGACAAAAATTACTATTACTTTGCCGTAACGGACGGCGAGGAGCGCGTCTCTCTTCTTCTGGACGGCGAGACGGGCGAAGTCCTCGCGCGGCGGGAAGATACGCTCCGCTCCTGAGCCGGATCTCCCTTTGCGGCTCCCCTGTTTTCCATAAAAATTCACACGCGTATATTTGACAGCGCGCAGTGAAAGCGTTATACTGTACGGCGTAACCTCTTGTATGAAAGGGAGATCCGCCGTGCGCACTTTTTGCAGGATCCTCAAAAAAACTTGCTTTGTATTGCTTGCCGCCGCAATGGGGCTGAGCATGCTCCTTGCGTTTGCCGCAGCGTTCTTCTCGATCGCGGATGCAGCCGCAGACGCGACGGCGCGCACGCTCCCTTCCTATGCGCGGGAGGACATTACGCCCATTCTGGAAAAAGAGGCGTGGACGGACGAGGACTATAATGCACTCTACCTGCAGACGGGGCTTGGAAGAAGCGCCCTCGAATCGCTGAAAGATGACCCCGAGCGCATTCTCGAATTTCAGGACGCACTCTTTTACGACGGGGAGATCGCGCATGAACAGGTCGCCATAACGACCAAGCGCGACGTCTTTGCAGACGGATACCACGCACCCATGGTCGCCCTTGAAACGGGAGACGTGATCGTCACTTCGACCTGTCATACGCTCGGATGGCGCAACGGCCACGCCGCGCTCGTCGTGAGCGGCAGCAACGGAAGCGTGCTGGAATCCGTCTCGCTCGGGCAGCCGAGCGTTGTCAGCTACGGCGGAAGCAGTTGGTTCCGCCGCGGCACAAACTTTATCGTGCTCCGCCTCAAAGGCGCGACGGCAGAAGAACGCGCCGCGATCGCGCAGACGGCGACCGAACGGCTCAGAAACATCCCCTATTCCATTACCGTGGGCATTTTCTCGCCCAAAGATCAGGGGGAAACGCCCGAGGAAACGCACTGCTCCCATCTTGTGTGGCAGGCGTATTTCTACTACGGCTACGACATCGACGCGGACGGCGGCCCCGTCTGCACAGCGCGCGACATCACGCAAAGCGACCTGTTCGAAGTCGTGCAGGTGTTCGGCTTCGACCCCGTGGAGCTTTGGTAAAACTCAACGGAAATTTCCGCTCTGCAAAAGGCGGATAACATCACAAAATGCATTGGCAAACGCGGCGGGCGCAGATTTCCTGCGCCCGCCGCGTTTGCATCTCTTTTTTCTTCGCAGACCGCGTTACGCCGTCCGCACGCCGAAGTTCGCCACGAGCCGCTG
>CALVLR010000015.1 GCA_944340685.1 uncultured Clostridia bacterium | reverse complement strand
GCTTTATGCGCATCGGCACAGTGTGCCGTGCGCGCGCTCCGAACTAAGAAATTGCGATTTCAGCAGCAATTTCGTGCCCGAGGCGGTACTCTACATTGGTGCCGCCGAGAAAAGCCCGCAGCGCGTGCTCGGCGGCACGGGCAAGGGTTTCAACAAAGTATGAGCGCCTCAGTTTCCGCTTTTGATCGGGTTCGTATTACTCCCTTACAGTATAATCAAACGGAAGAGCCGATGGGGAAATTCACGCTCTTTTCACCGAGCGGTCATGCATTTGTCGGAACGCAGGCGGTATAATAGATATGCGTCGTACGGAAGTGCGACAATATGCAGAGAGGTAAGATTATGAAGAAGAGGAAATTGATCGCAGGCGCCGCGCTGCTCATTGCGGGCATCACGGCGGTCACGTTTGCCGGTTGTACGTTGGGTCCGTCCGAGGCAGACGACAGCACGCCCTCTTCCGTTGCCGTAAGCGACGGAACGGCAAGTTCGCGCGAGGAGTTCCTTGCCTCGCAGGAGACGCCCTCTACCTATGAGCGCCGCCTCTATGAGGAAGCGCTCGCGGACGGCTACGAAGGGACCTTTGTCGATTTTCTCAAGGAGATCGGTTACACGGGGCAGGACAGCACCGCGGGCGTCAATTCGGCGCTTACATCGGTCGTAGGGATCGAATGCGGCTTTACGGAATATACGACGACGAGCGGCTGGCGGCCGACGCAGACGACGCAGCAGGTCTACTCCGCGGGCGCGGGTGTGATCTATTCGCTCGATCAGACGGAGGGCGACGCTTACATCGTCACCAACTATCATGTGGTCTATAACAGCGGCAGCGTCGGGTCGGAGACGGTCTCCCATGTGAGCGACGATATTTCCGTCTATCTCTACGGGTACAATACTTATATCGACGCCACCTATGTGGGCGGGGCGATGGACTACGATATTGCCGTGCTCAAAGTGGAGGACAGCGACGTTTTAAAGGAGAGCGACGCGACTGCCGCCACGCTTGCGGATTCCGATTCCGTGACTGTCGGCGAGAACGTCTTTGCCATCGGCAACCCCGAGGGCGAAGGGATCTCCGTCTCGAGCGGCGTTGTCTCGGTGGATGCGGAGTATATCGATATCCTTGCCGCCGACGATTCCACGACGCTTTCCCTGCTTGAGATCAGAACGGACGCGGCGGTCAACCACGGCAACTCCGGCGGCGGACTCTTCAATGCCCGGGGGGAACTCGTCGGCATCGTCAACGCGCGTTCCGAAGCGGACGGCGTGGAGGCGTTCGGATACGCGATCCCTTCCAATCTTGCGATCGCTGTCGCGCAGAATGTCATCGATAACGCCGATGCAAAGGGCGCTTACCGCGCGTCGCTCGGCGTCACGGTGCAGGTCACGTCCAGTGAGAGTCTGTACGACGAGACGACGTGTAAGACGTATATCGAAGAAAAGGTCACCGTACAGAGCATTATGGCGGGCAGCGCGGCGGCTGAGATGGGGCTGGAGGCGGGCGATACGTTCCTGTCTGCCAAGATCACGTCGTCGGACGGCACCACCGTACAGGAGAAGGCGATCACGCGCATGCACATGGTCACGACCATGATGTTCAACGTCCGCCTCGGCGATACGGTCACGTTTACCGTTTCGCGCGAAGGCGAAACGACGGAGCTTTCGTATACGTTCTCCGCTCAAGCGGACTTTACCTTGTTTGCATAACAGACAGCATACGAAAAACGCACCCATGCACGGGGTGCGTTTTTTTGGCGCTGCTGCGCTATGTGTTTTCATGCTCCGCGGGCTGCTGCGCGGGGTCTGCCGCGTCGGGCAGCTCTTCCGCTGCGTGTGCCTGCGGCGCGGCGGACGGCGCGTTGTGCTGATGCAGGGGAGGGGCGGAAGGGTAGCGGCGGGGTTTGCCGAACAGATTATAAAAGAGCACGCACAGGTTGAAGATCGCCATGCCGACGGCGACGAGCGCGGTGATGGGCTGATAGTGGAAGTTTGCCGCCACCGTTGCGAAGAGGGTCAGAAGAAAGGTATACAGTTTGATCGCCGTACGCACGATCTTTAACAAGCGCAGCCGTTGATTGAGTGCGTTTCTGCGGAAGAGGTAAAATTCATAAAAATATACGGCTGCGGTGAGACCGAAACCCGCGGCAGTCATAATGATGATCGCATATCCCAGTCCGCCCAGCGAATAGAAACTCAGGCAGGAAAATACGAGATAAGCCGCGTAAAAGATCAGAAAGAAGAGGCGTACAAGATAGAACTGCGCCTTTGTGCGCCTGAGCAGCCGCCGGTAGTCCGTCCTGTCCCGCTCCATATTTTCCACAACGGTGAGCAGCGTTCTGTTTCCCTTCTGAAGCGCCTCGCCCTTGGCGCGCTCCGTGTTGCGGAAACTGCGGATGGTATACCATTCCGATTTTCCGGTGCGCATCGTTGCCCACCCCGTCACACAGAAAATAAAATTTCCGACTTCGTAACCCGCCGCGTTGACGAGCGCGGAGGTCAGCGTGCCGCTGCCGTGCGAGAAGGGCGGCAGAGCGATGAAGAGCGCGGGCATGTTTACGATGATCAGCAGGAGCGTCGTCACCGTAAAGGAGATGAGCGGGACCGCCCAACCGGGGAATTTTTTCTGTTTGCGTACCGCCCGCGCCTGAAGCAGCGAAAATACAATGGAAAAGATCGCGGCGCACAGGAAAAATCCGCCGATCGCGGGCAGGAAATTCATCCGGATCACGGTAAGCTCATCGTCTGCGGCGGGCGCGGGCAGAAGGTCGTTGATCAGATACAGAACGGCGTATGAGCATAAGCCCGTCTGAATGAACGGAGGGATATAGAGTTTGAATTTTTTCTGGACGAACGCGGGCAGCGTGATGAGGACGAGCGCCAGCGCAATATAGAGGGTGTAGCCGAGCAGGGAGTAGAGGTCGACCGCATGCCAGATGAAATAGGACGCAAGAAACCCCGCAAGCATAAAAATGAGTATGCCTGCGGCGATCAGCCATATAATGCCCGTCGAGCGTTTTCCGAACAACTTTTCCAGCATGTGTATCTCTCGGGCGGACCGCCGCCCTCTCTATGGTATGCGTGTGACACGATTATATCACAATTTTCTGAAAACTGTAAGAGGGTATCATCCCGACCTGCGCGCCTGCACGGGTGGGATCTCCCGATGGGCGGAATCGCTTGAAAGTTTTGCGACGGGGTGGTAAAATAACGCATATGGAACGGTCGTATGAACTGAACACGGCGGGCGAAGAGGACTTCCGCCGCGACTTTACGCATCTCTACCACCGCATAAAGCGGCTGGAGGACGGCGTGATCGCGTATTGGCTGACGGGTGATGCGCATGCGTTTGTCCGTTCGCACATGCCCCGCGAGGGGCTGCCTGCATTCGTCCGCGTATCGTTCGACGGCACCGCGGCGGAAAAGTTTGAGCGCAGGGTGGAGCGTTTGCTCGACGGACGTTACTCCCGCGCGGCGGCGCAGATGCCGCTGCCCGCGTTTCCCGTCCGGATCGAGATCGATCTGGGCGGCGCGTGCGGGCTGTTTTCGTATGCGTTCCGCGGGGAAGAGGAATTTTCGGGTTTCTGCGCTTCGGTCTGCGCCTTGGCGAAGGAGAAGTTCCGCCATCGGTTTTCCGGTCCCAAAGAGGGGGAAAAGGGTGCCTGAGCGTGTACGCAATGTGCGGAAAATTTCACAAAGTATAATTAAAACGGATAAATAGAATCCGTTTTTTTCATACCCATAAGCCCGCTCAGCGTTTGACAGGTAAGGGCGGGCGCGCTATAATAAGAGCGGTTTGAAGCTGTTCGAACAATGAACAGACAGCTTCGGAGAGGGAGCATGACGAAAAAACAGACATGCATCTTCCTCAGCGTCGTCGCCGTCATCATTGCCGCGCTCATCGCAGGCATTGTTCTGACGGACGGACTCTATGAGAGAGATTCTACAATTCAGGATACGATGCAGGACGCCGTTCTGCATGAGGGGGACAAGATCAGCCTCTTCGGGCTGGCGGTGAATCCCGGGCTTATTTCCGCCTTTGTCGTCACAGGGATCATCCTTGTCTTTGCGGCGGTCGTACGCATCTTCGTGATCCCGAAATTCAAATTGGTCCCCGGGAAATTCCAGATCCTTCTGGAACAGGCTGTGGGGCTCTTTGAAAACCTTGCGAAGGGGAACAGCCCGCACAAGAACAACTTTCTGGGGGCGTACGTCTTCGCTGCGGGCGCGTATATCTTCATTGGCACGCTCTTCGAGCTGGTCGGCGTTCCCGCGGTCACGATGGCGGGCGAATCGGTGGTCCTGCCTGCGCCGCTTTCCGACATCAACGGGGCGATCTCGCTCGGGTGTCTTTCCTATCTCGTCATTCTCTCGGGCGGGATCGCGTCCAATAAGCTGCGCGGCGTCGGGAGAACGCTCAAAGAGTTCTCTCTGCCCATTTCGATGAGTTTCCGTCTCTTCGGCGCGCTCCTGAGCGGAATGCTGGTCACAGAGCTTGTGTACTACTATCTCGCGCTCTCGTTTGTGCTTCCCGTGATCGTCGGCGTGCTGTTCACCGTTCTGCACGCGCTCATTCAGACGTATGTGCTCACCATGCTCACAACGCTCTTCTACGGGGAAGTGAGCGAAC
>CALVLR010000014.1 GCA_944340685.1 uncultured Clostridia bacterium | reverse complement strand
GTCGATCACGATCGTGAGCGCCTTTTCGCGGTTGTTCCAGACGGCTTCGACGATCTCGCAGCCGACCTCTTCGGCGACGGGGCGGAGAAATTCCTCGATCTCCCGCATGGGTTTCACTTGCATACTTTTCTCCTTATGGATTCACAGATTTTCCGCGAACTGACGCGGAAAAAAGGGGCGCTGGCGGAAGGAAGCCTTCCTTGCGCGAGTATTTTATAACAAAAAGCTGTTACATTACAGATACAAGCAGGGTTTCCCTGCGCAGTATGCCTCAATTTGCCGCTCACGCGGCTTTCAGGTGGGAGTGAACGCGGGCGAACTATAATTGTAAGCCCTGAAAGGTTCGCCCGCAGAGAGGGAGGCGCGGTCAGGCACTTCGTGCCGTGCCCGCAGCTTCCCTCTCAAATCACGGAATTTTGTCACGCCTTTGCGTGAGAAAATTCGTGAACTTTTTTATATTTTCTCCTTATAATCCGTCTCGTCCTTGATGCACGCCTTGCCGCGGCCGATGGCGGTCACGCCCGTGCGGGCAAGTTCCATCACGCCGTAGGGCATGAGCATGGTCACGAATCCGTCGAGCTTGGAGGATTTTCCCGTCAGTTCGAGAATCGTCGCTTCGGGCGAGACGTCGACCACCTTCGCGCGGAAGATCTGGCTGATCTCCAGGATCTGGCTCCGCGTCGCCGCGTCCGTCTTTACCTTCGCGAGCAGGAGTTCGCGGCAGACGGCGTCCTCCTCCACCTGCTGGATCTTCTTCACGTCGACGAGCTTATCCATCTGTTTCATCATCTGACCGAGAATGTAGTCGTCGCCGTTTAAGACGATAGTCATGCGGGAGAGCGCGTCGTTCTCCGTCTTGCAGACGGAGAGGGACTCGATGTTGTAGCCGCGGCGGGCGAACAGCGCCGCCACGCGCACCAGAACGCCGCTCTTATTGGAAACGAGTGCGCTGATCGTATACTGATTCATCTTATTTGTCCTCCCATTCGGTCATGATCGTGTCGTACGTCTGCCCGGGTCCGATCATGGGCAGCACGTTTTCGTCGTTGGAGATGCGGCAGTCCACCACAACGGGCGTATTGGTCGCAAACGCCGTTGTGAGTGCGGGGACGATGTCTTCATCTTTTTCGATGACGAGCCCCGTCGCGCCGAAGCTCTCGGCAAACTTCACATAGTCCGTCTTTTTACGCACGTTGGTCTGCGAGAAGCGGCGGCCGTAGAAGAGTTTCTGCCACTGGCGCACCATGCCGAGCGCATGGTTGTTCATGAGAAGAATGGTGATGGGGAGCTCCTCCGTGACGGCGGTCGAAAGCTCGTTGAGGTTCATGTTGAAGCAGCCGTCGCCCGTCACGAGGATGACGTGCTTTCCCGTCGCCTTCGCCGCGCCGATCGCGGCGCCCAGCCCGTAGCCCATGGTGCCGAGTCCGCCGCTCGTGCAAAGCGTCCGCGGCTTCTCGATGGGGAAGTACTGCGCCGTCCACATCTGGTGCTGCCCGACGTCCGTGACGACGATCGCGTCCTTCGGGGCGAGCTTCGCCGCCTCGATGAGTACGCGGTGCCCAAGCTCCGGCGCCTTGTCCTTCGCTTTCTCTTCGGCACGGTATTGCTTTGCCTTCTGCGAGAAGGGGCGCTTCGTCTCCCTGATCATGGAAATCAGCGTTGTGAGCGCCTCTTTCAGGTCGCCGAGCACGGAATAGGTCGTAGGCACGTTTTTGTCGATCTCCGCCTCGTCGATGTCGATCTGAATGACCGTCTTGCCCTGCGCAAATTTGCCGCGGTTGAGGGCGACGCGGTCGGAAAACCGTGCGCCGAGCGCAATGATGCAGTCGCTCTCCATGCAGAGCTTTGCTGCAGTCGCCGTCCCGTGCATGCCGATCATGCCCATGAACAGGGGATGCGAGGCGGGGCAGGCACCCAGCCCCATCAGCGTGGAGACGACGGGCGCGTCCAGCTTTTCGGCAAGCGCGACGACCTCTTTGGATGCTTCCGAAGCGATCGCGCCGCCGCCCGCCATGATGAGGGGCCTTTCCGCGGCGGAAAGCGCCTTGGCGATCTGTTCAAGTTCGCGTGCGGGCACGCTCTTGCGGCGCGCGGGCAGGGGCTTTTGCGGCTCGTATTCCGCCTCCATGCTCTGCACGTTTTTGAGAATATCGATGAGTACGGGGCCGCGCCTTCCCGAATTGGCGATGCGGAACGCCTCGCGGACAACGCCCGCAAGTTCGCTCGCGTCTTTTACAATGTAGTTATGCTTGGTAATGGGCAGAGTAACGCCGAAGATATCGATCTCCTGAAAGGAGTCGCGCCCCAGAAAGTTCGCGCCCACGTTGCCCGTAATGGCGACCATGGGGACGGAGTCCATATAGGCGGTCGCGATGCCCGTTACAAGGTTGGTCGCTCCCGGGCCGCTCGTGGCGATCACCACGCCCGTTCTGCCCGTCACGCGCGCCCAGCCGTCCGCCGCGTGCGCCGCGCCCTGCTCATGCGAGGTGATCACATGCTCGATCGTCCCGTCGCGGTAGAGTGCGTCGTAAATATCGAGCACGGTGCCGCCCGGGTATCCGAACACGGTGGTCACGCCCTGCTCTTTTAAACATTCGATGAGTATTTCCGCTCCGATTTTTTTCATAAGCGCTCTCCCCCTTTGTTTCGGTTGTTCTTTCTATTTTATTATACAGAGGCGGAAAAGTCAAGCGGTGGGGAGCGGTTCGCGGGAAGAAATATAAATTATGCAATCAATTTTCGTATATTTTCTGCATATTCTGTATAAAAATAACAAAATCGGGCGCAGCTTTTTGCCGCGCCCGATCAATTACCGTAAATTCAGTATTTTTTCAGCCGTTTTCTGACGGCGGCAATGCCCGCCTTTGCCGCGGCCGTCGAGGAGCCGCCCACCGAGTTCCTGCCCTCGGCGGAAGCGCGCGTCGTCACCGCGTGCAGGACGTCCGCCTCGAACACGGGGCTTGCCGCACGGAACTCCTCCAGGGTGAGGGAGGGGAGCGTCTTGTCCTTTTCGATGCAGTATCTGACGAGTCTGCCCGTAATGGCGTGCGCGTCGCGGAAGGGCACGCCGCGCTTTGCGAGGTAGTCGGCAACGTCGGTCGCCGTCGCGTAGCCGCCGCCCGCTGCATCGTACATCGCATTCACGTTGAAGGTGAGAGTTTTCACGATCGCCGTGTAGATGGAGAGACAGTCGAAGAGCGTCTTTTCCGTGTCGAAGAAGGGTTCCTTGTCTTCCTGCAGATCCTTGTTATAGGCGAGCGGGATGCCCTTGATGGTCGTAAGAATGCCCATGAGATGCCCGTATACGCGCCCCGTCTTTCCGCGCACCAGCTCGGGGATGTCGGGATTTTTCTTCTGCGGCATGATGGAGGAGCCCGTCGAGTAGGCGTCGGGAATGTTCCAGTAGCCGAATTCGTCGGACGTATAGAGGATGGTATCCTCACACAGGCGCGAGAGGTGCGCCATCGTGAGGGAAGCGGCAAAGAGGTATTCCGCCACGAAGTCGCGGTCAGAGACGGCGTCGAGGGAATTCTGCGAAACTTCGTCGAAGCCCAGAAGGGAGCGCGTCACTTCGCGGTCGATGGGCCAGGAGGTGCCAGCCAAAGCTGCGCTGCCGAGCGGCATCACGTTCATGCGCTTCCTCAGCGCGGCAAAGCGGTCCATGTCGCGCAGGAACATCTCCGAATAGGCGTTGAAGTACTGCGCGCAGTTGATGGGCTGCGCCTTTCTCAGGTGCGTGAACCCCGGCATGACGTAGCCCGCCGTCTCCTTGGCGCGGGCGACAAGGGCGGAGACAAGCCCCTTTAAAAGTTCGAGCGCGTGGTCGGCGGAAGCGCGCACATACAGGCGCATGTCCGTTGCGACCTGATCGTTGCGGGAGCGCGCGGTGTGCAGCTTTTTGCCCACCTGCCCGACGCGTGCGACGAGTTCGTTTTCCACAAAGGAGTGAATATCCTCGGCGCCTTCCATTCTGAGCGCGCCGGATTCGATGTCGGCATAGACGGACTTCAAGCCTTCCGCGATCGTGTTTGCCTCGTCCTCGGTGAGGATGCCGCTCTTGCCGAGCATCGTCACATGCGCGACGGACGCGGTGATGTCCGCCCGCCAGAGCTTTTGGTCGAACGAGAGAGATTCGTTGAATACGTCCGCGTCGCCCGCCGTGGGCGCGTCGAACCTGCCTTCCCAGAGTTTCATAAAACACCTCCTCTTTGTTCACGAAATTCTTTTCGAACTGACGAAAAGAATTTCCGTGAGTTTCAGGAAAACCCGCGGGTACGCCCTTTGGGCTAACCGCCGGTTTTTCTCGATAGCGCGCCTTTTTGCAACAGTGTAGCGCGCGCTATCTCACCTTTCCGCGTAAGCCGCGTGAGCGGCAAATAGGGGCGCAAAAGGCATAACAAGTGAAGCCTTTTGCAACGTTATTTGAGCAATGGAACCTTCCTTGCGCGAGTATTTAAGAGCTTGCCCCCCTCCCGTCTTCGTGATAGAGGCAAAAGTGCTGCTGATTTTTATCGATTATACAATATTTTTGCGGGCAACGCAACCGTTTTTTTGCGGCGGACAGTCGGCGGGGCGTTTTTTATTGACAGCGCGCCGTCTTTTGCGGTAAAATATGCATATGATCATTCTCGGACTCGATCCCGGCATCGGCACCATGGGCTACGGCGTTATCGAAAAGGACGCCCGCGGCAACTGTTCCGCCGTCGATTACGGGGTCGTCAGAACGCCGCCCGGGGAAAACCTCGCCGTGCGGCTGTGCATGCTCGAAGAGGGCGTGAATGCGCTCTTCGATAAATTTCACCCCGAAGAGGCGGCAATGGAGGAGCTGTTTTTCTCCAAGAACGTGACGACGGGCATTGCCGTCGCGCAGGCGCGCGGGGTCATGCTGCTCACCTGCAACAAGCGGTGCGGGCGCATCTTCGAGTACACGCCCAATCAGATCAAGCAGGCGCTCACGGGCTACGGCGGCGCCGACAAGGGGCAGATGCAGCGCGTCGTGGCGGCGCACCTGCGCCTTCCAAAACCGCCCCGTCCCGACGACGCGGCGGACGCCCTGGGCGTTGCGCTCTGCCACGCCTTTACGAGCAGATTCGGGGTGCTGTTTGGAGTGAAATAAAAGTTCACAGATTTTTCCCGAACTGACGGGAAAAATCTTCGTGAGTGCTAAGGATCATTTTAGAAAGAGTGAGCCGCCGCGTGCCATTATGTTGCGAAAATAGCGGCGGCGAGTCACGACTTTTTCTTTCATCAGTTTGAAAGAAAAAGTGTGAACATATAAGGGAGTGTCTTATGATCGGTTATCTGCGGGGCAAAGTGTTGTCCCTTCAACCCGAATATGTGATCCTGGACGTGAACGGCGTCGGGTACGAGGTCATCTGCTCGGGAGCGGCGTTCTCCAAGCTCTCGGGCGTACGCGAGGGCGAAGAGGGGGAGGTCTATACCTACATGCAGGTCAGCGAGCAGGGCGTATCGCTCTTCGGCTTTGCAGATCTCAAAGAAAAGGCGCTCTTTCTGCGGCTCACTTCCGTGCAGGGCGTGGGCGCGAAGCTCGCCATTGCGGCGCTCTCATCCATGCGCCCGTCCGATCTCACCGAAGCCATTTACACGGCGGACGTCAAGCGGCTCACCGCCGTCAAAGGGCTGGGCAAAAAGACGGCGGAGCGCATCGTTTTGGAGCTGCACGGCAAGATCTCCGCAGACGAGATCATCGGCACCGCCGAAGGGAGTGTGTCTGTGCCTGCCGCGCCGAAATCGCAGGAGGACGACGACGCGGTCGCCGCGCTCATGAACCTCGGCTTCACCAAACAGGAATCGGCGCGCGCCGTCGAGCGCGCAAAATCTGCGGGCGCAAAGACGATCGAAGAGATCATCGGGCTTGCGCTGAGGGGGATGTAACGCATGGACGAATTCGGAGAAGACAGGCTGCTTTCGAGCAGCAAGGGCGAGTACGACCTCGAAGAGAACGTGCTGCGCCCCAAGACGCTCGAAGAGTACGTCGGGCAGGAGAAGGTCAAGGAGAATCTCTCCGTCTATATGGCTGCGGCGAAAAAGCGCGGCGAGGCGCTCGATCATGTGCTCCTCTATGGTCCGCCGGGGCTGGGCAAGACGACGCTCGCCCACATCATCGCGAACACGATGGGCACGCAGATCAAGCTCACGAGCGGTCCCGCGATCGAGCGTTCGGGCGACCTTGCCGCCATCCTCACCAACCTCAACGAGGGCGATATTCTGTTCATCGACGAGATCCACCGCCTCAACCACGCCGTGGAGGAGATCCTGTATTCCGCCATGGAGGACTACGCGCTCGACATCATCGTCGGCAAGGGCCCTTCGGCGCGCAATATCCGTTTCTCCTTAAAGCAGTTTACGCTCATCGGCGCAACGACGCGCGCAGGCATGCTCTCTTCGCCGCTCCGCGACCGCTTCGGCATCATGTGCCGCCTCGATATGTACACGCCCGAGGAATTAAAGCGCATTGTCACGCGCTCGGCGCGCACCTTAGGCATCGCGATCGAGGAGGAGGGCGCCTATGAGATCGCCCGCCGCTCACGCGGGACGCCGCGCATCGCCAACCGTCTTTTAAAGCGCGTGCGCGATTTTGCCGCCGTCTCGGGCAGCCATGCGGTGACGAAGGCGGACGCCCGCCATGCCTTAGCGAAGATGGAGATCGACGAACTGGGGCTCGACGAGACCGACCGCAACCTTCTGCGTGCGCTCATCTTCAAGTTCAACGGGGGACCCGCGGGCCTTGACACCATCGCCGCGACCATCAATGAGGACGTGAACACCATTGAAGACGTCTACGAACCCTATCTCATGCAACTCGGCTTCATCGCGCGCACGCCGCGCGGCAGGGTGTGCCTGAAGGGCGGCTACGAGCACATGGGCGTGAAGATGCCAGCTTCGGCAAAGACGCAGCTCTCGGTATTCGATGAAGAATAAACTGACGAACGGGGAAATTTTTGACATTGCAGTCAGGCAGTCCGCCGTCGACAGCGCCTGTTCTCCCGCCGATTTTTTCAGGACGGAACACGTGATCGTGCGCTCCCGTGCGGACATGGGTGCCAGAAAATACCTCGAACTGCCGTTTGCGCTCGATTTTACTTCTTACGGAAACAACGTGGTCGCCTCGGCGCGGGAGGAGCTCGTGCCCGTTGCCGAGGCGTACCTTGCGGACAGACGCACAGAGGCGTGCTTCGAGACGCCCGCCCTGCACGAGCTGGACGGGTTGCTTGCGCCCTTCGGCGTGAGAACGTTTTTTCAGGCGGAGTATTTTCTGCCCGACCTCGGCGCATTGCGCGAAGTTGCATGCGCGTACCCGACGCGCATTCTTGCGCGGGAGGCATTCTCGGAATTGTATCTGCCGCAGTGGAGCAATGCGCTCTGCGAAAAGCGCCGCGCGCTCGATATGCTCTGCGTCGGCGCATACGACGGCGATGTGCTCATAGGACTTGCGGGCTGTTCCGCCGACTGCGAACGCATGTGGCAGATCGGGATCGACGTGCTGCCTGCATATCGGAAGCGGGGCGTCACCGCCGCGCTCGTTTCCCGTCTGACGGCGGAAACGCTTGCCCGCGGCAGAGTTCCTTTCTATTGCGCCGCATGGTCGAATATTGCATCAAAAAAGACCGCGCTCGCGTGCGGATTCAGACCCGCGTGGGTGCAGCTCACCGCAAAGCCCGTCGGATTTACTGTTTGAAGGACAGAACACAAAGACTATGAACGTTTTGAAAAAATCTGATTTCTGGTACGATCTTCCCGAGGAGCTCATCGCGCAGACGCCCGCAGAGCCGCGCGATTCTTCCCGCCTGCTCGTTTACCACCGCGATACCAAGACGATCGAGCACCGCATTTTCCACGACATTACAGACTATCTGAGGGCGGGGGATGTGCTCGTCGTCAACCGCACGCGCGTGCTGCCCGCCCGCCTGTACGCCCATACCGAGCACGGCGGCGCGGTCGAGGTGCTTCTTTTAAAGCGTATCGATCTCGATGATTGGGAAGTTCTCGTGCGCCCCGGCAGGAAGTGCCGCGTCGGCGCAAAGCTCACCGTCAGCGATGAGCTCTCCCTCGAAGTGACGGGCGTCACCGATTCGGGCGAGCGCATCGTCAGATTTTTCTACCGCGGCGCGTTTGAAGACGTCCTGTCCCGCGCGGGCACCATGCCGCTCCCGCCCTATATCCACGCAAAACTCTCCGATCCCGAGCGCTACCAGACGGTATATTCCCGCGAGAACGGCTCGGCGGCGGCGCCCACGGCGGGGCTGCACTTCACGCCGGCACTTCTGGAGCGCACCCGCGCCATGGGGGTGGAGATCGCCGAAGTGCTGCTGCATGTGGGGCTTGGCACCTTCCGTCCCGTCAAAGAGGAGAACGTGCTCGATCATAAGATGCACTCCGAGTACTACGAAGTGAGCGAGGAGGCGGCGGACATCATAAACCGCGCGAAGCGGGAGGGGCGGCGCGTCATCTGCGTTGGCACGACATCCGTGCGCACGGTCGAGACGGTCGCCGACGAAAACGGCTTTTTGCATCCCTGTAAGGGCAATACCGAGATCTTTATCTATCCGCCGTACCGCTTCAAGTGCGTCGACGCGCTCATCACCAATTTCCACCTGCCCGAGAGTACGCTTTTAATGCTCGTTTCGGCGCTCTGCTCCCGCGAAGAAGTACTGCACATCTATGAGGTGGCGGTGGGGGAGAGGTATCGTTTCTTTTCCTTCGGCGACGCGATGCTGATCGTATAAGCGGCGCATCTCTTTGTCGCGCTTGCGTTTTTTCTCGGTCATTTACGCCTTAGTAAACTCCCGTCGGAAAATCCGCGCGCTCCTCGACCTGCTTGCTTCTCCGACCAGCATTTAACAGAGGAATACTTCGCAATCGTCCCAATGAATGACTATGATGAGAAATAAAAATAGTATGCTGACGGGGCTTTCCCGTACGTTGCGGAAGAACATGACGAAGGAAGAACGTCATCTTTGGTATGATTTTTTGAAAACGCTTCCCGAAACAGTGTGCAGACAAAAAGTGGTAGGTCAATATATTCTTGATTTTTATTGTGCCGCCGCCAAACTTGCGATCGAGTTGGATGGAAGCCAGCATTACAGTGAAGAGGGGGAGCAATATGATCGCGTGCGCGATGAATATCTGTCGTCGCGCGGTATTCGTGTTCTTCGGTATTCCAATTTGCAGATCTACGAGAATTTTCACGGCGTATGTAAGGATATTCTCAATCATATTGCACAGCGAAAAGAATGGCAATGATACAGTCTGCCCTTGAGGAGGGGAGCGGCACAAAGCCTTCCCCCTCGGGGGAAGGTGGCTGCGAAGCAGACGGATGAGGGGATTGGTGGATTCATTCCCCTCATCACCGCCTTTGGCGGAGCTTCCCCCCAAGGGGAAGCCTTTTATATAGCCTTGATCGCTTTTCGAATTTTGCTGCTTTCGGATTTGATAACTTAATTGAGGTAAACTCTCTTGAACAACGAATTTTTTTCCTTTGAACTGCAAAAAGTCGATCCCGAAACGGGCGCGCGGGCGGGCGTGTTCCATACTCCGCACGGCGATATTTTAACGCCCGTCTATATGCCCGTCGGAACGCAGGCGACGGTCAAGGGGGTGCTCCCCCGCGACCTCAAAGAGATCGGCTCGCAGATCATCCTCTCCAACACCTATCACTTGTACATGCGCCCCGGCGACGAGCTCATCGCGCGGGCGGGCGGTCTGCACAAATTTATGAATTGGGACAGACCCATTCTCACCGACAGCGGCGGGTTCCAGGTCTTTTCGCTCTCTTCGCTCAATAAGATCAACGACGACGGCGTAACGTTTTCCTCGCACGTCGACGGCAGCCGCCACACATTTACGCCCGAACTTGCCATGCGCATCCAGCATAACCTCGGCTCCGATATCATCATGGCGTTCGATGAGTGTTCGGAATACGGCTATACGCATGAGGAGGCAAAGCGCGCCATGGAACGCACGAGCCGCTGGCTGGAGCGCTGCTATGCCGCGCACGAGAACCCTGCGCAGGCGCTCTTCCCCATTGTGCAGGGGAATTTCTACGAAGATCTGCGCCTCGAAAGCGTGCGGCGCTGCCTTCCGTACGTCAGACACGGCATTGCCATCGGCGGGCTTTCGGTGGGGGAGCCAAAGCCGCTCATGTACGAGATGCTCGAGAAGCTGCGGCCCGTTCTTCCTGCGGACGTTCCCCGCTATCTCATGGGGGTCGGTTCCCCCGACTGCCTCGTCGAGGGAACGCTGCGCGGGATCGACATGTTTGACTGCGTGCTTGCCACCCGCGTCGCCCGCAACGGCACGGCGCTCACCTCCCGCGGGAAGGTCGTCGTGCGCAACGGAAGGTACAAAGAGGATTTCACGCCGCTCGATCCGGAGTGCGACTGCTACTGCTGCAAAAATTATACGAAGGCATATCTGCGCCACCTCGTCAACGTGGGCGAGATGGCGGGCGGCATGCTCCTTTCCCTGCACAACATCGCCTATCTGCACCGCCTCATGCGGGGATTGCGCGAGAGCATCCTCGGCGGATATGTAAAAGATTTTGTCCGCGAATTTTACGCCAGGCAGAATCAGGAAGCGTGAATGCGCGCGGATGTCGCTTTTTGTCATATCCTGTCATTACAGGCGTCCGGAGGAAACACCGCGCATGAAATTTGCGTGAAATGGAAAAATTATCCGTAAATCGCTTGCTAAATCCAATAAAAAAATGTATGATTGTTAGGCAGATCCGATTGCATCAAGGAGAGAAAATATGATTTTTTCATTGCTTACAGAGAGCGGAGACGGTACGGGCGGCGGAACGAACACCTCTACGATCGTCATGTATGTCCTCATCGGCGTTATCATTGTCGCGTTCATCGCATGGATGTTTTTCTCCGGCAGAAAGAACAAACAGCGCCAGCAGGAGTACATCGAACAGCTTGACGCCATTCGTCCCGGGCACAAGGTCAAAACAGCGGGCGGCATTTGCGGCGTCGTTGTGGAAGTGTGCGACGACAACACCGTGATCATCGAAACGGGCAGCGAAAACTCCGGCAAGTCCTTTATCAAAATGGACAAGGAGCTGATCGCGCAGACGGACGCAAAGGGTCCCACGCAGATCGCCCGCGAAGAGGCGGAGGCGCAGCGCAAGGCGGAGAAAGAGGCGAAGGAGGCGGAAAAGCGCGGCGAGGCGCATATCGAGACGCCCGAGTCGCTTGAAAAGCCTGCCGGTGCCGATCCCTTCGAGCCTGCTTCCGAGCAGCCCGAACAGGCGGCGCCTGCGGAAGAAGAAAAATCCGAATAACGATCAGACCGGAAAGGATCCCCGCATACGGGGATCCTTTTTGCATAACGGGCGTTTTTTGCGCATAGGATAGGGCGAAACGACAGCGTAATGGAGGAAGTATGGAGCATTCTTTGCGCCGTGCGATCATTGAGATCGTGCTGAGCACCTTGTTTTATGCGCTTTTTTGTCTGGTCATGATGGCGATCGTCGCCGTCTTCGTACGCGCCTATGTGCCTTCGGCAGGGGTCGTGACTGCCGTGAGCTGGATCGTAAAGTGTGCGGGAAGTTTTCTCATGCCGCTCATCTTCGTGCGGCGCGGGCGGGCGCTCCTCAAAGGCGCGGTTGCGGGAATTTTCGGTTCGCTCGTCACCATGCTGCTCTTTGCGATCGTCGGCGGCGGGTTTTCGCTTACGGCGCTCTATCTTGTGGAACTGCTTGCATGCGGATTGCTCGGCGCTCTGGGCGCGCTTGCCGGAGGGAGGCTGCGTCGGGAGTGAATGCCGTTTTTCAGCGGTTTTTCGGGCGCGCTGCACTCTGACGGCGGCGGCATGTGCAGAAAAGCGGCGCGCGAAGATAAAAATCACTTGCAAATTTTTCCGCGCCGTTGTATAATGAGAAAAAAAGAAGAGGAGAACTGCTATGATTCGTACGATCGCAAAACCTCAGGCTAAGAAGATCACGGGCTGCGGCGAGTGCAGAAGCACCTGCCAGTCCGCCTGCAAGACGAGCTGCACCGTGGGCAACCAGTCCTGCGAGCGCGTCACCAGAGAGGAAAGAATCGAAGGCGAGAGAAAGTAACGATCAGCTTCGCAAGGGAAGGAGCGGCGCTATTTGGCGCGGCTCCTTGTTTTGCGTTTGATGAAATACTTCCCCATGGCGGGCAGTGAGGAACTATGGTACATACATTTCAATATCACGATCACTTCTATGTCTACGATACGGGCAGCGGCGCGCTCCACGAGTGCGACGAGGCGACCGCAAACGTTCTGAACGGAAAGCCCGTACAGCTGACCGACGAGGAACTGAAAGCGACGCTTGCCGACATCGAAGGATTGAAAAAAGCGGGGCTTTTATATGCCGAAGAGGTGAGAACGGCGCCCATCAAATCGAACGAGGTCAAGGCTCTGTGCCTTCATATCTGCCACGACTGCAATCTCCGCTGCCGCTACTGCTTTGCGGACGAAGGCGCCTATCACAACGTGCGCGAGATGATGAGTCTGGAGACGGCGAAGGCCGCCATCGATTTTCTCATCCGCGAGAGCGGGAACCGCAAGGTGCTCGAAGTCGACTTTTTCGGCGGCGAGCCGCTCATGAATCTCGGCGTCATCAAAGAGACGGTCGCCTACGCCAAGGCGGAGGCGGCAAAGCGCGGCAAGCGCTTCCTCTTTACCACGACGACCAACGGGCTGCTCTTAAACGATGAAGCGATCGAATTTCTCAACGCGGAGATGGAGAACGTCGTTCTGTCGCTCGACGGCAGAAGGGAAGTGCACGACGCGGTGCGCAAAACGGTGTCGGGCAAGGGGAGCTTTGATCTTGTCATCGAAAAGATCAAAAAATTTGTAAAGATCCGCGGGGACAAGCACTACTATGTGCGCGGCACGTTCACGGCGAAAAATCTCGATTTTTCCAAGGATGTTCTCTTTCTTGCCGACGAGGGGTTCGACTCCATCTCCCTCGAGCCGGTCGTCACCGATATTCCCGATCTGCAGATCAGGGAGGAGCACCTGCCGAGGATCGAGGCGGAGTACGAGAAGCTCTGCGACGAATATATCCGCCGCGAAGCGGAGGGAAAGGGGTTCCTCTTCTTCCACTTCCACGTCGACTTAGAGGGCGGCCCCTGCCTGCAGAAGCGCGTCTCGGCGTGCGGCGCGGGGAACGAATACTTCTCCGTCGTCCCCAATGGCGATATCTACCCGTGCCATCAGTTTGCGGGCGATGCGAAATGGCGTATGGGCAGCGTTTTCGAGGGAAAACTCGATCCTGCGATCCGCGGCAGGTTTGCTTCGTCCTGCCTGTTCACGCGCAGGAAGTGCGAGAACTGCTTTGCCAAGTTCATCTGTTCGGGCGGGTGCAGCGCCAACAATTACCACTACAACGGCGACATCGACGAGCCATACGAGATGACGTGTGCCATGATGAAGAAGCGCATCGAATGCGCGATGCATGTTCTTGCAGAGCGCAGATCGCGCGAAAATTAGGCGAAAAATTTACAAAAGCGGCGTGTTTCGGCTTGACGGACACGCCTATTTTCAATATAATAGTTTGGAGTGAGATTTTCCCGAATATCATTTGGGCATTCCCCGTGTACGATATTAGGAGGAGGCAATGGGCAAGAAAAAATCGGCGCTTCTGTTGGTGCTTTATACGCTGCTGATCGCCCTTTTGTGCTTTATCTGCACCGTTTCGTTCAACTACGGAACAGACGGGCTTTACAGATTCAGTTCGATCCTCGAGATCACGCAAAAGGATGCGGATCTGGGCGGCGTTTCCGGCGCGAACGAGGCATACCTTGGCGGCGGCTATTCGGCGGTGTATTACCCCGAGGGCGTCATCTCTGCCAAGGAGTATGAAAACGACCTCGCCGGCATTTCCGATGAAGCGGACCGTGCGGAATATGAGAACAGGTACCGCGCATATGCGGACGGCACGCTCTACCTTGAGGTAGACGTCGCCTGCGATGAGGACGGTACGGTGCTCGAAAGTTTTTCTGCGGCGTTTGACGTCGCGGTGGAGACGATCTCCGCCCGTTACGAGGGGATGCATGTGGACGGTGCGCGCGTCAGTGTGCGCGACGGCTATACGATCGAAGTGTTCCTTCCCGAGATGATGGACAGCGAGTACTATACGGTCAGCAACTTCGCGCTGACGGGAGAACTCAGCATGACCTTCGGCACCTCGGAGGACGAAGCGACGGAAGTGTTCCGTGTCAGGCGCGGCGAGACGATCGCAGACTACGTCTCTTCTGTTTCCGCGCAGTCTTCGGGCGGCACCCACTATGTTGCGATCCGGTTTACCGACGACGGCACTTCGGCGATCTCGAGCGCGACAAGCGGCGCCTCGAGCGATACGACGAACTATCTCTATATCTATGTGGGCGATACGGCGGTCATCTCTCTTACGGTGAGCGAAGCGCTCACGAACAGCGTGCTCTACGTCAGCGGCAGCTACACCGCCGAATCGGCGCGTACGACCGCGCTTCTGCTCGACAGCGCCATCTCCGGTTCAGAAAGCGACCTCTCCTTTACCGCAGAAGACGCCTATCAGATCCCCGCATCCTACGGCAGCGACGCGCTCATGTGGCTTTACATCTCGTTTGCGATCGCGTTCGTCGCCATGATGGTGTTCTTCTTCGTCCGCTACGGGCTGCTCGCGTTCACGCACCTGTATACCTATCTGCTGTTCACGGCGTGCACCATTCTCTGCGTGTGGGCGATCCCGTTCCTCTATCTGAGTACAGAGGTATACATCGCGTTCCTGATCACCTCGCTGCTGCTTTCCGCAAGCAACGCCATGACGTTCGAGGCGGCGCGCAGAGAGTATGCGCTCGGCAAGACGTTTGCGTCTTCCGTCAAGACGGGTTATAAAAAGAGCCTTTGGAAGATCTTCGATGTGCACATCGTGGTCGCGCTGTTTGGGTTTATCATGTATTTCATTGCACTGCCCGGGCTTCAGGCGGCTGCATTCGTCCTCGGACTGACGGCAGTGTTCTCCGGTCTCGGCGCGCTGCTCTTCAATCGTTTTGCATGGGCGATCATGGCGGCGCTCTCCAAAAAGCAGGGTGCGTTCTGCAAGTTCAAGCGGGAGGAGGCGGAAGATGAATAAGCGTTCCAGACTGTTCCCCGTATGGATCGCCCTGTCGGCGGTCATCATAATCGCAGGCATTGTGCTGTTTGCGCTCTTCGGATTCAACACGGCAATGGACAGGACCGAAAGCAAGACGGTCGACGTGAGTTACAACGTCGTCGTCGAACTTTCCGAAGAAAACAAACAGTTCCTTCAGGATACGAGCGAAGCGGCGTTCTCCGCAAACGGGATCTCTTATGACGAGAAGCTGGAGCTGGAAGGGCAGGCAGATCCGTCCGGCAGCTCGCAAAGCAGCTTCTATCCCAACGGCAACGTGTTTACCGTCCGTTATATCTTTGACGGCAGCGTCTCGTCCGAAGCGCTCAGCGCTTCTGTCGCCGACATTGAAGAGGCCGTTGACGCTGCGACGTTTGCGGACGGCGCAGAGATCTACGTTTCGTCCCACACGCTGGCGTTGGAAGGGCAGAGCGAGGCGCTGTGGCGCGCTGCGGTCGGCGTGGCGGTCGGCGCAGTCGTCGCACTCATCTATATCGGGATCCGCTTCGGCGTGGGCTGCGCGCTCACGGGGCTTGCGGCGGCAGTCAACGACATTCTGCTCACGCTCGCCTTCTTTGCCATCACCCGCGTGCCCGTCTATGCCTTTGCACCGTGGCTGTACGCCGCGATCGCCGCTGTGGCGTCGCTTGCGTTCTGGCTCGTCCGCTGCATGAAGCTGAGAGAAAACGCCAAAGATCCCGCGCTTTCCGCGCTCTCCGCAGAGGAAGCCGTGGGAGAGGTGTGCAAGACAACGGATAAGACCGTGTTCGCCCTTTCGGGAATCGCGCTGGTCATTCTCGCCGTATGCGCAGCGTGCATGTCTGTGGGCGGTGCGGCGGTGCTGTTTGCGGGTGCGCTCGTACCCGTCGCTGCCGCGGCATATTCCTCCATGTTGCTCGCGCCCGCGCTTCACGTCCGTGTGAAGAGCGCGTTCGATAAACAAAAGGCGAAGCGTGCACGCTACCATTCGAAGAAGCGCGCCGTGCGCGGAGAATAACAGATACGATTTCAAAACGGCGGGAACATCCCGCCGTTTTTGTACTTTACGGATATTTCCGCATCGGTTGATTTTTCGGAAAAAAGGGTATATTCAGAAGCAGGGATATTCAGAGGAAGAGAAACGTCATGAAGAAGATCGTGCGTGAATTTGATTTTACCGCAGAGGAGCTCTCCGCGGTCAGGGGGTACGCCCGTGCGCTCGGGATCACCGAGACGACGGCGCGCCTTCTCTATGCGCGCGGCATGACGACGGAAGGCAAGATGCGCGCCTTCCTCAATCCTTCGCGGGAGCACTTTCTCTCCCCGTTCCTCATGAAGGGCATGAAAGAGGCGGTGCAGCTCATCACCGAGGCGCGGGACGAAGGGTGGCGCGTCGCGCTGTTCGGCGATTACGACGCGGACGGGATCGGCGCGCTTGCCGTGCTCTCGCGCGCGATGCGCGTTTTCGGGATCGAGCCGTATCTGTACGTCCCCGAACGCACCGAAGGCTACGGGATGAGCATTGCCGCGCTCGATAAGATCTTCGATGAGTTTCTGCCCGATCTCATCGTCACGGTGGACTGCGGCATCTCCAATGCGGACGAGGTGGAGTACGCCAAAGAGCAGGGCGCCTATGTGATCGTGACCGACCACCACGAGCTGCCCGACCGGCTTCCCGACTGTATTACCGTCAATCCCAAACTCAAAGACGACTATCCGTACGACAATCTGTGCGGCGCGGGGGTCGCCTTCAAGCTTGCACAGGCGCTC
>CALVLR010000013.1 GCA_944340685.1 uncultured Clostridia bacterium | reverse complement strand
AGTAGGCATTCAGAATGTGGAAGGGCAGGTTGATCGCAAGGTTGATCACAAACAGAATGACCGTATTCACCCAGGCGTGCCCCATGAACGATTCCGTTTTGAGCATCTCGAAGAATTCCGCAAAGTTGCCGAAGCCAGACCAGATGTACTCCCCCGTCCGGATGTCGTATTCCTGGAACGCGAGGAGAATACTGTTGATATTGACGCCGACACAGAACACGCCGAAGATGGTGAGCGGGAAGATGAGGACGGCAATGATGAAGAGGATCTCATTGACGCGCGATTTGCGCAGCGTTGCTGTTTTTTTGGACCCCGCGGGGCGGCTGAACTTTTTATGCAGGGCGCACTGAACGTCATATACGCCCCACTTGAGTTTCTCGCGCCAGCCGGAGCCGTTCTCCTTTTGCCGTCTGCTCATTGATACATCGTCCCCCACTGGCTCTCGTAGTATTTGTAGCTCCCCTCGACGTATTTATCGACGGTGAGCCCGTCCTTCGTGTAATAGCGGAAGTCGTCGAAGGGCTCGTTAAGGCTCGTGTTCTTGCCCTGGTTGTTCGTGAACGACCCCTGGAACACCCAGCCGATGATGCTCGCAAGTTCCTGGTTTTCAATGTAAAAATCGTTGCTCTGCCGCACGTTGACGATATCGACATCCTCGGAGGACTGCAGTTTGTAGAGCTGCTGATAATAATAGGGCATCTGCGCGATCTCGTCCTCGTCGAGGGTGTACTCGTAGTTCCTGTGCAGTCCGCTCATCATCGTCGTCCTGCGCAGGCTCTCGTCCGTGCAGAGGAAGCGGATGAAGAGCGTGGCGAGTTCGGCGCGCTCGGTCTGCGCATTGACGAACATGGCGAACTCGTGCGAACTTTCCAGGTAAGTCGCCGTCGTGTTGACCTCATCGCCGAACACGGGGAAGGGCATGACGGAAAAACGGCGTCCCGTCTTGCCGTAGTCGTCGGGATAGCGGCTGTGGTTGGTCTCCTCGATGTACGCTTCGTCCTCGTTGTACCAGTGCCCGCCGTCCACCAGAAAGGCGATGCGGTTCCTGTCCCCGAGGGACGCCGCGTGGCGGGACTCGATGTACACGTCCTGCGTTTCGGTAAAGCCGAAGGTGCCCGTCGAACGATCGTAATATTCGTTGGAGGAAATGTAAGCCGCAAACTCGACGGCGTTGTATTTCCCCTGCATGAGATTGATCTTATATCCCGTTGCCTCGCTCAGCGTCTGTTCCTCCCCCTTGTAATCGGTGAAGGTACCCGAGAGCGTCTTGATCTTTTCAAAATTCTTCGCGCCCTCCGAATCCGCCCACAGGGAAAGCAGGATCTGGTTGCGGTAGCCGACCTCGTTCGACCAGATGAAGGGCGTGATGTTTTTGGACTTCATCCTGCGCAGCAGCGCCTGGAAATCCTTCCACGTTACGGGGCAGCCGTCGTCATACGTCCCCGTTTTTCCGTCACGTCCCGCGGATTTTTGCGCCGCGCCCTCCTTTCCGCTCGTCCAGGTGATGCCGCTCCCGGAGCCGTCGGATGCGGAGATGAAGAGTTCGTTTTCCTCGAAAAGGTCCACGTCGTAGTTGAGACCCCACACCGAGGAGCCGAACGGCACGGCGTAGTATCTCCCCTCCGCCGTCTTGTAAAAGGAACGGTGCCCCTCGTCCATCTTGGACTCGACGGACTTGCCCGCTTCGCCGAGATCCGCCATGTCCTTGGTGACGGCGTCGGTGATGTCCAGGATCTGTTCGTCCTTGATGTAGTTGTAGTAGGAGCATGCCGTGATATACATATCGTTGAAGTCGGTCGCGATATTGTTCTTCAGCGTCGCATACTCGTACTCGTTCTTCATCGCCGTGATGACGATCTCGTAGTCGGGGTACGCTTCCTCGAAGCGCGCCTTGGCATCGTTCAGCCACTCGCTCCCCCAGCCGCCGTTGTACAGCCCGACGTAGAGCTGTGTCTTGTTCGGGTCAAATCTGCGAAACCCGCTGCAGCCGGTGAGCCCGAGCGCGAGGACGGCAGCCGAAAAGAGCGCAACGCCTTTTGTCAAAATTTTCTTCATGTTTCACCTCGTTCAAAAATTCTAGGGAAGGGCGGCGAACTCCGCCCTTCCCCCGCTTTGCCTTACTTGTCCGATTTGCCCGGTTTCGCCGAATGCTTCTTTTTCATCAGCACGATCGCCGTGACAAGCCCGCCGATGACCAGCACGCCCGCCACGCAGCACACCGCGATGACCCATCCGTAGTCGGGCGCGGGACGCTCCGTAACGGTGATCTCCGCCGAGACGGACGCAGGGTTGCCCGCCGTGTCGCTCGTCTCGATGACGATCTTGTACGTCCCCGTCTGCTCCGGACGGAAGGAGAGATCGAAGAGTTCCGTGCGCGTTCCATCAAACTCCAGCCAGATGGTATAGCCAAGCGCCTTGTCCCTGTCGTCCGACACGGTGACGGCGGGCAGGACAAACGTCTCTCCCACGTATGCCGTTCCGGGGACTTCCTCCGCGAAGGAGATGACGGGCGCCGTGACGTCCTTCACCGTGAGCGTGAATTCTTTGACGACGGTCTCCCCGCTGTGGCTCATGGTGTAGCGGACGGTGAAAGTACCCGTCGCGTCGGGCGTGAAGGAGTTGCCCTCTGCCGTAACGGGAGTACCCCCCCCCTGCGGAACGATCTCGATCCTGACCTGCACGCCCGTCACCGAATCGCCGTTGAAGTCGGTGAACGCGGGCGAAGGCAGCGTGTACGCCTTGCCGTATTCCGCATCCGCGAGCGTATCGCTTTCGAACGAGGCGCTCAGCCAGACGCTTCTGACTTCGAACACATAGACGAACGTATCTTCAAGAACGCCGTCGCTGACGGTGAACGTGACATAGTAGGTGCCCGCTTTTTCAGGCGTGAAGGTGAATGTTTCGTCCGTGAAGGTGATGTCCGTGACCTGTTTATCCGCATCCGTCAGCCTTGCCTTGACGGCGGACGACAGATCGACGGGCGCGTCGGCGCGCGCATCCGTGGCGCCGAGCTGCGCGATCGTGATCGCCCCGCCCGTCATCGCGCGGTAATACTGCGCGGCGTCGGTCGACTGCTCCGTATCCTGCTTGACGTTCCCTTCGGGCGCCGCTGCCTCCTCGAGTTCGGGCGGCGTGTTGTCGACGACTTTGACCGTGCGCACGAATTCCGAGGTATATACCTCCCCTTCCGCCTCCAGACGGTAG
>CALVLR010000012.1 GCA_944340685.1 uncultured Clostridia bacterium | reverse complement strand
AAATCCACGCACGGGACAGAGTTTTGGAAAAACCAGGCAAATCTTTTCCGTTTTTTGCGGGCGGTCTTGACACCGCCCGCTTTCTGTGTTACAATAAGGAAAATGCGGAGAGCCGCAACGAACGGAGCGGAGAGAGGGAGGTTTATGGAATACACAGTATCGCCGGAAGAGGTAAAACGGGTCAAGGGAATGGGTTTTTTGCAGGATAAGCGGTATCCCGATGTGTTCAATGCGCGCGTCATTACGCGCAATGGCAAGCTTACAGCCGCGCAGCACCGTGTGATCGCGGAGGCCTGCGAGCGGTTCGGGTCGGGTGAAGTGACGATGACCGTCCGCCTCACGCTGGAGATACAGGGCGTAAAATACGAAAATATTCAGCCCCTTGTCGATTTTCTCGCCGAGCACGGACTCTCTACGGGCGGCACGGGCAAGCGCGTACGCCCCGTCGTCTCCTGCAAGGGGACGACGTGCCAGTACGGACTCATCGATACGTTTGCGCTCTCCGAGAAGATGCATAAGCGCTTCTATGAGGAGATGCGCGGCGTTGCGCTTCCCCACAAGTTCAAAATTGCGGTGGGCGGCTGTCCCAACAACTGCGTCAAACCCGATCTCAACGATCTGGGCGTCATCGGTCAGCGTATTCCGACCGTCTACCTTGAAAAGTGCCGCGGCTGTAAGAAGTGCCGCGTCGAGGCGGCGTGCCCCATCAAGGTGGCGCACCTCGACGGGGGGAAGGTCGTCATCGACCCCGCAGCGTGCAACCACTGCGGCAGATGCCGGAATCAGTGCCCGTTCAGCGCCGTGGCCGACTATGTCAGCGGCTATAAAGTGTATATCGGCGGCAGGTGGGGCAAGAAGGTCGCGCAGGGGCGCGCCCTCTCCAGGATCTTCACCACGGAAGACGAGGTGATGGCGGTCACCGAAAAGGCGATCGAACTTTTCCGCACGCAGGGGATCGACGGCGAACGCTTCGCCGATACCGTCGCGCGGCTCGGATTCGAAAATGTGGAGCGTATGCTCATTTCGTAACGCATGCTCTGCTGCATTTCTCTGCAATTTGACGGCGCGCCCCTCGCGGTGCGCGAGAAGTTTGCTTTCCCGCCGCACACGCGGCGGGAACTTTATGCGCGCCTGAAACCGCTCGGCGGCGGCGTGCTCCTCGTCACCTGCAACCGCACCGAGCTGTACTGCTTCTGTCCGCCCGAAGAAGGAGAGCGTCTTCTTTGTTCTGCGGCGGGCGATACGGCAGCATTCGTCCGCTATGAGGACGCGGCGGCGCACGAACACCTCTTTTTGCTTGCGGCGGGGCTGTGCTCCATGCTCGTGGGGGAGGATGAGATCGTCCATCAGCTGAAAAATGCCTATCTCGAGGCGCAGGCGGCAGGGGCGACAAAGGGCGCCGACGCACTCTTTCAGGCGGCGCTCGCCTGCGGCAGACGGGTGCGCGCCGAGACGAAGATCGGCGCGTTTGCCTGCTCGGTCGCAACGCTCGCGGCAAACGCCGTTACGGCTTTTACACACGGACATGGCAGGGTGCTTCTGGTGGGCGGGTCGGGCATGGTGGGGAGCGCGGTGCTCAAAAATCTTGTGAGCGCCGGACACGAGGTCGTCGCAACCGAGCGCACGCACGCCTTTTCGGCGGCGGCAGACGGGGTCAGAACGATCGCCTATGCCGAGCGCTATGCGGCGCTGGACGGTGTGGACGCGGTGATCAGCTGCACCGCTTCGCCGCACGTCGTGTTCACGGCGGAGCGGACGGCTGCCTCGCTGAAAACAGAGCGGGCGCGCCTCTTTCTCGATCTCGCCGTACCGCCCGACATTCATCCCGCCATAGGGGCAATCGAGGGCTGTGTCCGAAGGGATATCGACGGATTCCGCGCGGAGGCGGAGGAAAATAACCGAAAGAAACAGGCTGCCGCGGCGCAGGCAAGGGCTGTCGTTGCGGCATGTCTTGCGGAGTATGCCGCTTCGGCGGCGGCGCGTCTGCATGCGGGGCTTTTGCAGAGCGATCGATCTTTGCAGGCGCTGAAAAAGAGCGATCCTGCGGCGTTTGCCGCAAAAATGGCGCAGTATCCCGCGGAAAAATAGGAGGATGGCATGAACTGTTTTCCGATGATGGTCCCGCTCGAAGGGAAGCGGGTCGTGCTTGTGGGCGGCGGAAAAGTCGCGCTTCGCAAGGCGGAAAAACTTGCCGCATTCGGCGCGAAACTTTCCGTCTGCGCGCCGGTCGTGCTTCCGGCGCTTGCCGCGCTTGCGGCGGAGAAACACGCCGCCTATCGGCGCGAATTGCTGCGCGGCGCAGTGTTTGCGGTTGCGGCGACGGACGACCGCGTTTTTAACGCCCGTGTGGCGGAGGACTGCCGCGTGCTCGGCGTTCCCGTCAACTGCGTGGACGATCCCGCTGCGTGCGATTTTTACTTTCCCGCCCTCATTGCGCGGGGCGATGTGACGGTGGGCGTCTCCACGGGCGGCGCGTCCCCCGCGTTTGCGGCGGCGCTGAAAAAGTACCTTATAGCGCGCCTGCCCGCCGATCTCGAAGCGCTTCTTAAAAAAGCGGAGGAGCTTCGCGCGATCCTGCCGGCGGAGGAATATATCGCCGCGGTGGAAGCGATGTTGAAGGAGCAAAAACCGTGATGCTGAGAATCGGAACGCGCGGCTCCGCGCTGGCACTCGCACAGGCGGAGGAAGCGGCGGCGCTGCTGCGCGCCAAAGGCTATGAAACGCGGCTCGTCGTCGTCCGCACCCGCGGGGATAACGACCTTACGGCCTCCCTCTCCGAGATCGGGCGGGGGGCGTTTACCGACGTCTTTTCCGAGATGCTTTCCCGCGGCGAGATCGACCTTGCCGTGCACTCTGCGAAAGATCTCCCGACGGGCGCCGAACGGGACGGCTTTTTCTGCCTGCCCCGCGCCGACGCGCGCGACGCGCTCATCGTTGCCGAAGGAAGAGAAATCGCGCGGGTGGGGACGAGTTCGCCCCGCCGCGCCGCTGCGGTGCGCATGCTTTACCCCGCGGCGGAGGTGCTTCCCGTGCGCGGCAATGTGGATACGCGCATCAGAAAGATGCTCGCGGGGGAGTTCGACGCGCTCGTGCTCGCTATGGCGGGGATCGACCGTCTGCACATCGCGGAAGCGGGATTTTGTGTGCAGCGGCTGCCCGTTTTCTCCTGCGTGCCGGCAGCTTGTCAGGGGATCATTGCCCTGGAGGGCGCGTGCGGCGCGCTCGTGCACGATGAAGCGGCGGGGCGTGCGGCGCGCATCGAGCGCGCCTGTCAGCGTGCGCTCGGCGGCGACTGCACGGGCGGCGTCGGCTGTTATTTTGACGGAGAAACGCTCTTTGCGCAGCGCGAGGGGCGCATCATTTCTCTCCCGTACGAGGGGGAAAGAACGATACAGGATATTGCGGAGGCACTGCTGTGAACAGGGTGGTACTTGTCGGCGCAGGGTGCGGCAGGGGGCTTATCACGGTGGAGGGCGCCCGCCTCTTATCGCTGTGCGACTGCGTGGTATACGACAGTCTCATCGACGAGACGCTGCTCGACGATCTCCGCGGCGACTGCGTGCGGATCTTTGCGGGAAAGCGCGCGGGCGCGCATGCGGCAAAGCAGGAAGAGATCAACGCGCTCCTTGTGGACTGCGCCCGAAAATATCCGCTCACGGTGCGGCTCAAAGGGGGCGATCCCTTTGTGTTCGGTCGCGGCGGCGAAGAGCTTGCCGCACTTGCCGCGGCGGGCGTCATGTGCTCCGTGGTGCCGGGTGTGACTTCGGCGGTCGCGGCGGCAGAACTCGGCGGGATCCCCGTCACGCACCGCGGGGCGGCGCGCGGGTTCCGCGTATATACGGCGCACACGGCGGACGGGAGCTTCTCCGTGCCGGCGCCCTCCGCAGAGGAGACCCTCGTCTTTTTGATGGCGAAGGCAAACGCCGCGGCAGTCGTCCGGGCGCTTCTTCAGGGGGGCATGTCCGAGGATACTCCCGCGGCGCTTCTCTCGAACGCGGGCATGGTCGGGGCAAAAACGGTGCGCTGTACGCTTGCGGAGGTGCCCTGCATGGCGCATACGCTGCCCGCGCCGCTCACCCTTGTGGTGGGCAGAGTGTGCGCGGAGGACCTGCTCGGCGAAAGCTTTTTCCGCTGTTTTTCCGCGCCTGCCGTCGCCGTCACGGGAACGAAGGGGCACGTTGCCCGTGTCTCGGCGGAGCTGGAGCGCCGCGGATTTGCGCCCGTTCCCTGCGCGTTTCTCGAGGCGGAGCCGCTGCCGTTTGAAGGTTTTTTTGCGGAGTGTGCGCGCTATCGCTGGCTCGTGTTTACTTCGGCGAACGGGGTGGAGATTTTTTTTGCGCGGGCGAGGGCGTGCGGCGTCGATCACCGCGCGTTTGCGGATAAAAAAATTGCGGCGATCGGCGCATATACGGCGGAGCGGCTGCGTGATCTCGGGTTTATCGCCGACCTTGTGCCCTCCGAATACACCGCCGCGGCGCTCGCGGAGACGCTCCATGCCGCGGGCGCAAAGCGGGAAGAGACAGCGCTCCTGCGCGCGGAGGAGGGGAGTCCCGTCCTTTCGGACTGCGGAACGCAGATCTCCCTCTATCGTACGCGGGTGGACGCGGAGCGGCTTCGCCGTGCGGCGGCGGTACTCAAAGATGTAAAATACGTTACGTTCGGTTCGGCGGGCGGGGCGCGCGCTCTGCTCGGCGCCGTGCCGCTGCCTGCGGACGTCGTACCCGTCTGCATCGGCGGGGAGACTGCAAAAGCGGTAAGAGAGCGCGGCTATACGCCCGTCGTCGCGGCGGAGAGCACCGCTGCGGCGCTTGCGGAGGCGGTCGCGCATACGGAGGAATTATGCAGAGACTGAGAAGACTGAGAAGAACGGAGTGCCTGCGCAGGGCGTTTGCGGAGACGCGCGCCGACGTGCGCAAGCTCATCTATCCCGTGTTCGTCGTGTGGGGCGAAGGGCGTAAGGAGGAAGTCGGGAGCATGCCGGGCGTGTACCGCTACTCGGTGGACCGCCTCGGCGAGGTCGCAGATGAGATGCTCTCTGCCGGCATTGCGGGGACGATGCTGTTCGGGATTCCGAAGGAAAAAGATGAAACCGGAAGCGGCGCATATGCGGAGGACGGCGTTGTCCCGCAGGCGATCCGTTTTCTCAAAGCGTATTGCGCCGCGCGGGGAAAAGATCTTCTCGTGATCGCCGACGTGTGCCTCTGCGAATACACCTCGCACGGGCACTGCGGCATCCTCGAGGAGGGAGACGTCGCCAACGACGCCTCGCTGCCCCTGCACGCAAGAGCGGCGCTCGCCTATGCGCGTGCGGGCGCGGACATGGTAGCGCCCTCTTCCATGATGGACGGCGTGGTCGCTGCCATCCGCGCGGCGCTCGACGGCGCAGGTTATACACATATTCCCGTCATGGGGTACAGCGCAAAGTTTGCCTCCGCCTTTTACGGTCCCTTCCGCGCCGCCGCCGATTCTGCGCCGCAGTCGGGGGACCGGAAGAGCTATCAGATGGACTTCCGCAACGGGCGCGAAGCGCTTCGGGAGCTTGCCGCCGACGCGATAGAGGGGGCGGACGTGCTCATGGTCAAGCCTGCACTCGCCTTTCTGGACGTCGTGAGCAAGGCGCGCGAAAATACCCGTCTGCCGCTCGCCGTCTACAACGTGAGCGGCGAGTACGCCATGGTCAAAGCGGCGGCAAGGGCGGGCTGGCTGGACGAGCGGCGCGTCGTCACCGAAATTTTAACGGCGTTTTTCCGCGCGGGGGCTGATCTCGTCATCACCTATCACGCCCTCGACTACGCAAAGTGGGGTGACGTATGACGGAATTCGAGCGCGCGCAGAACGTACTCCCGGGCGGCGTCAATTCTCCCGTGCGCGCCTTCCGTGCCGTGGGGCGCGACCCGCTCTTCATCGCGCGCGGGAAGGGCGGTCTTATCTTCGATACCGCGGGCAGGGAGTATATCGACTATGTGATGAGCTGGGGTCCGCTCATCTTCGGGCATGCGAAGGAGGAGATCGTCTCCGCCGTCACCGAGGCGGCAAAGGGCGGGCTCACCTTCGGCGCGCCCACCGTCCGCGAGACGGAGCTTGCCGAGGAGATCAGGTTTGCAGCGCCCTATATGGAGCGCGTGCGGCTGGTAAATTCGGGCACCGAGGCAACGATGTCCGCCGTCCGCCTCGCCCGCGGCTATACGGGGCGCGACAAGCTCATCAAGTTTGCGGGCAACTATCACGGGCACTCCGATGGGCTCCTTGTGAGAGCGGGATCGGGCTGCATGACGGGCGCCGTGCCCGACAGCCTCGGCGTTCCCGCCTCCTATGCGGGCGATACGCTCGTGGCGGCATACAACGACCTCGCCGGCGTGGAGGCGCTCTTTGCGGCGAATGCGGGAAAGGTGGCGTGCGTCATCGTGGAACCCGTTGCGGCAAATATGGGGGTCGTTCCCCCTAAGGCGGGATTTTTGCAGGGGCTGAGGGCGCTGTGCGATAAAAACGGCGCGCTTCTCATCTTCGACGAGGTCATCACTGGGTTCCGCGTCGCCTACGGCGGTGCGGCGCAGCTGTACGGCGTCACGCCCGATCTCGGGTGTTTCGGCAAGGTCGTGGGCGGCGGCATGCCGCTTGCGGCGTACGGCGGCAGAAAGGAGATCATGGAACTTGTCGCGCCCCTGGGCGGCGTGTATCAGGCGGGAACGCTCTCGGGCAATCCCGTTGCGACGGCGGCGGGGCTTGCACAGCTCAGGCTGCTCCGCGAGCGCCGCGGAACGCTCTATCCCGCGCTGGACGCCGCGGGTGCAAGGCTGGAAGCGGCGTTTGCGGCTGCGGGGGTGCCCGTCGGCAGGGTCGGTTCCATTCTCACGCCTTTCTTTGCGCCGGCCGCGCCCGAAAATGCCGCCGAGGCTGCGGCCTGCGATACGCGTGCGTTTGCCGTTTACTTCGGCGCGATGCTGGATATGGGCGTCTATGTCGCCCCGTCGCAGTTCGAGGCGATGTTCGTCTCGGCGGCGCATACCGAGGCGCATCTTGCAGCCACCGAGGCGGCTGCGGCGCATGCGGTCGCCTCGGCGCGGAAGAGGTAAGTGCGCAGGAGAAAAAGTTTTACGCTTGCTCTTGACAAATGCGGCCGCGTGTTGTACAATGGTTTTACCATAGCGGGCGCGGAGTTTTCCGCGCGGCGAACTTTTCGCCAAGACTATGGGGGAGGAAGAAAAGGAGCTGCCGTACGGTCAGCTCCTTTTTCTTGAAGAGAAGATCTGCGTAAATTTCCTGTGAAGATGCGTGAAAATGAAAAATCCGCTGCCAAAGCAGCGGATTTTATGGTTTTATTCTCGGGATCAGAGCGCTGCGCCGAGGATCATCCAAAGGAGCAGGCCGAGGAGAAGCACGCCGAAGATGCCGCATTTGCCGCAGACTTTGGCAAGGGCGGGCTTGTCTTTGTACCAGACGAAGTACAGCGCGATGCCTGCGGGGCAGATCGCCATCGAAAGGATCTGCCAACCGATCAGCTTGGTGTTCGTGAACGTCTCTTTGAACCAAGGTCCGATCGAGGTGTAGAACGCAAGCGTCTCGTGCAGGTCGACTGCAAAGCCTACGCCGAGGAAGACGACCGCAACGATCAGATACACCACCGAAAGCCCGTTTCCGCCGCCCATGTTCGTGCAGAGGTTGATGAGCATCGAAAGCATGCTCACGCTCAGGAAGAACGAGACGTCGTGATCGGAGTGATTGGCGAGATACGCATAGTAGATGATCGTGAACGCCGTGAGAAACAGCGTGACAATACCCAATGCCAACATAAACTTTTCCCCCAATAATCACATAATTTTCTTATATTATAGTACCCACGGGGGAAATTGTCAATATCCTCGGAGAAAATTTTCATGAAAAAACTTTGCCTGTTTTTTGTGCACTTTTTATAATTGCATGCGTTCTGCACGCAGGAGCGTGCCGCCGGCATACGATGGTGTGACTGTTCCGAGCGTGACCTGCGGCGTACAGGAAGCGCCGCCGGCGGCTCCTGCACGGGAGGCGGGCGGCGCGCGGAGAAGCGAGGGGGTGCGGGCAATGGCATGGTTTTTATCGTTGGAGGTGTGGCAGCAGGCGCTCATCGCTTCGCTCGTCATGTATTTCATGACGGCGCTGGGCGCCTCGTTCGTGCTGTTTGCGCGTCGGCCGAAGGAGAGTGTGTTTACCGTGCTCCTCGGGCTTTCGGCGGGGATCATGATCGCGGCGAGCTTTTTCTCTCTGCTGCTTCCCGCTATCGAATCGGAGGGGGACCTCCCCGCCTATGTGCCCGTAACGGCAGGATTTTTGCTAGGCGGAGCATTCATCGTGGGGAGTGACGCGCTCCTCTCGCGCCGTCAGAAGGCGTTCCGTGTGATGGGCGACAGGCGCACCGCGCTCTTGTATTTTGCGGTAACGCTCCACAATATTCCCGAGGGAATGGCAGTCGGCGTTGCCTTTGCGCTTGCGCCGCTGGGCGAGGGCGCGGCGCTTTCGGCGCTTCTTCTGGGGCTTGGGATCGCCGTGCAGAATTTTCCGGAAGGGATGTGCGTTGCCTTCCCCATGCGCGCAAAGGGGATGAGCCCCGTAAAAAGTTTTCTCTTTGCGCAGGGGTCGGGCGCGGTGGAAGTCCCCGCGTGCGTTCTGGGCGCGCTCGCCGCGTCGCTCGTCGGGGCGATCCTTCCGTGGGCGCTCGCTTTTTCCGCGGGAGCGATGGTCGCCGTCGTCTGTTCCGAGCTGATCCCCGAATGTTTTTCGGGAAACAAGACGCTCGCTTCCACGGGCGTCGTGCTCGGATTTTGCGCCATGATGCTGCTCGACGTCGCGCTCGGCTGAGCGCCCGATCCGCGCGGCGCGAAAAATCGCGAAAAAATCCATGCGAACGCTTGACGGGGGCACATAAAATTGTTATAATGTCGTTATGAAAAGGGCAGTGATTTTCTGCCGGAAAGCAGAAGAGACCAAGCATTGACATGGGTTCGGACGGCAGTTTTTTTCGCATAGAAAGAAACTGCTCCTTTTCATTTTTTTACACGGTTTTTAAGCGGTATTCAAGCGATAATCTGCGGGTGCGCCCGCTTTTACGGAGGCAACGATGATGAAAAAAGTGGCAGTGATCATGGGGAGCGATTCCGATCTTCCCGTTGTGGAAAAGGCGTTTTCCGTTTTCGAGGAATACGGCGTTCCCTACGAAGTGCATGTTTATTCCGCGCACCGGACGCCCGTAGAGGCGCGTACGTTCGCGCAGAATGCGGCGGAAAACGGGTTCGGCGTGATCATCGCGGCGGCGGGAAAGGCCGCGCACCTTGCGGGTTCGCTTGCGGCGAACACCGTGCTTCCCGTGATCGGGATCCCCGTAAAGAGTTCCACGCTCGACGGGCTTGACGCACTTCTTTCCACGGTGCAGATGCCCGCAGGCATTCCCGTGGCGACCGTCGCCATCGACGGCGCGCAGAACGCGGCGCTCCTTGCGGTGCAGATCCTCGCCGTTGCGGACGAAACGCTCAGGGACAAGCTTCTCGACGCGCGCAGGAGCGCTACCGAGAAGGTGCTCAAAAAGGACGCGGAGATCGCCGCAAGATTCAACAAATAATGCAGGCGATACGGCGCGCGCAGGGAGCCGTATCGCACGGGAATGTTCCGCCGCGGCGGAACGTCCTGCGAAAACAACAAGGTTAAAATTTTTAAGTTTTTAAGGAGATACAGCAATGGAAAAGACCGTTCAGCTCTATGAGGGCAAGGCAAAAAAGGTGTATGCAACGACGGACGAGAATCTGTGCATCGTCTCATATAAAGACGACGCGACCGCATTCAACGGGCTGAAAAAAGGCACGATCGCGGGTAAGGGCGTCGTCAACAACCGCATGACGAACATGCTCATGCAGATCCTTGAAAAGGCGGGCGTCCCCACGCATTTCGTGGAGGAGCTCTCCGACCGCGACACCGTCGTGAAAAAAGTGCAGATCGTTCCGCTCGAAGTCATCATCCGCAACGTCTCCGCAGGGTCGTTTGCAAAGCGCTACGGCGTGGAAGAGGGGATCGTATTCGACGAACCCACCATCGAGTTCTCCTATAAAAACGACGATCTCGGCGATCCGCTCATCAATTCCTACCATGCCCTGGCGCTTCACCTTGCAACGAAGGAAGAGATCGAGACCATCAAGAAGTATGCCTTTAAGGTCAACGAAGTGCTCAAAGCGTACTTTTTGCACCTCGGGGTCAAGCTCATCGACTTCAAGCTGGAGTTCGGCCGCCTTCCGGACGGCACGATCGTGCTTGCCGACGAGATCAGCCCCGATACCTGCCGCTTCTGGGACGCAAAGACCAACGAGAAGCTGGATAAAGACAGATTCCGCCGCGATATGGGCGGCGTAGAGGACGCCTACGCGGAGATCTTCAAGCGCGTCACCAAAGGAGAATAAGGCTGTATGGAGCACGAAATTCACGAAGAGTGCGGCGTGTTCGGTATCTTTGCGCCGGAGGCGCAGAAGGTCGCCTCCACGGCATATTACGCGCTGTTCGCCCTCCAGCACCGCGGGCAGGAGTCCGCAGGTATCGTTGTAAACAACGACGGCGTTTTCAATGCCTATAAAGACGTCGGCCTTGTCAACGATGTGTTCACGTCCGACGTGCTCAATAAGCTCGGGCTGGGCAATATGGCGATCGGGCATGTCCGCTATGGGACGACGGGCACAAGCGGAAGAGAAAACGCGCAGCCCATCGTCGTCAATCACCTGAAGGGCAATATGGCGCTCGCGCACAACGGCAATCTCATCAACGCCACCGAGCTGAGAGCCGAACTGGAAAACGAGGGCTGTATCTTTCACACGACATCGGATACCGAAGTCATCGCCTATGTTATCACGCGCGAACGGGTGAAGGCGCGTTCCATCGAAGAAGCGGTCCTTGCCGCGATGAACAAGCTCAAGGGGGCGTACTCGCTCGTCGTCATGTCTCCCTCCAAACTCATTGCCGCGCGCGATCCGCTCGGGTTTCGTCCGCTCTGCTTCGGCAAGCGCGACGACGGGAGCTGGCTCGTCGCGTCCGAATCCTGCGCGCTCAATGCGGTCGGCGGGCACAAGATCCGCGAGGTCGAACCGGGAGAGATGATCGTCATCACCAAGGACGGCGTAAAGAACGATACCTCTCACTGCAGCGGGAAAAAGGCGTTCTGCGTGTTTGAATATTTCTACACCGCGCGCCCCGATTCCGAGATCGACGGCTGCTATGTGCACGACGCGAGAAAGCGCGCGGGTGCATTCCTCTATGAAAAATACAAGATCGACGCCGACATCGTCGTCGGCGTGCCCGATTCCGGATTGGACGCGGCGCTCGGCTATGCGCAGGCGTCGGGCATCCCTTACGGCATCGGATTCCTCAAAAACAAATATATCGGCAGAACGTTCATCGCGCCCGATCAGAAACAGCGTGAAGACAGGGTAAAGATCAAGCTGAACGTGATCGCGTCTGCGGTGCGCGGCAAGCGCGTTATCCTCGTGGACGACTCCATTGTCCGCGGCACCACGAGCCGGCCTATCGTCAAACAGCTGCGGGACGCGGGCGCGACCGAGGTACATTTCCTCTCTTCGGCGCCCAAATTCCTCAATCCCTGCTATTACGGGACGGACATCGACTCGCGCGAGAACCTCATCGCCTGCCATCATACGACGGAGGAGATCGCCAAGATCATCGGCGCGGACTCCGTCGGGTATCTCGATATCGAGCATGCGAGAAAACTGACGGGCGGCGACGAAAACGGCTTCTGCTGCGCCTGCTTCGACGGCGTGTATCCCACCGAAATTCCGGCTGCGGCGGGGAAGGACCGCTTTGAGCAGCGCCCTATTTCGAGCAGACCCATCAGCGAAAATCCGAAGTTCAAGAAAAGCTAAAAGGGTTCACGAAATTCTTTTCGAACTGACGAAAAGAATTTCCGTGATTTTGAGAGAAACCCAATGTTCGCTACGCTCTGCATTCGGTTTCTCTCGCTCGCGTGCAGTTCGCAACAATTGAGCGCACGCGAGCTCACTCTTCCGCGGAAGCGCAGGTATGCGCAAATTGAGTACCGCAGCGGAAGGAAACCTTCCTCGCGGACATGATTTAACAGCAAACGCTTTTTTTTCGCGGACGTATTGAATGACTTATTCACAGATTCTTTCCATATTGAACGAGCGGGAATTATACGAAACAGGAGATACTCATGGAAAAAAGCTACTCCGAAAGCTACAAAGAAGCGGGTGTGGACATCACCGCAGGATACAAAGCCGTTGAGCTGATGAAAAAGCACGTTGCCCGCACCATGCCCCAGGGCAAGGCGGACATCGGCGGGTTTGGCGGGCTGTTCCCGCTCGACGTTGCGGGAATGAAACAGCCCGTGCTCGTCTCGGGAACGGACGGCGTCGGCACCAAGATCAAGCTCGCTTTCCTCATGGACAAACACGATACCGTGGGCATTGACTGCGTCGCCATGTGCGTGAACGACATTATCTGCTGCGGCGCGAAACCCATCGTCTTTCTCGACTACATCGCCTGCGGCAGGAACTTCCCCGAGAAGATCGCCTCCATCGTGGGCGGCGTGGCGGAGGGCTGCGTGCGCGCGGGCTGCGCGCTCGTCGGCGGCGAGACTGCCGAGCACCCCGGGCTCATGCCCGAAGAGGAGTACGATCTCGCGGGCTTTGCCGTGGGCGTCGTCGACGCGGAGAAGGTCATCGATAACACGAAGATGAAGGCGGGTGATGTCATGCTCGCGCTCCCTTCGAGCGGCGTACACTCCAACGGCTTCTCGCTTGTTCGCAAAGTGTTCGACGTCGAGCACTGCGATCTCCTTGCGCCCGTCGAAGAACTGGGCGGAAAGGGGCTGGGCGAAGTGCTGCTCACTCCCACCAAAATTTATGTGAAGCCCGTGCTCGCACTCCTCAAAGAGGTGGAGGTCAAGGGCATTTCGCACATTACGGGCGGCGGCTTCTATGAGAACATGCCCCGCTCTATCCCCAAGGGGCTGGGCGTGAAGATCAGAAAGGAGGACGTGAAAGTCCTGCCCATCTTCTCGCTCATTCAGAAGCGGGGGAACGTCTCCGAGCACGACATGTTCAACACGTTCAACATGGGCGTGGGTATGAGCATCGTCGTTGCAAAAGAGGACGCGGAAAAAGCCATCTCCGTGCTTCATGCAAACGGCGAGGAGGCGTACGTTCTCGGCGAGATCGTGAATTCGGGCGACGGGGTGATCCTGTGCTGAAACAGATCCCCATTGCAGTTCTTTGTTCGGGGGGCGGCACCAACCTGCAGGCGATTTTAGATGCCGAGGCGGCGGGAAAGCTCCCTTCGGGGCACGTTGCGCTCGTCGTGAGCGATAACGCAGGCGCTTTTGCGCTCGAACGGGCAAAAAAAGCGGGCGTAGAGACGGCAGTCTTCGATAAAAAAAGCATCCCCGACCGCAAACAGCGCGAGGAAGCCATTCTTTCGTTCCTTCAGGAGAAGGGCATCGGGCTTGTCGTCCTCGCAGGATTCATGACCATTCTGAGCGAAAAGTTCACGCGTGCGTTTGCAATGCGCATCATCAATGTGCACCCGTCGCTCATTCCGAGTTTCTGCGGCCCCGGGTTTTACGGGCTGAAAGTACACGAGGCGGCGCTTGCGCGCGGCGTGAAAGTGACGGGCGCAACAGTGCATTACGTCAACGAGGTATGCGACGGCGGCCCCATTATCCTGCAGAAGGCGGTCGCGGTTGAAGAGGGCGATACGCCCGAGGTGCTCCAGAAGCGCGTCATGCGCGAAGCGGAGTGGCAGATCCTGCCCGCTGCCGTCGAGCTTGTCTGCAAAAAGCTCCTCTGAGAGTTCACGAATTTTTTCGCACAAAGGCTCGTCGCGGCGGAGCGCCGTTTACAGGTATTTGGCTATGCCGGACACCACGCCTGATACGCTCGCCGCTCCTCTTCGCAAAAAATCTTTCTACAAAATCTTTTTTGCGAGGTTCTGCAGATTTGCAATTCTGCTTGCGCGAGTAATCAAACAGCTTGCCTCCCTCTATGAGGGAGGTGTCACGGCAAAGCCGTGACGGTGGGAGTTCCCGCTCTGAATTCGTTGCAAAAGGCGTCACTGCGTTATGCCTTTTGCGCCCATATTTGTCGCTTGCGACTTACAGAGAAAGAGTGAGTCGCCGCGTGCCATGATGTTGCGAAGATAGCGGCGGCGAGAGAAAAACCGCGGTTAGGCACTTTGTGCCGTGCCCGCGGGTTGTCTTTGAAAATCACGAAGATTTTTCTCATCAGTTTGAGAAAAATCTGTGAGGAGGAATTATTTTTATGTCTTACATCAGAAAAAGCATGAAGCGTGCGCTGGCGGGCAATTCCTATCCCGGGCGCGGGATCGTCATCGGCAAGAGTTCAGACGGGAAAAAGGCGATGTTCGCCTATTTCATCATGGGCAGAAGCGAAAACAGCCGCAACCGCGTCTTTGTGGAGAACGGCGACGAGGTCACGATCTATCCCTTCGACGAGAGCAAAGTGGAAGATCCGTCCCTCATCATCTATTCGCCCGTCAAGCAGGTGGGCAGCGACATTATCGTCACCAACGGCGACCAGACGGATACCATCGAGGAATATCTCCAAAAGGGCAAGTGCTTCCGCTGTGCGCTCGCGACGCGTACGTTCGAGCCGGACGCGCCAAACTATACGCCCCGCATCAGCGGGATCCTGCATCTCAAAAAGGGCGGGTTCACCTACGAGATGTCCATTTTGAAGAGTGCGGACGGCAAGGGAGTCAAGTGCAACCGCTTCACCTTTGATTACGAGCCTGTCAACGGCACGGGGCATTTTATCCACACCTATGAAAAAGACGGTAACCCGCTGCCGACCTTTGCGGGCGAGCCTGAGCGCGTCTCCATTCCCAACGACGTCAACGAGTTTGCAAATGAGATCTGGGAAAATCTCGACGAGAACAACAAGATCTCGCTGTATGTGCGCGCGATCAATCTCAGAACATGGCAGGCGGAGAGCGTCCTCATCAACAAATTCCAAAAATAACCGCGCCGCTCCCGCCACCCGCGCGGAGATCGCGTAATATCACATGAAGATAACGGAGGTCAAGATGAACGAATTTTCTTTGAAGTACGGCTGCAACCCCAACCAGAAGCCCGCGCGCATCTACATGGAAAACGGCGGCGAGCTCCCCGTCGAAATTCTCAACGGCAGACCGGGCTATATCAACTTTCTCGACGCATTCAACTCCTGGCAGCTCGTCAAGGAAGTCAGGGAGGCGACGGGCATGGTCGCGGCAACCAGCTTCAAACATGTCTCGCCCACGTCTGCGGCGGTCGGGAAGATCCTTTCGCCCGCTTTGAAGAAGTCGTGCTTCGTCGACGACATCGAGGGGCTTGACGATTCTCCGCTCGCCTGTGCCTATGCAAGGGCGCGGGGAACGGACAGAATGTCTTCCTTCGGCGACTGGATCGCGCTCTCCGACGAGTGCGACGAGGTGACGGCGCGCATCATCGCGCGCGAGGTGTCCGACGGCATCATCGCCCCCGCATACACCCCCAAGGCGCTTGAAATCCTCAAACAGAAGCGAAAGGGCGGCTATAACATCGTCAGGATCGACCCCGACTACGTTCCCGCCGAGATCGAGCACAAGCAGGTCTTCGGCGTGACGTTCGAGCAGGGGAGAAATAATTTCAAGATCGATCGTGCGCTGCTCGATAACATCGTCACAAAAAACAAGGAGCTGCCCGAGGACAAGGCGGTCGACCTCATCATCTCGCTCATCACGCTCAAATACACCCAGTCCAATTCCGTCTGCTTTGCGGCGGACGGGCAGGCGATCGGCGTGGGCGCGGGGCAGCAGTCGCGCATCCACTGTACGCGGCTTGCGGCGCAGAAGGCGGATCTTTGGCACCTGCGCCAGCACGAGAAGGTGCTCTCGCTGCAATTTGCCGAGGGCGTTGGAAGACCCGAAAAGAACAACATCATCGATATTTACCTCTCCGACGATGCAGACGAGGTGCTCGCCGAGGGCGCATGGCAGAAGAACTTCGCCGTCCGTCCCGAGCCCTTCACGCGGGAGGAGAAAGCGGCGTATCTCAAAACGATCACGGGCGTTTCGTTGGGGTCGGACGCGTTTTTCCCCTTCTCCGACAACATCGAAAGGGCTTTCAGAAGCGGCGTTAGTTACGTTGCGGAGCCGGGCGGCTCGGTCAGAGACGACCTCGTCATTGAGGCGGCGGACAGTCACAACATGGTGATGGCGTTCACGGGCATGCGCCTGTTCCATCACTGATTTTCAAACGAAATAAACGCGCAAACTCGTTGCAAAA
>CALVLR010000011.1 GCA_944340685.1 uncultured Clostridia bacterium | reverse complement strand
CCTTGTCGAAGAACCATCCGCCGAAAATACACCCCGGTTTTTCCGCCTTGGGCATGATGACAAGCTGGCTCCTGCGCTTGTGAAGCGGTTTGACGGGCGCGCCCCCCTGCGTATCGAATGTAATGGTATGATACCCGAACAAATTTACGATGTGTGCCATTTTGTTTGCCTTTATCCCCCAAAAGTGTTATTTCCCGCTTGATTCCCGTGTATCCGTTCACGCGCGGCACGCGGCAGCTCTCCGCCGCGGCAGCATTTGCGCAATAAAAGACGAATTTCTTAATTCTTCAGTCTTTAAGAAAATTCTACACCCCCCCCCGTCGGAATGTCAATACCTTTTTGCGAAAAATAAAGTATTTTCACAAAATTTTCTCAGGAAATCAAGGAAACATTTCCCTCGTTTTCCGGAACAATACTGCACCTTCGCTTATATCGGGGGAGGGGGCGCAAAACCGCGCGCCTTTCGACACGATGAAACTATCTCTATTATAATACGCGCGCGATGGTTTGTGAAGACCTTTTACCCATTCTCGGTATAATCGTAACCAAATCGTAACCATTTGGACGGGGTTTTTCTACAAAATTTCCCTCGATTTCCACAACTGCGGCAATCTGAGCGCGAAAAGACGCCCCATTTGCCGCAACATGTTGCAATTTTATTGTTTTTGTGTTATAATACCAAATAAAAACAGACCGAGGCGATCACATTGCAGGAAGTTACAGGCAGGCGGCTCGTTTTTATCGAGGACGACGCCGTTCTACTCGAAAAAATGACGGCGTACTTCGCCGAAAAACACAACGCGGTCCATGCCGCTTCAACATTGGCAGACGCACGCAGGATCCTTGCCGACATCAGGGATATCGACGCCGTCGTTCTGGACATCATTCTGCCGGACGGTTCGGGAATTGACCTGCTGCGCGAGACGGAAAATCTGCCTCCCGTCGTCATTCTTTCCGACCTTTCTTCGGAGGAGTCGATGCTTGCGGGATTTGACTCCGGAGCAGTCGATTATGTTGTAAAACCCTGTTCCGCACGCCTTTTAGAGGCGCATATCGCACTCAGGCTCCTGCCGCAGAAGCAATCGAGCACGACGCTGCGCGGCCTTACGGTGGACGCCGGAGCGCGCACCGCCGTTTTCCGCGGTCAGCAGATCCCTTTAACGGCAAGCGAATTCAACGTACTTTATTTCCTCATTTCCAATGCGGGGAAATATTTTACCGCGACGGAGATCTACGAAAGCGTCTGGGGTGCGCCGAGCATGCAGACCACGACCATCAAACGGCACCTGTCCACCCTGCGGCAGAAGCTTAAAAGCGTTGCGCCCGAAGAAACGCTCATCGTGACGGAATTCGGCAAGGGGTATTCTTTCCCCGCGGAGGCAAGCGGTGAATAAAACGACAGCCATCCGCCTTATCATCGTCCTTCTGACCGCCCTCCTGGCACTGGCGCTCGGGCTGAGCCTTTCGTACGGCGTGCAGGGCGTAAAAGAAGCGCCGCTGACGGAAGGGATCACCGGAACGGACGGAAACGAGGTCGCGGCGGTCTCCATTCTCGACCTGACCGAATGCACCGCCCTGACGACGGCGAACTATACGCCCGACGAATTTCTCCTGCCCGCGCAGGAGATCTCCGGCACCCCCGTATCGCTGGAAACGAAGACGGACGCGGCACAGCGTGGGACCTATGTGTTCGTCCTGCTCAATCTCGATCCGTACTCCGAAACTTTTACGCAGGACGCCGCTTCGCTTGACGAATTCCGCCTGAGCGACAACAGCTGGCACTTTACCCTGCATCTGCCCGCCATCTGGTCGGCGTGCAATATCTACGTCAACGGCGGACTTGTCGCGCGCGTGGGCGCGATCTCCGATTACGTCTTTACCGATTACAGCGATTACGTCGGCGAAACGCAGACGCACGTCTCCCGTACCCAATCGCTGTTTTTGGACATTTCTTTCTATTGCCGCCGCGAAGCCATCTATCCCGACCGCCTGCAAGCGGCGCAGATCGTGACCATCCATTACGAAACGGACACCTCTTTTGCAGGACTGGAAGACGCACCGGTCATCGGGACGGATACCGCTGTGAGAAAGGCCGTTTCGCGCGACAGCTCGCTGCTTTCCGCCTTTGCCGCCGTAGCCGCCGTCTCCATCTGTCTGTGCATTTTCTTCTGCATCATAAAGCACACGGCGGAATTTATTCCCGAGGCGCTCATTGCACTCGGGATCTTCGGCATTATGATCTTCAATTTTGCGCTTACGGGACAGGCGATCCTTCCGGCGCTCTGCCGCAGCCTTTCTCTGACGGCGTTCTCGTTCGTGATCACGGCTTCCCTGCTGCCGCTCAATCTGAAGGTCAGAGATTTTCCCGTCTGGATCCCCTTTGCGGTTTTGGGGCTGGTTTCCTGCATCATGTCCATCGCAACGCCTTACGTCTCCTTTGCGGCTGCCGCATGGCTGCGCGCCTTCCGTCTGGCGGCAACCGTCCTCGAAGCGGCGGCGGTCCTCGCGCTTGCCATTCTGTGCGCGACCACGCGCGAATTCCGTTTGCGCAAACTCCTCACCCCTACCGTTGCGGCGGTCGCCGCGCTTGGCGGAGTCTTTTTTACCGACCCCGTACTCGTTGTGGAGTCCGCGGTCTTCTGGCTGCTTGCCGCAGTTCTCCTGACGGACTTCCTCGTAAACCTCGGCACGTTCATCGAGATCGAACGGCGCAACGAATATCTGACGCATAACCTCGAAACGGAAGCCGCACGCCAGACGAACGATCTGCGCACCGTCCTGGAGGAACGCAACACCATTCTGCGGTTTGTTTCGCACGACCTCAAAAAGCCCGTGATCAGCATGGAACACTTTTTAAACACGCTGCGCGAACGGGAACAGGACGGCGAACAGATCAAGGCGATCGACATTGTCCGCCGCAAAAACAGCGAGCTGAAAGAAGCGTTCAGCGAGCTTGCCAAATATGCGAAAACCAACTACGTTGCGGAACAGTCCGCCGTGTTCGACGTGCGCGATGCGGTCTCTGCCGTGTATGAAAGCCTGTCGCCGGACTGCGAGGCAAACGGCATCAGGCTCATCCGCACAGATGAAGTCTCCATACATGTCTTTGCAAAAAGAGCATGCCTTATAAACGTGCTCAATAACCTTGTGATGAATGCGATCGAACATGCCGATTGCAGCGAGATCGTCCTCGGCGCCGTCCGCCGAAAGGGCAGATGCCTGCTCACCGTGGAGGACAACGGCAAAGGCATCCGTGCAAAAGACGATCCGTTTACCGCCTATGTGACGGAGGGACTCAACGGAGAAAACCTGGGACTCGGGCTGTATATCTGCCGCAGTCTCGTAAGCTCGATGAGCGGCACACTCGACTACGACTACCGCGAGGGGCGGCTGATATTCACCATTTCCCTTCCCATCTCCTGAGCCTTTCCCTTATGCGGACATGGTACGGTCATACCTCGGCACACTCAGACATGGTCCCAAAAAAATATGGGCTTCGGAACTCTGTTCCGAAGCCCGTTTGCTTTTTGCGGCGCCTCAGCAATATGCCGCAAGCAGGTCATACAATGTCGTATAAAATTCGCCGAGATAGGACCGTGCGAGCGTATCTGCGGCATAAGCGGCAAGGCGCGCGTCCGGATCGTCCGTCGACTGCATATAGTAGTTGCGCACCACGAGAAATCTCTGCGAGGGAACGAGATTATAGTTCGGATTTTCAGGATAACGGTACGGACCGTTTTCGTCCCCCTCCGAGCCGAGCGCCTCATATGCGAGCTGATAGTCGAGATCGTCTTTCACGGCGGCGATCTCCTCCTGCGCCTCCGCGTCGATGCGCGCCTTCGTCAGCTCGTAAAATGTATTGCGCGCCATATCACCCGCGATCAGCATGGAAAGATATTCCTCCTTCTGCTGCTCCGCGCGTTCAAGGATCTCGTTTTTCTTCTGCTGCGCCTCCCGTACCATGGCGACCTGCACGGCGTTGAGATCGCTGTATTCGGGATCGGTCAGATCGACGATGTCGATGGTCATACCCTATCCTCCTTCCGGAAACACAATGTGACGGCGTCGATGCGGAAACCGCCGTCCGACGCGGAGACCGTGAGTGTGAACAGTTCACCGCGCACGGAAAAAGGCAGTCCGATCCGCGTATTTGCCGCCCCCGAAGCTTCCGCCGTCCCGTTTTCTCCCGCGAGGGAAACGACAAATTGTCCCGTACCCTCGACGACGACTGCCTCCACGCGTTTTTCGCCGTCGCCGGCTTCCGTGAGCGAACAGGTGAACGATAGGGCACAGCTTTTTCCGGACGGGACGGCTCTGCCGCCCAGCTGATATACCATGCCGTCCCGCATGAGATAACCGCCCTCCCCCGCAGAAAGTTTTTCAAAGGCGTTGAGCAGGAACCTTCCGCACTTTTCGGCGGGATCGTAGGCATACAGAGCGGCCGTGCCGTCGCGTTTTGTCACCGAGGCATACAGCGTATTTCCCTGCACGCTGACCCGAACCGCCTGAGCGACGTCGATCTCCTCGTCCATCGCCCCCTCCGCTCGGGAGGCGGAAGTGCCGTTAAACACGCACAATCCCCGATCGGTGAAGAAGTAGACGTCTCCGCAGAGGGACGCGCCGCTTCCCTTTACGATCGCGCCGCAATCGTAAGCGACGTCGGCAAGGCGGAAATTATACACGTCGGCATAAGCAGTCAGCGTGCTGATACCGTATTCGCGCAGAAACACAAGTTTGCCGTGCGCGGGGAGCATATCGACGATATCGCCGCCCGCCGGATGCAGGGTAAACGTGCTGCGCCCCTGCTCCGCCTCATCCTCCTGCCAGCCCTCCCCCGAAAAGTCGAGAAGCCTAGAGAACTTCACAGTCCGCCCGCTTGCCGCAAACAGCCGTTCGCGGTAGGCGGCGACGGCAGTATTTGTCAGCAGTCCGCATGCGGTGCTGCCCTCTTCCCGCGGGAGATGCACCACGACCGCCGTCCCGATGGCATAGGCGTATTCCTTCCCCTCCGCATCGATCACCGACCGGATACGCGTCAGCCCGGGAGGGACGTCCCGCGTTGCCGAACGATCGAGGTAGCGCACCTGATCGTCCGCCGAGAGATAGGCGGCAATATGCTCTCCGAACCCGTAGAGGTCGGTCGTGCCCGTGTAGAGCACATGCGCGAAAGAATCCCCTTCCGCGCAGACAAACGCGTTCCCCCTCTTGCGGACGTGCAGGAGCGAACGCGCCGTTACGCGGTCGTCTGCCGCGATCTCATCCGCAGTCAGCCGGAGCGTCCTGCGGCTGCAGGAAGGAACGTTCATACCCATCTCCTTGCGCGGATCGCGCACAGTTTCCTGCGGAACACGCCCACATCGCGCAGCCCCTCGCGGAATTTCCCCTCCCAGACCGCCGCTTCGGCATACCTTCCGCAGGAGAGCAGGAACTCCGAACAGACGCCGAGCGAAAGCAGCTGTGCGGAAATACGCGCGGGAAAGGGCAGCGCGTCAGAATAATCGCCCTGCGGCGGCGCATAAGTATAGCGCACGGAGACCTCGCCGGTATCTTCCGGAACGGAAATATACGAGGCGTAAACCGAAAAGTTCACGCGCTCGCCGTTCTCGTCCTTCACGTCGATGATGTTGACGGGCGAAGAGGAAAACGCGGTATAGCTGACCCTGTTTAAAATGGGCAGAAATCGCTCCGTGTTTTCGAGCGGATAATAATCGAGCGCGACTTCGCTCTCCACGAGCCGATAACAGCGAAGCAGGGAAGCGGCTTCGTCGGACGGCGTATCGGAGGAAGTCAGCGCCGTCAGTTCCGTCGCAAGGTCGCTGCGCGCGAGATTGCCTGCGGCGATGATCAGAACATCTTTTACGGTCATTCGAATACCTCCTTTTCGGATCGTTGCGCCGCGCCCGCATGCAGCCGCGCGGAAACGCGTCTTGGCAGCTGCACGGGAACGGCTTTGCGGCGGTTACTTTTCGGTGATCCCCTTGAGCACCGCCTGACCGCAGGGGCGATAGCACATGAGTTCCGCATACTTGACGAGCGTCGCGGAATAGCACGCCTTGGAAGATACCTGATGGAGCACCTTTCCGTTCTCCCCCTCCAGCCACTGCCAGTCGCAGAGCTGATGCAGGCGGAAATCGTCGGTGTTCAGAAGATACATGGTGCCCTCGGGGCAGAATCTGTCTGCCACGACGGGGATCCCGTTATAGGAGAGCGCCTTGAATCCGCCTGTAAGCTCCACAGGCTCCATCGTGCGCTGACCGGAAAGCAGATCGAAGAGCGCGCGGCGCACGCCCCACGAACAGACGATAAAGTTGATATGGCCGCCGCCGTTCTCTTCGACCATGTCGATCGCCTTCTGGATCGCATTTTCGGTGAGCGTGCCGACGGTGCTTACCGAGTACGGTTTCAGCCACCCGTGCTCGCTGCGCGTAAGCCCGTAGAGCGTATCCGAATCGGAAAAGATCGCGCCAAGGCCGGTCAGTTCGAGATTGCGCGAACCCTGAATATAGAGCGAGCACTCTGCAATGGAGATGGGCGTTCCGTCGAGCGTGATGGTCTTGTTTGTTCTGTCCACGCTCGTGATCGTCTTCCCGTAAGAGACCGTCAGCCCGCTGGAATTTACCGCGTCGATCATCTGCCCCACGGCAAGATTGCGCACCGTATCCACCGTATAAACGCCCTCCTCCGCTTTGGAGACGGTGGCGAGTTTGCCCGATCCGTCGCCGAAAAGCATTCTGCCGAGGTTGAACGAGGCGCTCCGGACAAGTCCCGTGAGCTCCGTATCGAGAAGGTTGACGAACGCCCCCTCGTTGGACTGCGAAGCCCGCAGCGCTTTGTCGGAGATCTCGATCTGCCCGTAAAGATTTTTGAGCGTAGCGGTAAGCTGCGCATAACCGCCGCCCGCCGCTGTAGGCAGCGAGCCGTCCTCCTTGCCCGCGGAAATGCCCCCGTGCACGCCGTAAATGACGGCTTTCTTCACATCTTTGCCCCAGACGTCGCTGGTCGTGCGTTCGATCGCCGCAAGAAGCGGGTTTGCCGAAAGGTTGAGTTGCTGTGCGACTGCGTCGAGATAATAGCTTTTCAGAACGCTGTCGGCACTCTGAGTCGTTACCATAAAATTTCTCCTTGTTTACGTTTGATGTCTGAGGAACCCGAGCGCAAGCGCGCCCGCCTCCCCGATGGTCGTGATGTTCCGCGCAGGCGCCCGTACAGGCGCTCCTCCGCCCGCCATCAGCGGGACGGTGCGGAGGGAGGCAAGGTACTCCCCTACGATGCGCTTTCTGACTTCTTCGTTCTGCGACGCCGCGGCATAGAGCGCTTCGTCATCCGAAGGCGGCGCAGGCAAAGCCCCCTGCGCGGGCTGAGGGTCCGGCGCCGCTTCGCCGCTGCGGGCGGCTTCCTCGAGCGCTTTCAGGCGTTGACTGCGACGGGTAAATTCCGCCTCCAGCTCCCGATATGCACGCGCAAGGGCATCTACGCTCTTGAATTTTCCCAGATCGGGCGCGCCCGACGCGGGGTCCTGCGTCTTGTTCTCCTCTTCCGTCATTCCCCTCTCTCCTTTTCCATTTTGGTATGGGCGGCAAGATGGCGCACGATCCGCTCCCGTACCCGTTCATCATTTTCCCCGCCCGAGAGCAGGGCGCGGACGTGTTCGGCGATATGCGTCTTATGGTCGTCGTATTCCGCCGCCTGCACGTCCGTCTGCGCCAGCAGGATATTTTCACGCTCTGCCTTTTTGATGTGCAGATGCGTAATATCCCGCGCGTTCTCGAAGGATCCGTACCCGAGCGCGTCCAGCACGCGTGCGCGCGTCTCCCCCGAAAGTCTCCCTTCCTCGTCCTGCAACAGCCCCAGAGAGAGCAGGTTGAGCACTTCCTCTCTTCGCTCTGCGGCAGTGCGCTCGTATCCGGAGACGAATTCAATGTCGTCCGCCGAGACGTCGCTTGCAGCAAAGGAGACGAGTTCCGCTTCCCCGCCGACGCCCGTCATGCGGAGGATGCGTTTTTCGCCTGCGAACTGACGGTACAGGTGCAGGATCTGCCGTCCCGTCTCCCTGACTGCCCGCTCCACGCTCTCCACGCTCATCTGCATGCGGTTGGTATCCTGATCGATGAGAAGCTGCAGACCCGCCGCCGACGTGACGTTGGTGGGATTCTTGGAGTTGCGCGAGACTTCGCTCATGCCCGAAATGAGCACGAACTCATTTTCGATGCGCTCCTCCTCCTTTTCGAACTCTGCCGGAATGGCGCCGCAGTCGAGAAACTCCGGTTTTGCCGACCCTTGGCGGTAGACGAGCACGTTCCCGGGATAAAGCTCCTCCTCCGCCAGTTCTTCGGCGTCCCCCGAGCCGTCCTCCCCCGCGATCACGCCCACCCACAGCCTGTTCAAAAATTCATGTTTGCGGTTTCTCACGGCATTGTAGGCGCGCTGCAAGGGGATCATTCTGTCCACGACGGAAGTCCCGAAAAAGGACCCCGCAAGGCGGATGCACGTCTGCCGCACAAAGGGCAGCGTCCTCTCGCCGCGGTCTCCGTTCTCGTAGGGCAGATCGCCCTCGTACAGCAGCCTGTCTGCCGCAACGATCTCTAACCGTCCGCGCGGATACGCTCCGTTCGGGCGGGTATAGCGCTCAATGAGGACGACGGCATTTTCAAGCGCGGGGCTTTCGCCGCCGTCCGCGGGGCGTTTCCATCCGCTTGCCGAAGAGTACGGCAGAAAGGCGAAATCGGAAATGCGGCTCCCCGCAAGTTCCACCCCGAATTTTTCTTTGATCTCACCGACGGACACAGCCTTCGCGTGGATCAGGCTTCCGACGTCCGCCATATTCTCTGCCGCAAGCGAATCGGGATACACTTCGAAGGGCGAAAGCGCCGCGATCGCCGCGTCCCCCTCTCGGACGGGATGCCCCGTCTCGTCCGTCCCGATGACGCTGCCCTCGGAAAAATTCCAGACGATCTTATAAAACGCCGTGCCGCACACCTCCGACCACTGCGTCGCATGCGCAATGACGCCGTCGAGATCGACGCGGCTCTTCACCGATCTGAGAATGTTTGAGCACAGGCGCGCCGTGCGCATATCCTCATCGGAATCAGAGAACGCGCGCACCTCGAGCGAAGGGCGCACCTTTGCGAGGCGCGCCAGACGGCTCTCCACCGTAGGCGCGATATGATTGAACACCTTGCGCGACTGCCAGTAGTAAGTCGCCTCCTCCTCGGTCAGCTCTCCCGAGAGGTCGACGTCGCAATACTGATCGCCGCTCAGAAAATTCATGTTGAGCTGCCAGCCCCGTTCGAGGTTCCTGCGCATGGCGCGCCGCGCCTCGAAATCTGCCGTCACATCCCGCGCGACCGCGTTCTGCCGTTCCGCTTCCGCCCGTTGTTCCTGTTTGGTCATACTTCCTCCTTCCTGTTTTCGTGCTCCGCCAATGCGCGGAGCAGTCTTTGCTTTTCCGCTTCGAGTTCTTCATCCGTGAGCGCAGCGACATCCGGTCCGTCCATCAGGAGCCTTACCGCCCTCAGATCGGGCGGAACGTCCTTGCGCGTCTCCTTGCGTTTGACGAGCTTCAATGCGCCGTCTTCCACGCCGTACTCTTCCGTCACCTCTTCCATACAAAACCCGAGCGCGACTTTGAGCACGGCTTCCCGTATCTTTTCGTCTTCCATGATCTCCTACCCATGTCTGCGGCGGACATGCCTGCCCGCAGACGGCTTTTTTGCACAACACCTCGGACATGGCGCCCGCAAAATTCATCTTCTCCCCGCCCGCCGCGCCGCCATGAGACGACGGATCCGCTTCTCCTTGTCGCGGGCGATCGCGCCCTTTTCCTCCTCTTCGCGCGCGGGCCGCGGACGGCTCATCAAAAAATACCGAAGCTCGTCCATTGCGTGATCGTCGCGTTTGACGGGACTTTCTCCGCTCCCCCAAAAATAGCTCTTGAACTCGCGGATCATATTCACGCAGCCGGAAAAAAGATACAGATCGGGCAGCCCGTTTTTTTGGTCGAGATAGAGCTTCACGCGTTCGATGCCGGCAAATACGTCTTTATCGACGCGCGTATCCGTGAGGATCCCCTGTTCGTAAAAAAGCTCAGCGACCGACTTGGAAGCGGCGAGCGTGCGGCTTCCCGCCGCCGAATCGATGGGCGCCGTATAGCGCCCCTTTGCGTCGCGCTTCCAGCCGAGCTTTTCCGAGATCCCGCGGATCGCCCGCGCATGAAAGGCCACGTCCTGTCCGGCAGCGTAATGTTCTGCGATCACATATACGTTTCCGTCGAAATCCACCGCATACCAATGCGCCGAGAGCGGATTTTTCAGCCCGGGATCGATGGAAATGATCTCCTGCCACGAGGCGGGCACGGAAAAGGGTTCCACGACGTGTATGCGCTCGTCAAATTCGGGATAGACAAGCCCCTCCCGCGCGGCAAATCTCCCATTGCGGCGGGATTGCAGCGTCGCCGAGTCCATCGTCGCCGTCAGCATGGCGATCTCCTTTTTGGAGAGAAAGGGATTGTCCGCCCATTCCATAAATTCGTACCAGACCTCGGGATCGTTTGTCCTGTTGAGATAGATCTCCTCGTAGACGAACGTCAGCCCTTTGAGCGGCGTCATGGTGCCGAAGATCTCGCCGCGGCGGTCGAGAACGCGCATGCGGCACTCTTCGTAGATATCGCGCGGCGGCTCTTCGTCAAACCACACGAAATCCAGCGAACTTCCCTGAAAGCGCTCCCGCCCCTGATCGCAGCTCTTGAACCCGATGACGCTCGTACCCCCGAACACGTTTTTTACAATGATCTGATCGACGACGCCCGCCGCGGGATTGTCCTTTCTCCCGCTCACCATCACGATATCGACGATCTGATCGGAGCGCAGGTAGTGCAGGATCTTTTTCTGCGCCACGTCCCGCTGGACCTGCAGCGTGGGCGAGACGACCCAGCCGAACACGTCTTTTCTGTTCTTTTTATAGGGATGATTGCCCCGCGCCAGCCAGACCGCCTCGACGGCTCCGCACTCCGTTTTCCCCGAGCGGTTGCCTCCGAACACCCAACGGTTGCGTTTTTTACAGCGATGGAACGCGATCTGTTTTTTATGCTTTTTCTGCCCTGTATTGTAGCGCGCGAGCGCGTCCTCCGCTTTCCGCCGCGCAAGCTCGCGCTCGATCTCGCGCAGTCTTTTCACGATTTCTTCCGCTCCCGCAGTCATCTGCCCCGATTCGCTCCCGTTCGTCAAAAAAAACCCTTCTTTGCCCATTGCCTTGCGCTATGATAGCGCGTATGAAAACATTCGTGATCTCTCTCATGCTTCTGCTCGCTGCGGCGCTCGCCCTTCCCGTTCCCGCAGCGGACGCCGCTGCCGCAGACGACAAGCGTTACGCCGTCGCCGCGACGGAAGACGTGTGGTTTTACACCGGCGAAAGCGAGGAAGAGCGCCTCTTCCTCATTCCCTATACTTACTATGTCCGCGTGCTCGATGAAGGCGAACTGTACTGCACCGTGGAGTATCAGGCGGACGACGCCCCCTACAAAAAGCTCTTGGGCTATTGCCGAACCGAACAGCTGCTCTTTGTGGACTTTGTGCCCGCGCGCCCCTATCTGCGCAGACAGGTCACGCTTACCTACACGCTTCCCGACTCAGGCGGCCTCAGCGACGCTGAACTTACGACCGTCGAACGGACGTTTTCCTATTACGGAGAGCGCACGGAGGGCGCTCAGCTCTACTACTACGTGTTCGACGGGGAGACGTTCGGCTATGTGCCCGCCGAAGAGCACGTGGAGTTCGAACACAACACCGACTATCTCGAAGCAATGGCAGAGCCGGAACCGGCGCCCGAAGAGGAGACAGAGGAGACGTCTTCCGTCAATGTCGTGCAGATCGTGGTCATCTGCATTCTGTGCGTTGCCGCCGTCGCGATCGCCGTTCTCGTCCTGCGCGGGAAAAAACCCGTCAGGAGCGAGCCGTCCGATTTCTGACCTCCGTTCCGCCGCGGAAAGCGATCTCCCTCTTCCCGCGGTGCGCCACGACCTTTCCCTCGCGCCCTTCTCCGAGGGCGCGGAGCACGCGCATAAAGGGAGAAAACGAATGAAACGCCGCCATAAAAGCGCACTCCGTCCAACCCGCCTTCCCGAGTTCGGATACGATCTTTTTGAGGAGCGCCGCCTGACGGCGGAAATAATGCCGCTCCGAACAGGAAACTTCCATGCCCGCAAAGCGCCCGTTCAGCTCCCGCCGCCTGCGGAAATACTTATACTCCAACAAAAACTTTTCCTCTTCCGTGCAAGCCTCCACCGCTCTGTCCGCCGCCTCCTTCAACCGAAGGAGGCGGCTCTTTACGGCGAGCGTGTCCGCGATCTTTTCCGCGAGCGCAAGCGTGCTCTCCATGCTCCGAAAGGAGAGCATCGCCTGATTTTCCGCGCTCTGCCCCACCGCCTCTGCCAGCGCTGCAAGATGCGGATAGGCGTACAAGACCGCCTTCGCGTATTCAAATGCCATCACATACCTCCCGCAGACTCCCGCCATGTCTTTGCTTTAACGAACATTTGTTTGTGTTTTTATTTTATCATCTGAATATGACAGACGGCTGCGCATATGCCAAAAAAATTTCCCTCTTTTTTGCATTCCGCCCCGCATAAAAAAAGACTTCTGCACTGTTTCTCCAAAAAGTTTTTTCACTTCTTCACAAGTTTTTTCTTTCAGGCCGTTGAAATTTTCGCGCGCGCGTGTTATAATAGTTGTATGGAAATACGAAAGATCGCGGGGATCGCGCTGGCATTTACTGTGGCGGTCGGCGCGTTTTGCGCCCCCTTCCCCTTCTTCGAAAATACAACGGCTTCCGCGGAGGACGCTGCCGCGCAGGAAACGGAAAATACGGACGATACCGGATCTTCCGGCTCGGATACAGGTTCTTCCGGTTCGGACGAAAGTCCGGACGCGGACGTTTCGGTCCACCTGACACCGGAAAACGCCGCGCTCGTCCTTCCCGAAAGCTACGAACAGTATCTGCCCCTTACAAGCCCCTCCTCCGTTGCAATGAGCGAGGACTATATTGCGATCGCCGACGGCACGACGCTCTACCTCTACGACCGCGCGGCGGGCGTGTATGAGACGTATACGCCGACGCAGGGAGAAAATTTCCCCACGCCCAGTCCCGCGATCGGAACGATCAGCTTTTCAGACGACGGCACGCTCTATTTTTCCGTACAGGGCAGCCTTTACAGCTACGACTTCGAAACGCAGGAAGCAACGGTGCTCTCCGGCATCGCGAGCAACGCTTTTCTCATCGAGGACGGATACCTCTATACCGGCGTTGTGGAGAGCAGCACGCTCTACCTTCTGCGCTATCCCATGTCCAACCTTGTCCCGAGCGCACAGCAGCAGCTTGCGTCGTTCTCCAACTATTCGGGCAGCATCTACATGACCTATGCGGACGGGATCCTGTACTACGTCACCAGCAGCAACACGCTGTACACCTATAACACGGCGACGCATGGCAATCCGACGGGCGCCCTCATCGACAGCCGCGGTCCCGTCAACGGGCTCAGCTCCATTGCCTCGTTCGGCGGGAACATCTACTTCTCCGTGAACAACGCTTCGCAGACCGATACCTATCAGAACGGGCTGTACCGCTACACCGCGGATGGCGTGACGACGATGGCTTCCGGCGCATATACCGCGCTCACCGCCTACAACGGCAGTCTCTACTGCATCGAAGGCGCTTCGGTGCGCGAGTTTACTTCTGCGGACGGAACGCCGCAGTTCACCTCCTACGAGATCGCCGCCGCGTCCGATTCCGTGGGTCGTCTCTCGGGCGCCACAGATTCGGCACGGGCAGGAGATCTTCTCGTGACGGCAGACGCGGGCAACAAGCGCGTTACCATTTACGATTTTTCAACGCAGACGTACTCTGTCCTCGCGTGCGGCGAGACCCCTTCGCTCGTCGCGACCGACGGCGAAACGATCGCCTATGCTTCGGGCACAAATATTTATACCTGCGCCTATGGAGACGAAGCGTTCACGCTTGCGGAGACGGCGCAAAGCTCCGTCCGCGGACTTGCCTGCGCCTACGGGAGCGTGTATTTCGCGACGGTCACGCTGCAATACGGCGTCGCAAACGACGAAAGCGCCGCTACGGTCACCTATGAAAGCTACGGTATTCCGACGGGAATGGCGTGCGACCTCTACGGGGTCATCTATGTCGCTTACGAATCGGGCAGCGTGCGCATTTTCTCCGAAAGCGATTTTCTCACCGCGTCCTCGTCCGCAGGCGCACAGACAGCGGAGTTTACGCTCCCTTCCGACGCGACGTCTCCGGAAGCGGACTTCGAAGGCAACCTCTACTATCTCTCGGGCGGCGCGATGTACCGGAACGGCGAACTTTTCGCGAACGTCGACGGCGCGGATTTTGTGTGGACGGCGGACGGCACGGCGCAGTCCCCCGTCTCCTTCGCACTCGGCTTTGAGGACGACGAGGTCTACTTCAACTTCGGAAACTATGTCGTAAAAAGCAACGCCGGTACGCTCGCGGGCATTCCCACCCTCGACGAGATCGCCGTAGGCGACGCAAAAGAGACGGCTTTCTCCTTCCACGAAGCCGAGGGCATGCTCGTCAGCGTTCCCGCCGGCACCGTCGGCATCTCGACCGATCTTGCGGCCCTGCGTGAAGACGGAAGCGATTACTTCCCCTACGGCGGCTACGCCCGCTCCGCCGAAGAGCGGCAGGGCATTCTGCTCGCCGTCACGGGCGGATATGCGCTCGTTCTCTTTTCCGAGGGAAACGGAGATTATTCGAGCGAGCTCTTTCTTGCCGACCGCATAACAGCGATCGACAGCTCCCAATATTACACGCCCGCGGAGACGGCATATTTGAGCTATCTCACAAACGACGTCTCCGTATACGCGGCTCCCTGCCTGGAAAGCGCGCTTGCCGATACCCGCCTTACGCGCGGAACGGCAGTCTCGGTGATCGGCATGCTGCAAACTGACGAACTCACCTATGCGCTCGTCGAATACGACTCCGGCACGCGCGCCGCCGTACGCGGATATGTGCCGGCGTCCTATCTGACGGAAATTTCGCCCGACATCTCATCGGGAGAGAACTATACGCTCGCATACCTCAGATCCAGCGACGAAGGCGTCCTCTTTACAGACGGCGCGGACGGGGAACGGCTGATCACCGAGCGCGTCCAGGTGCGCCTCTACGACAACGGAGACGGCACTTATACCGCACGTCTCTCGGAAGACCCGTCTTACTTTGCGACCATCACGGCAGACATGATCGACGAAGGCAACGCCGAGATCATCAGGATCGCGCTCATCATCATTTTAACCGTGCTTGCGCTCGTGATTTTGGGCGTATACATCTTCCTGCTGCCGCGGGAGAAATACAAGAAAAATAGCAAATAATTTTCCAGCCCCATTGACAGGGCGGAGCAAATATAGTAAAATAAAAAAAACGCGGCACAAGTGGCGCCGCAAAAAAGTTTAAATAAAAAACTATATAGAAGAGGAATGGAATATGGCTACTTATCTCTCTCCACTTGCACCCCAGCGCGCAGATCCCTATCTGTACAAACACACGGACGGAAAGTATTATTTCACGGCGACCTGCCCCAAATACGATCATCTTGAGATCCGCTGCGCGGACACGGTCAACGGCATTGCGACGGCGCCTGCGCGCACCGTCTGGAAAAAGCACGCATTCGGCGCGCTCGCCTGCCATATCTGGGCGCCCGAACTCCACTACATCATGGGCAAGTGGGTCATCTATTTTGCCGCCGGACACAAACCCAATATCTGGGACATCCGCCCCTACGCGCTCATCTGCAAGGGCAGCGACCCCATGAAAGACGAGTGGGCGGAAGACGCCGTTCCCATGCTTCCCGCAGCTAACGACCCCTATCCCTTCACCGACTTCTCTCTTGATATGACGGTATTCGAACACCGCGGCAGATGGTATGCCGTCTGGGCGCAGAAATTCGGCTGCACGCGCGCGGAGAAGCCTATTTCCGATCTCCTCATCGCCGAACTCGAATCCCCCACCAAACTCAAAACCGTATTCACGCGCATTACCTCGCCCGATTACGACTGGGAACGCGACGGCGGATTCTGGGTAAACGAAGGTCCCGCCATTCTGAAAGGGCCTGAAACAAAGGGCAAAATTTACCTCACCTTCTCCGCATCCGCAACGGGCGCCTGCTACTGCATGGGCATGCTGCGCGCCGATGAAGACAGCGATCTTCTCGATCCGCGCTCCTGGCAAAAAGATCGTTGGCCCGTGCTCAAAACGGACGAAAAGCTCAAGGTATTCGGTCCCGGGCACAACTGCTTTGTCCGCGGCGACGAAAACGAAGTCCTCACCCTCCTGCACTTCCGCAATTACGAGAAGATCCACGGCGATCCGCTCAACGATCATAACCGTCACGCGCACGTTCTCAAAGTCAAATTCAAAGAGGACGGTTGTCCGATCTTCGAGCTCAATCCCGACGAGCTGTACAACACGCCGTTTGAGAATGAAAAACAGAAAAACATCAACGCCTGAGAGATTCATTCTTCTCCTTCAGACAAAGCTCCGCCGATTACTCGGCGGGGCTTTGTCCTTTGGCGGACAGGCGCACGTTTTCCGCCGCGCCAAAGAACGCGCGCCCCGCAGGCTGCGGGGCGCGCTCATTTTCAACATGATCACTTCTCTAAAATTTCGGGATAGGGCTTGGGGAGGACGTACTTTGCCACATTGAGCAGATTCCCGTCTCTGTCGCGTGCCGCGCAGGTCTCAAACCATGCGGGGTGACGCAGCGCTTTCACTGCCATATCGTCCCAGATATAGCAGCCCTTCTCTCCCGAGACGAACGTCATTTCCTTTGCGCGGGCGACAATGCGCTGCTGCAATCCGCCGCCCGAAAGGTCGACGTTCTGCACATTGAGGAGCGGATGGCGGCAGGTGTCCATCGTCACAGCAACATGCGCGTGCCGCTGTGTGACATCGGTAAACGCCGCGCGGTCGAGGGCATGATTGAACTCATAGCCGTGAAAATTCGGCTCCTCGGCAATGTTTCCGCCCATGAACACGAAACGGCGCACGCTGCCGCGCGCCAGCACGCGGGGCACGAGCGTCATGGGCCCGAGGCTGAGAAGATCGTATTCCCCTTCTGTTTCGGAGAGCCATGCCGCAAAATCAAGCACGGGCGCGGAGAAGCCCTCATCGTCCGAAAACAGATCGCCCATGCCGTCGTTCCCGTGAATATGTTTGAGGAACTCAAAGGGCTGCTCCTCCGCCGTCGTATCGATCACAGTGAGCGGAACGGTCGAAAAGGGCAGGTGTGCAACGAGTTTTTTCGCATTCGCAAGCGATACGTCGGGCGGAACGTTTCCGCCCACGGCAACAAGCGCGGCGCTTTCATATCCGTCCGCCTTTGCATGTGCAAGCGCGTCTACCGTGGCGGCGGCGTCGTCGAGGCCATAATCACAACATAGAATAAGTTTCATGCTTCTATTATAAATGCCCCCGTTCTCTTTTGCAAGAGGGCGGGAGCAATTTGTGAAAATAAATCTCAGACTGCGGCGGCGCGGAGCATCTGCGCATATGCGCCGTTCATGGCAACAAGCTCTTCGTGCGTCCCCTGCTCCACGATCTCCCCTTCACGGATAAAGACGATCTTATCCGCACCGCGGATGGTGGAGAGGCGGTGCGCAATCACGAAGCTCGTACGCCCTTTGAGGAGGGCTTTCAGGCTCTCCTGCACTTCGCGCTCCGTCTGCGTATCAACATGGCTGGTCGCCTCGTCCAGAACGATGATGCGCGGGTCGGCAAGAATGAGCCGCGCAAACGAGAGGAGCTGCCGCTCCCCGCCCGAGAGCGCATACCCTTCGTCGATCTCCGCCTGATACCCCTCGGGAAGCCGTCCGATAAATCCGTCGGCATGCGCGGCCTGCGCGGCGGCAACGCACTGCTCGTCGGTGGCGTCGGGGCGGGCGAAGCGGATGTTTTCCATAACGGAACCATGGAAGATAAACGTATCCTGCATCATGGCGCCCACGCCCGTGCGGAGCGATTGCAGCGTGTAATCGCGCACATCCCGCCCGTCTACCATAACAGTACCGGACTGTACATCATAAAAGCGGCTCAGAAGGTTGACGATGGTCGTCTTTCCGGAACCCGTCGCGCCGACGAGCGCCACGGTCTGCCCGGGATCCGCTTCGAGCGTAAAATCTTTGAGGACGGGGATCCCCTCCACATAGGAGAAATTCACATGATCGAAGCGCACTTCGCCGCGGCAGTCCGCGAGCGGCACTACGCCTTCCCCGTCTTTGATCTCGATGGGCGTATCGATGGTATCGTAAATGCGCTCCACATTCGTGGTGAGCGCGAACACATTGGAGATCTGCTGGCAGATATTGCCCAGCCCGCCCGTGATCTCGGAGAGCACCAGCCCCACGGCGACGACGGTGCCGAGGTCCATACCGCCGCCCGTCAGCGCAAGCGCCAGCGCCACACCGTACACAAGGAGCACGGTCACAGCGTTGATCAGCCCGTTTGAGAGCGGAAAGAATGCCTCGCGCACCCGCGTCGTCCGCATGAAGGCGCGCGAATATTCATCGAAAAGCTCCCCCGAGATCTTCTCATTGAGCGCGCCGCGGTTATAGGCGCGCACAACTTCCGCTCCGCTGATATTTTCGGTGACGAATGCCGTATAATTGGAGTTCTTATTGCGGTCGCGCCCCGCGCGGTTGTGGATCGCGCGGCTCATAAAGTACATGACGACCGTGAGCGGAACGAGCGCCGCGACCACCGCGAGCGCAAGCCGCCAATCAAGCGCAAAGATCCATGCAAGACCCACGACGATCACGCACGCAAAGTACAGCAGCATATAGAAGAGCTGCCCGAAGAGCGACGAAAGCTCGTCGATATAGTTGGTGGCGCGCACCAGGATCTTTCCCGTCGCATGCGTATCGAAATAGCGGAACGAAAGGCGCGAAACGTGATCAAAAAGCTCGCTCCTCAGTTCGCTGCAAAGCTTATAGGCAAACCGCTCGGGAATATACGATTCAAGAAAATAAGTCGCCGTGAGCGTAAGATAGACAACGGCAAGTCCGCCCAGCGCCAATCCCGCCATAAGGAGATAATTTTCGGGAAGAACGCCGTCCGTCGGGAACACCCTGCTTACGATCATCGAATATACCAGGCTCGGGAGAAGCGAAAACGTACTTGCGATAAATTCGATCACCACGCTCCCCGCGAACCACTTTTTATGACGGAGCGCCCGCTTGATGAGCCGCATAAGCATTCCGCCGTTAAAAGTATCTTTGACGTATTCATCCTGATAATAGAGATTGTTCTGCATCATTTCCCTCCGCGGCTCACGCGCCGACCTCTGCGATCTGCCGCTCGTAGATCTCGGCGAAGTCTCCGTTCATCGCCAGGAGTTCTTCGAACGTGCCGCGCTCGGTGATCTCCCCCTCCTTGAGGAAGATGATTTCGTCGCAGTCTTTGAGGGCAGTCGCCCGATGCGTCACGACGATGGTCGTCCGCTCGCCGCACGTCTTTTTGATATTGGAAAGAACGGTGCGCTCGGTGTCCAGATCGAGCGCGCTCGTCACATCGTCGAACACGAGCACAGCAGCGTCCTTGAAGATCGCCCGCGCAATCGAAATGCGCTGCTTCTGTCCGCCTGAAAGTCCGAACCCCTTTTCGCCGATGGTCGTCTGATACCCGTCGGGAAAGCGGCGGGCAAATTCGTCCACTTCGGCAAGCGCGCCCGCGCGCTCGATCTTCTCCTCGGGCGCAAACGGATCGTACAGCGCGATGTTCTGGGCGATGGTATTGGAGAAGAGAAAGACGTTCTGCATCGCATACGAATAGGCGCGGAGCAGAGCGTCGCGGTCGTAGGCGTGAATGGACTTTCCGTCGATGAGGATCTCCCCCTCGTCCGCCTCGGCAAGCCCCTGCATGAGCTTTACAAGCAGCGTCTTTCCTGCGCCCGTGCGCCCCATCACGCCCAGCTTTTTCCCGTACGGCAGAGCGAGGTCAACGTTTTTCAGCGCGTAGCTTTCTCCGCTCTTTACACCCACGCCTTTCAACACGATCGAGGGCGTTTCCGAAGGCACGTCGCTCCCGTACAGCTCGCGCTGCTCGTCCTTTGCGTTCAGAAATCCGAAATACCGCCTGGCGCTGACGAATGACTCCTGCGCGTCGTTGATGTTGAAAAAGAGCGCGGTGAGCTGCCACATGAGCGTCCCGAGATACCCCACCGTGGCGGTAAATTCGCCGCTCGTAATGCGCCCGCTCACACCCAGCCAGATCGCAAGCCCCACCTCGCCCAGGATGACGAGGCTACGCGTCCCCCACGAGACTGCCTGCCGCTTGGCGAACAGCACCGCGCCGCCCTGATAGGTGGAGAGCAATTTTTTGTTATCCCGCTCAAAGAGCGCGCCCCGTTCCTTCTCCCGTGCAAAAGAAGCGACCGTACGAATGCCGTATACGCTCTCCTGCACCGTCGTCGAAAGCGCGGCGGAATCCTTCCACATCGCGTCGAACATCTTCCCGATGGGTTTTTTAAAGGCGATCATGATCGCCGCAGACGCCATGCCGCCCAACAGCGGCAGTATCAGCAGATACGGGTGGATGCGCGCCAGAAACACCGCGCTGACGACGATATAAAATACGTTATCGAGCAGGAACTGCACCGTGGAAGTATAGACTTCGGAGATCATGCGCGGGTCGCGGGTGCTGATGAGTACCAGATCTCCCGCAGGAAACGCTTTCAGGTGCGGCGCGCTCGCGTTGCCGATCTTTTCAAGCGCGTCGATGCGCATCTGCTTTTCGCTTTTCAGCCCGAAATAATGCGCTAAGTTCCATTTGAGATAGAAGCAGACGAAAAACAGCGCTGCAAATACGACGAGCGTGACCGCAAGCACAACGAAAATGCGCCAATAGTCGCCTTCGGGAATATCCTCGATGAGAAAGAGGAAGATGCTCGCATTATCCTGCGGGGCGCTGCCGAGCGCGGGATTGATCACCCTGTCCACGAGCAGCGAGACGATCTGCGGCGTCACGAGCAGAATGACCATACGCATCAGCCCCAGGATCGTCGCAAGCGTCTGAACCGGCAGGTACTTTTTAAAATACGGAAATGTGTTTTTGAAAAATTCTCTCATAAAAATTCCTCGACGGTTTATTCTCCCGTCTATAATAGTACAAGACCTGCCTAAGTGCAATCAAGCATTCGTTGAACGGCTCCATCATCGGTTGAACCGCCCCGCCGCCCTATCGGGACAGCTCACGCTCCCGTCAAGCGTTTTGATCGTCCGCAGGAAAAAGGGCGGCAAAAAGCCCTGCCCGAAATACGGACAGAGCTTTCGACAACAGACATGGTATCTCCAGAACCGTAAAACGGTTTTGGAATGCTTTACATAATGTTGTTCACCGATCGCGGGAACAATGTTACGTCGCGGATATTCTCCATACCCGTCACATACATGACGAAACGCTCGAATCCGAGTCCGAAGCCGCCGTGCGGCACTGTGCCGAACGTGCGCAGGTCTATATATTGTTTGTACGAAGCGAGATCCATTCCCCGCGCCTTCATGGCAGCAAGAAGTTTATCGGGATCGGCTTCACGCTCGCTCCCGCCGATGATCTCCCCGATACCGGGCACAAGAAGATCGGTCGCAGCGACCGTTTTGCCGTCCGCATTCTGCTTCATATAGAAGGACTTGATCTCTTTCGGATAGTTGATGACGAACACGGGTTTTTTGAACACATGCTCGGTGATGTACTTTTCATGTTCGGTCTGCAAATCGCAGCCCCATGCCACGGGATACTGGAAAGAGACGTCCGCTTTCTTTAAAAGCTCGATCGCATCGGTATACTCCAGCACGCCGAAATCGCTCTCCACAACATTGGAAAGCTTGGCTTTCAGCCCCGATTCCACGAATCTTTCAAAGAAGTCCATCTCCTCGGAGCACTCGTCCATAACGGTGCGGATCACCGTCTTGATCATATCCTCGGCGATCTCCATCACGTCGGGAAGCTCTGCAAACGCGATCTCCGGTTCCACATGCCAGAACTCGGCGAGATGGCGCGTGGTATTGGAATTTTCCGCGCGGAAGGAAGGCCCGAACGTGTAGATCCTGCCGAGCGCCGTTGCAGCGACTTCCCCCTCGAGCTGACCCGAAACGGAAAGCCCCGCCTTCTGCGAGAAAAAATCGTCTTTATAGTACGCCGCCTCGCTCTCGTACTTCGCATTCCACGGCTGCGTCGTCACGCGGAACATCTCGCCCGCGCCCTCGCAGTCGCTCGCCGTGATGAGCGGCGTGTTGATATAGTAATATCTGCGGTCATGGAAGTACTTATGGATCGCCTGCGCCGCAACGCTGCGCACGCGGAATACCGCGGTAAACATATTTGTGCGGAGCCGCAGGTGCGGGATCGTACGCAGGAACTCAAGCGACGTACGCTTTTTCTGGATGGGATAATCCCCGGGGCACTTGCCGAGAAGGCGCACCTCTTTGGCGTTGAGCTCCGATCCCTCGCCCCTGAACGCCTTGACGACGTCTCCCTTCACGCAGACGGAAGCGCCGCACTTCGTACACTCAGGATCGAGCGCAACGGCACTCTTGTCCACGACGACCTGCAAACGGGAGAAGCTCGTCCCGTCCGCAAGCTCCAGAAAGGCGACCGCCGCCGAATCGCGGAAGGTGCGCACCCAGCCGCACACGACCGCCTCCGTCCCGATACGTTCTTTGTCTCTCAGAATCTCTGCTATATCGATATGTTTCATCGGATAATCCCTCCAAAAATATACGGAATCCTAAATGGGTCTTCGGATGACGCATGCGCTGCGTGCAGGCACCTTTCCGTTTCTCACGCTCCCGCCCACGCAGAAGAGCACTTCCCCTTCGCAGCCGAAGGGCGCTTCCGCCTCTCTGTCGGCAGGATTGAGCACCACGAGAATGCGCTCTCCCTCCGCCCTTCGCTCATAGGCGAACGGATAGGCGTTCCTCTCGGCGTATACGGGTACAAATTCGCCGAAGGATCGCAGCGCCTTATGCGCATGGCGAAGGCGCAAAAGCGCCTTCACGGTGTTGAGAAGTGAATCGCCGTCCTGCTCCTGCTCCTCCACGGTGGGCGCGCCGACGGAACGATCGAACGGGATATACGGCGTGTTGCCCGTCGTAAAACCCATACCCGCGCCCGTTTTCCACTGCATGGGCGAACGGGAGCCGGTGCGGTCGTAGCCGCCTTCCACCGAGGTGACGTCCTCCAGATAGCGCATGCCGATCTCGTCGCCGTAATAGAGAAACGGCGCGCCGCTCATGGTCAGAAGGAAGGCAAAGCAGATCTTAAGATCGCGCACATCTCTTCCGCGCGCAAGGCGGGGCATATCGTGATTGCTCGATGGAATGCAGATCAGCCCCTTCCCCTCCGTCGAAGCGAGATCGGAAAGGTAGGTATCGAGAAAAGCAGTAATATCCCCCTTCCCCTCGCGGGAAAAGAAGGGATGTTCGCTCCGGAAGAGCGACGTATAGGCGGGCGGTCCGAAGTGCAGCATAAAGTCCATGTGAAAGCCGCCCTCGATCGCTTTGGCGGGGACGCCCCACTCCGAGACCATGGCGCAGTGCGGATATTCTCTGTCGAGAAAAGCGCGGAAATCCTGCCAGAGCCTGATCGTCTCCGTCCAGCCATCGTCCGCCTTCACCAGGCTTGCCGCCATATCCACGCGGAAGCCGTCCGCGCCCATATCCAGCCAGAAACGCATCACGTCTTTGATCGCCTCGCGCGTTGCGAGCGCGGCGGGACTGTCGGGCGGCATCATCCACGGACGGGTACGCTTTGCATACCCGTAATTGAGCGCAGGCTGATTGGAAAAGAAATTGACCGCCGCGCAGCCGTCTCTCTGCGAAATACCGCGGATACAGGCAAGATCGGTACTCTCCCAAATGGAGTCCGACCAGATATAGCGGTCGGAATATTCGTTCCGCTCAGGCTGCATGGAGGCGCAAAACCACGGATGTTCCACCGACGTATGCCCGGGAACGAGGTCGATGAGCACGTGCATCCCGCGCCTGTGCGCCTCGTCGAAAAAGCGCTTTGCGTCCTCGTTCGTGCCGTAGCGCGGCGCGATCTTTTTATAGTCGCGCACGTCATACCCTGCGTCGCCGAAGGGCGAATCGTACCAGGGATTCACCCAGATCGCATTGCAGCCCAGCGACCCGATATAATCGAGCCGCGCGATCATGCCGGGAATATCGCCGATCCCGTCGCCGTTCGTATCCTGGAAGGACTGCGGATAGATCTCATAGAACACCGCGTCCGAGAGCCACTTAGGAAGCCTGCTCATACCCCCCTCCCAATCCGTTTTCCTAGTTTCTGTCCGCATTAGTACGCCCTTGCAAATATAACCGTCTTTTCCGCCTTTTTGCCGCAGACGATGCAGGTGTCCGATGTGTTTTCGTCCTCCATCACGCGGGCGGTCGCCTGCGCAAATTCCTTGACCTTATCCTCGCATTCACGGCAGCCGCACCAGCCTGCGCGCACAAAGTTGCCGCCCTCAACGCCCGCGAGCAGTTCGTCGAGCGAGTTTGCCCGCACGATACGGCTGTCCATGCGCGCCTTTGCGGCGTTGTACATATTTTCGGAGATCTCGCCAAGAAGCTTCTGAACGCTTTCGACGGCGCTGTCCAGCGCATATTCGCCCTTTTCGAGCGTGTCGCGGCGCGCCATCAGGCACTTGCCCGCTTCCAGATCGCGCGGGCCGAGCTCGATGCGCACGGGCACGCCCTTCATCTCCCATTCGTTGAACTTCCAGCCGGGGGAGTTTTCGCTTTCGTCCAAAGCGACGCGGACGCCCGCCGTTTCGAGCTTCTCTTTGAGCGCGCGGCAGGCTTCCGGTACGCCCTCTTTTTTGGAAGCGATGGGCACGATGACTGCCTGCACGGGCGCGACGACGGGCGGCAGCACCAGCCCGCGTCTGTCGCCGTGCGTCATGATGATCGCGCCGATGAGGCGGGTGGAGACGCCGAACGACGTCGTATACCCGTACTTCAGGGTGCCGTCTCTGTCGAGGAATTTAATATCGAACGCCTTGGCAAAGTTCTGCCCGAGGTAATGCGTGGTGCCCGCCTGCAAGCTCTTGCCGTCGTGCATCATCGCCTCCATGCCGAAGGTGGCGACCGCACCGGCGAACTTCTCCTTCTCCGTCTTACGTCCCGTCAGAACGGGCATGGCAAGGCAGCTGCGCGCAAATTCTCCATAGATGTGCAGCATGCGGAGCGTATGCTCCATCGCCTCCTCGCCCGTTGCGTGCACCGTGTGCCCCTCCTGCCACAAAAACTCGCTCGTGCGGAGGAACGGGCGCGTCGTCTTTTCCCACCGCATAACGTTCGCCCACTGGTTCATCTTCACGGGGAGGTCGCGGTAAGATTGGATCCACTTGGAATACATACTGCCGATGATCGTCTCGGAGGTAGGGCGTACGCACAGCGGCTCGGCGAGTTTTTCGCCGCCCGCATGGGTGACGACGGCGACCTCGGGCGCAAAGCCCTCCACATGCTCCGCCTCTTTCGTCATAAAGCTCATGGGAATGAGCAGCGGGAAATAGGCGTTCTCGTGTCCCGACGCCTTGAACCGTTTGTCCAGCTCTCTCTGAATATTCTCCCAGATCGCATAGCCGTACGGGCGAATGACCATCGTGCCCTTGACGGGGCCGTAATCCACAAGTTTGGTCTTTAATACGACGTCCGTGTACCACTGCGGGAAATCGGTATCGATGTCCGCGATCTGCTCTACGAAATTATCCTTCGCCATAAAAATTGCTCCGAAAAAGAAAAGATATGGTAATTATACCACATCTTTTTGCGTTCGTCCATCGTTTGAAGCGGCGTTTTCGCCTTCCCTTCTCCTTTTTCTCGCGCTTTGCTCCCGCCGGAAACGCCTGCGGCAGATCACCTCTCTCCCCCGCGCCGCAGAAAACGCTTTTCTGAGCGGCGCAAAGAGTACAAACACGCTGACCGCCGCGCACATCGTCTGCGGAAGCATTGCAAAAAATCCCGTGTAGAAATAGGCGACGGCGGCGTCGAACGTGTACCCGTAAAAGAGCGGCGTGAGCACGTCGTCGAGAAGCGTGAAGCAGACGCTGCACAGCGCCGCCAGAGCCGCAAGCGACGCCGCTTCCCGCCATACGGCAGCGCGCGCCCGCCCGACGCATAAAACGATGATATAGGCGGCGAGCAGACCCGCAAGCACGCCGAAGAGCGCCCAAAACATTGCGGTAAGGCGCGCCTTATACAGCACGCTGACGGGCAGCCCGACGGCAGCGCACACTGCGCAGCCCGCTCCGAGAAGCGCGAGCAGCGCGGGACAGACCCACACCGCCACAGACTTTCCCCTCTTGCCGAGCATGCCGAACAGCAGCGCAAACGCATTGTAGTAAATGAGATAGAGCACGACGACGTTGGGATAAAACCCCCACAAAAAACAGCGCAGCAGCGAGAAGGCGGTCGCCGTCAGCACGCCGTATGCCGCGCCGAACACATAGCAGAACGTAAGCAAAAATACCGTGACAAGCTCCACGCCCGCCGCAAAGCCGAGCGCGTACTGAACCGCGATCAAAAGCGCCGTCATGACGGCGCACACCGCTACCATGTACGCGGCGCCCCTTCGCTTCATACGCTGCCTCCGTAAAAAATCAGACCCCGTCCGACGCCCGCACCATGTCCGCGGTATATGCGTCAGGAATCCAGTGAAGTCCAGACGATCGCAAAGAGCGCATCCTCTGCGAGCGGCAGTCCGGAAACGCCGTAAGAAGCACTTGCGAGCGTTTCCCCTTCATACTCCCATGTACCGTACTCCGCATTGGAATAGCTCACGCCGTCCAGCTCGCCGAGCGTCGTATAGACCGCCCAGTAATGTTCATTGTCCGCCTCTGTGCCGTTGATCGACGTAAGATAAAACCCGTATTCCGAATCGCTTCCGCCGATGGCGATGTCGCCCGCCTCGTCGAACACGGCGAGCGCGTCATAGAGGCTCTTTGACGTATCACCCTCCGCCACCCTGATCACGACGCAGGTCTCGTCGTTTGCGAGAAGTTCCGCCTTTGCGCCGCCGATACCGGCGGCAGGGATACAGCCCGCAAGCAAGACCGTGCAGAGCGTCAGAGACGGGATCGCTGCAAACATGCATCTTCTGCGTATCATCTTTTGTATGTCCTCCAAAAATAAAATGCGTACCTTCGGAAAAAGGTACGCGAAACCCTCTCCGCAGAGAGGGCGCCGCCATCGCTGTGAAATTGTAACTACCTCTTCGCACGATCAGAATTCGTTCCTGAGGCTCTTCGAAAAATATCCGAGCGCAAAGGCGTTCGGGCCGACGTGCGACCCGATCACGGGTCCCATGATGGAAACGTGCGGCTGCAAGTGGAAGCGGTCTTTTACATACTGTTCCAGCTCCCGCGCCACAGGCTCGTTATCGGTATGCACGATAAACACCTCCCCGAGTTCGTCGGGGCCTTCCTTCTCCATTTTTGCCTTAATAAAGCTGATCGCCTTCTTCGCGCCGCGCACCTTGCCGAGTACAAACAATTTGCCTTCGTTATCGAAGGAGAGAATGGGTTTGATGTCGAGCATTCCGCCGATCGCCGCGCTCGCCGCCGAGACGCGCCCGCCGCGGCGGAGATATTTCAGATCGTCCGCCACCACAAAGTGCTGGATATGCAGACGAAGCCCGTTGACGTAATCGTAAGTCTCCTGCGCCGTCTTGCCGGCATTGCGGCATTTGAGCGCCTGCCGCACGAGCGCGCCCTGCCCCACCGTAGCGGTGAGCGGGTCTACGACCAGTACATTGAATGCGGGGAAATCCTTCTTTACGTCCGCCGCCGCCTTCGCCGCGACCGTCTTTGTGGGAGACAGCCCCGAAGAAATCGTAAAATGCACCACGTCCGTTGCGCCCTTTTGCGCAAGGATCAGAAAATGCTCGTAGTGCGACTCGTAGTTGAGCATCGATGTCCGCGAAAAACCGCCCGTGCGCAGCTCATTGTAAAAATCGACGTACTGTGAATACTGCGTAAATTGATCGAGATGGTCGGTCATCTTGCCGTCTTTTTCTATGGTAAATGTGAGCGGAACAAAGGCGATCTCGTTTTCCGCGATAAAATCATGGTACAGATCGCAGGTCGAATCTGTCGACAGGGTAAATTTGTACATAAATTCCTCTCCGAATATTTTGTCATATTATAACACGGATTTGTGCGTTCCGCAAGAATTTTTCGAAAAAAGCTCGCTTTTTTTGCAAAAAGGTCTTGAAAAACGCGCTGTAAACAAGTATAATGTATGCGTATGGGCAGGCTGCGCCCGTTTCTGAGCGCGGGACAGTCGAAAATACGCCCGAGGGGGAATTATGACACAGCAGGATTTTCTCAAACTCAAAAACGGGACCGACGTGCGCGGTACCGCCGTCGCGGGGGTCGAGGGCGATCCCGTAACGCTGACGGATGAAGCGGTGCTCGCGATCGCGAAAGCTTTTACGGTATGGGCGATCCAAAAGACGGGCGTTCCCCGCCCCACCGTTGCCGTAGGGCACGATTCGCGCGTATCGGCAGATCATATCGCGGCGCTCGTGTCGGAGGGCGTTACCTCGTGCGGAGGGAACGTCATTTTAACGGGACTTTCCTCCACGCCTTCCATGTTCATGCTTTTGCAGGACGACTTCGGTGCAGACGTCTCGGTGATGATCACGGCGAGCCATCTGCCCTACCAGAAGAACGGACTCAAATTTTTTGCAAAAGACGGCGGGCTGGAAGGGAGCGACGTTGCCCGGATCCTTCAGATCGCCGCGGCAGGCAGTTTTCCTGCAGGCGAGGGCAGCGTTACAAAAAAGAGCTATATCGAAAAGTACTCTGCCGATCTCGTTCAGAAAGTACGGAAGGCATGCGGAACGGACAAGCCCCTTGCCGGAAAGCGCATCCTTGTGGACGCGGGCAACGGCGCGGGCGGTTTCTACGTCGATCTCGTCTTAAAGCCCCTCGGCGCGGATACGACGGGTTCGCAGTTTCTGGAACCGGACGGCACTTTCCCCAATCACATCCCCAATCCCGAGAATGAGACCGCCATGCAGTCGGTATGCGCCGCCGTCAGGGCGAACAAGGCAGATTTCGGCATCATCTTCGATACCGACGTCGACCGCGCAGGCGCAGTCGCGCCAAGCGGAGAAGAGATCAACCGCAACCGCCTCATCGCGCTTATCTCCGCGATCTTACTGGAAGAACGGCAGGGCGCCTACATCGTGACCGACTCCGTAACGAGCGACGGCTTGGCGCAGTTCATCAGTGCGCACGGCGGCGTTCACTACCGCTTCAAGCGCGGATATAAGAACGTCATCAACGAGAGCAAGCGTCTGAACGCGGAAGGCAAGTATTCCCCTCTCGCGATCGAGACGAGCGGACACGCGGCACTCAAAGAAAATTATTTCCTCGACGACGGCGCATATCTTGTCACCCGTCTCCTCATCGCGCTCGCAAAGTGCGCGAAGGAAGGGAAAGACCTCATGGCGCTCATCGCCGATCTTCCCGAACCCGCCGAGGCTGCGGAGATCCGCCTGAAATTCAAGCCCGACTGCGACTTCAAAACGCTGGGCGTGGGCGTGATCGCCGACTACGAAAAACATGCGGAAAAGACGGACTATCTCTCGCTTGCGCCCGACAACCACGAAGGCGTGCGCGTCAACTTCGACAAAGACCACGGCAACGGCTGGGCGCTCGTGAGAATGAGCCTGCACGAACCGATCATGCCCATCAACGTCGAGAGCAACGAGCAGGGCGGCAGCAAACGCATCTGCAAGGAGCTGTACGACTTTTTGAAGGGATACCCCTTCCTGGACACCGAACCTTTAAAAAATCAATTATAAGATAAGGAGAATTGAAGTATGAACGACGTAAAACAGACCACGATCAACGCCATCCGCATTCTTTCTGCGGAAGCGATCCAGAAGGCGAATTCGGGACACCCGGGGCTTCCCATCGGCTCGGCGCCCATCGCGTACACGCTTTGGCAGAACTTTCTGAAATTCAATAACGAAGATCCGAAGTGGGACGATAGAGATCGCTTCGTCCTCTCTGCGGGGCACGGTTCCATGCTCGACTACTCCCTTCTCTACCTCTACGGGTTGGGGCTTACCAAGGAAGATCTGATGAACTTCCGTCAGCTCGGCTCCAAGACGCCGGGCCACCCCGAGTACGGCCACACGGTGGGCATTGAAACAACGACCGGTCCCCTCGGGCAGGGCATTGCCAATGCAGTCGGTATGGCAGTCGCGGAGGCACACCTCGCCGCCGTATTCAACCGCGAAGGATTCCCCGTCGTCGACCACTACACCTACGCGCTGTGCGGCGACGGCTGCCTGGAGGAGGGCATCTCCTATGAAGCATGCTCGTTTGCGGGCACGCACGAACTTGGCAAACTCATTCTCTTCTACGACGATAACGACATCACCATCGAAGGCGACACCGACATCACGTTCAAAGAGGACGTCGCCATGCGCTTCAAGGCACAGAACTGGCAGGTCATCAAGGTAGACCTCGTCGCCAACCCCGACAATGTCGCCATGCTCTCCGCCGCCATCCGCAAAGCGCAGAAAGAGACCAAAAAACCCTCGATCATCATCTGCAAGACGAAGATCGGCTACGGGACGCCCCTCGAAGGCAGCCACAAGTGCCACGGTTCCCCGCTCGGCGCAGAGAACCTGCAAAAGACGAAGGAGCACTTCGGCTGGACCTCGGCGCCCTTCGAAGTTCCCGACGAAGTGATTGCCCATACCAAACAGGCGGGCGCGCGCGGCGCAAAGAAAGAGCGCGCATGGAAGGCAATGTTCGCCGAGTACGAGAAGGCGTACCCCGACCTCGCCAAGGCGTATAAGGCGGCAATGAGCGGCGAGATGGTCGATCTTGCGAAGGTGGACGATCTCTTCAAGTTCGAAAAGCCCATGGCGACCCGCCAGACTTCGGCGACCGTACTCAACAAGATCGCGGCGCTCGTACCCAACCTTATGGGCGGTTCCGCGGACCTTGCGCCCTCCAACCTCTCCGACATGAAGAACACCGATACCATTCACTACGGCGATTTCTCGGCGCAGGACAAGAGCGGCAGAAACATGCATTTCGGCATCCGTGAGCACGCGATGGCGGCGATCACCAACGGCATGGAGCTGCACGGCGGTCTGAAGTGCTACTGCTCCACCTTCTTCATCTTCTCCGACTACTGCAAACATGCAATGCGCCTCTCCGCGCTCATGAATATCCCCGTCGTCTATATCCTCACGCACGATTCGATCGGCGTCGGCGAGGACGGCCCTACGCATGAGCCTGTGGAACAGCTCATCGCGCTGCGTTCCATCCCCAATATGAAGGTGTACCGTCCCGCAGACGGCAAGGAGACGGCGGCGGCGTGGATCTCTGCGCTCACGGGCACCGCACCCACGGCGCTCGTCCTGACCCGTCAGAATCTTCCGCAGTATGCAAACAGCGGGCTTGTCGCACTCAAAGGCGGCTATGTGCTCGAAGACTGCGACGGCACGCCCGACGTACTCCTTATTGCAAGCGGCTCGGAAGTCGAGCAGTGCGTCGGCGCAAAGGCGAAACTCGCCGAAGAAGGCATCAAGGCGCGCGTTGTTTCCATGCCCTGCATCGAGGAATTTGAAAAGCAGAGCGCGGAATACAAAGAGAGCGTTATTCCATCCGCCGTCAAAGCGCGCGTATGCGTGGAGGCAGGTTCCCCTTACAGCTGGTACAAATACGCCGGCGATAAGGGCGAGATCATCGGAATGTCCACCTTCGGCGCAAGCGGCCCTGCTTCGCAGCTGTTCAAGCTGTTCGGCTTCACAGTCGAGAACGTCGTCGAAAAAGCAAAGATCTCCCTTGCAAAATAAGGATACTGTAAGGGAGTAATGCGAACCCGATCAAAAGCGGAATCTGTACGCTCATACTTTGTTGAAACCCTTGCCCGTGCCACCGAGCACGCGCTGCGGGCTTCGCCGCGTCTGAGACGTTCATCTTGCCGCTTTTGATTGCTTTGCACCTTTGGCGAGAAGATTTTTGCGCCAGATTTTTGTGAAGATGACGAAGTAATACCCGCGTATTACAAGGAAGATGAGCAAAAAGATGCC
>CALVLR010000010.1 GCA_944340685.1 uncultured Clostridia bacterium | reverse complement strand
ACGTAGGAGCGCCCACGGTAGGCGTCGTTCCAGCTCTCGTTGGTGGGGCACCAGACGATAACGGACGGATGATCCATGTCGCGCTCCATCGCCTCCCGCCATTCGTTGAACACGTCCCCCACCCTGTCTGCGGAATAGAAGTCCGTTCCCCAGGAGGGGTACTCCTCCCAGACGAGATAGCCGCGGCGGTCGCACTCGTATAAAAACGCGGGTTCAAAGATCTTCTGATGCAGCCGCGCGCCGTGAAAGCCGAGCGCCTGCGCCATACGGATGCGCTTTCCCATGCGCCCCCTGTTTGGCGTCGTATAGATCCCCTCCTTGTCGTATCCCTGATCGAGGACGAGGCGCAGAAAAACAGGCATCCCGTTGAGATAAAAGGTGTTGCCGCGGCATTCAAACGTGCGGATCCCGAAGTAGCTCTCCACGGCATCCTCGCCGAATGTGAGGCGCACGTCATAGAGCTCTCCCCTTCCGACGCCCCACGGATGCACTTCCGAGAGCGGCACCGTCAGCGCGGTGCGGTGTTCCGCCGCCGTGCTCCCTTCGCCGACGCAGCGCCCTCGGTAAAAAATTTGCGCGTGCAGCGTTCCCTTTCCGGCCATCTCCGCGCGGATGCATACCGCCGAAGCAGAGGCATCGGGCGCAAAATGTACGGAACGGATGTAAAATTCCGGAACACGCTCTAACCAGACGGACTGCCAGATCCCCGTCACGCGCGTATAATAGCAGCCGTAACTCTCCGCCCTGTCCGTCTGTTTTCCGCTCGCCGAATCGGTGCGCACGTCGTCATGGACAAGCACGGTAAGCTCGTTCCGCCCCTCCCGCAGGGCGTCCGTAATGTCCGCCGAAAAGGGCGTATACCCGCCAATGTGGCGGCAGACGAACGTGCCGTTCACATAGACCGCAGCCTCGTAGTCCACCGCGCCGAAATGCAGCAGCCAGCGCGTGCCCGCCTCCTTATGAAGCCGGAACCGCCTGCGGTATTTGCAGTGCGTGAAAAACTCCTTTCTCCCGATCCCCGAAAGCGCGCTCTCGGGACAAAAAGGAACGCGTATTTTCTCGTTGAAGCCGCCCGATAGAACGTCCGCGTCAAAAAAATTCCCGACAACGGCGAAATCCCATACGCCGTCCAACATACGGACGCTCTCCCGCCGCATCTGCGGACGGGGCGAGCGGGCAGGATGCGTTCTCACCGTTCAATCCTCCCAGCGACAATTCCACGCCCGCAGCCTGAGCCCCTGCGTATGGCTGACGCGCACCACGCGCGACCCGCCGCTATGCAGCCAGAACACGCCGTCCGACGCAAGAAACTCATCGTTGTGCCCGGGACGGTCGACGATGACCCCGACGAGCGGAAGTTCGCCCGCATTGCGCACGAGGATATGCTCCTCGTCGAGCACAGACCACGCGGCACAGCCCTCGGGCAGGCGGAACATACAGCCGCCGTCGCTCTGAAAATTGAACCAATAGAACGTCGCGTCAAACAGCGTCCCGTCCTCACCCACGACCTCCACCGTCACGAACAACAGTCCTTTTGTATCCACGTCATAGAAATCCAATTTCCCGAGGAGCGTTGTTTCCGTGTGAATAGGCGGGATGGGATAACTTATCGTTTTGCATTTTTCAAGCGCCCCGTTATAGACACAGAGCGTCACGCTGCCCCTTGCGCGCATCCCGTCATCCAGCAAAACGACGGGGAGCGTCGTCTGCGGACCGACGTCGACGGAGCTCGTGACGACGCACCCGTGAACGGGCGCGAATGCCTGTTTTACAAGATAGTGCGAAAGCTTTGCCTCACCATAATAATCCACCGTAGACCACGAACAGCCCGGATAGACATCGTTGAGCTTATAAAAGCAGATGCCCGTGGAATCGGGATAAGCGCTGCGAAAGCGCTCGATGGGATGGCGTAGCACGGTCGCCTGCGCGAGCTGCGTGCCTGTCACGAAGTGCCCCATCGTGGCGTCATCGTAAAAACAGCCCAGATACTGCGTGAGATAGGTGATGTCGTTCTCCCCGTACGGCCATTCCACAAACTGATTGAAGCGTGGCGTGTGATGGACAAATGCGTTATGTTTTCCGTAAATATCCCATTCGCTCCGCTCTCTTTCGGGGAGATACTTATAGATGCTCTCAAGGTTGCTTGCAGACGCCATGCCGTATTCGCCCAGAAAAGTGTCGGAGAGCTGCAGCGACGCGTCCAGCCCCTGTTGAAACCAATAGGTGATGTAACTATGCATGGAACCCGCCCCGCACGGCGAGGTGCGGTGGAAGGGGCGCGTCCCGTCATAGGCATAGGCGATGCGGAGCATCTCCCGCATATTCGGGCTGCGCGCCTCCGAGGACTCGTTCCCTCCCGCCCACAGAACGAGGGAGGGCCTGTTGCGCAAACGGATGGTGTGCTCGATCGCCGTCGCGCGCAGTTCGTCCTGCGGCTGCGTCTTGTCACTGTCCCATGCCGTCGGCCACTCCTGAAAGACCATGAGTCCCAACTTATCGCACAGATCGTAAAAGACATCGCTCTCCGGCATCCCCCCGCCCCACGCCCGCAGGACGCAGAGGTTTTCCTCCTTGGCGAGCGTCAGAAGCCGCTCATAGCGCGCGGGCTCAAAGCGCAAAAGCGCGTCAATGGTGCACCAGTTCGTCCCCTTCATGAACAGCTTGCGCCCGTTGATGCACATCTGCCAGAGATAACGGTTTTTGTCTACAGGCTGCGTATCGGGGAGCATCCGCACGGTACGAAGCCCGAATTGCTCCGTAAACGCGAGCGTTTCGCCGTCCTCCGCCGTCAGCGCGATCTGCGCGAGATAGAGATTTTGTTCGCCGTATCCGTTCGGCCACCAAGCCCGCGCCTCGGGAATGCGGAACCGAAGATGCAGATAGCCGTCCCCGTGCGTATCGACGGGCATTTCCGCCGACCATTCCGACCCCGGAAAATTCAGCGGGCGTATAACGAGGCGGAACGTGCCGCGCATCTTTGTGCGCAGATACAGCCCCGCCTCCCCCGCCGCTGCGTCCACGGTATAGAGAAAGGGTCGTTCCACCTCCATGCCGTGTCGCTCCTCCAGGCGGACGGACGCCCAGATCCCGCGAGAAGGGATGCTCGCATAGTGCCAACCATAGACGCAGTTGATGACAGTGCCGAACTTCCATCCGTCGTCATACCCCGCGTCCTGCGAATATTCGCGCGGAAGAGAGGGCGCGTTATCGATCTTGACGACAAGCACGTTCTCCGCCTGTAAAAAGTCCTCCACCGCAAAGACCGCCCTGGTGAACATTCCGCGGTGGCTGCCCAGATAGTGTCCGTTCAGATAAAAGTGCGCCGAATAGCACACGCCGTCAAAGCAGAGCTGCGGCTGCCGCAGCGAAAAATCATAGGAAAACTTTCTCTTTGCCCACCACACTTTATAGCTATATTCCCTGGCGATGCGGTCGTTGCAGCCGACCAACGGGTCGGGAATGACGCCCGCCCCGAAGAGCGCCGTGTGGACGCTCCCGGGGACGGGATAAGCGACGGCGTCCTCCCATTCCCTTGTAGGATCGGTGCGCAGCTCGGTCAAACCGTCGGACACAAGCTCCCACGTCCCGTTCAGAGAGAGCGCACGACCGCCCGCCGGAGGAAGAGGCGCTCCCATCCCTCGTTTCAGTTCCACCCGCTGCGATGGAAATTCAAACGGGCTCGTAACGGGCATAACGCTGCGTTTTTCCACTTCGTCCATAGACGGAACATTCAACGGACGGATCCTGTTCATACCTAATTTTCCCTCTTATTTCTCGTAAGTACAGGTATATGCGCTGTACGTCACCTTTGCGTCAATGGTGAAGAAGCCCGAGCACCCCGCAGCCGAAAGCGCATCGCTTTCAAGTTCACAGACGAGCGCGCCGTCGAGATACACCCTGACAAGATTCCCGCTGCGCTCCACCGAGAGGACGCAGCCTTCCTCCGTCAGACACTTTGCGGCATCGACCGGGTAGGACGCACCGTAGTACCAGCCGTAGTCGTCCATCGTCACGAAGTCGAGCGAATATCCCGTCTCCTTGAACACAAGAAAGGCAACGAGCCAGACCTTTTGATTGTGCCCGCAGATGATGCCCGCCTTCCCCTCGGCAGCGACAAGTTCCACGTCCGAGATGGTCGCCGTCGCCGTATACTCCGTGCGTTCCCCCATCTGCTTGAAGAAGGTGAACTGCTGTCCGCCGCGCGTCGTCCTTGCGACGGATCGCCCCTTTTCGGACATATCCCATCCGGACGTCGCCATGCGGCCGCTCGCCGCCTGACCGAGGACGTCGTCCGGCTCCTCGTTGACGCCGAGATAGCCATCCTCACCGAAGGGCAGATAGGTCGTCGGATCGTTCATGTCGCCCGATGCCTGCAAGTGAAGGCGCTGTACGCCGTCCTCCATCTCATATCCCTCGGTATGATTGTATGCGGGAAGAAGCAACACGTCCCCCTTCCTCTCCATCCCGATGGAGCTCCACGGGACGAACACCTCGAAGGAGACCCCCTTGCAGGCATCGGAATTGATTGTCCCATCCACCCATGCCCTGCTGTAATAGGGCACATATCCCCACACCCAGCCATAGGGATCTGTTTCAAAGCTGACGCCCTCTAAAACGCCCGTACGGTTGTGTGCCTCCACGCGGATCTGCACCGCCTCGTTGCGGGACACCGCCGTGCCCGCGGCGAGGTGCAGCTCGATGCTCGTGTTGCGCCAATCGTCGCGTTCGGGATTGGAAAACACGAATTGGTCCTCGATATACATTCCGATATAGACGCCCTTGTCCGTCAGGTATGTCGTCGTATGCGTCATGATGTCGCCCGCGCCGAAGGAGAGCTCGCGCTGCGCCTCCCAGAACGGCTCGTCCAGCTTTCCGTCAACGGTGACCTCGGCGTCCGTCTCCAATTTCCGCCAATCGTTGTAATCGTAATCATACACGATGGGCTCAAAGGTATAGGGCGCCAGCCCCGCGTCGCGCGTGCCGCAAGCGGAGAGCCCCGCCATAGCGATGCACATCGTCAGAACTATCCCGAATGCCGCCTGTTTTTTCATCTTACGACCTCCTTGCAAGAACCGCGATCTCCGAAAGCGCGATCGTCGCGTCATCTGCCTCCTTAAAGAATTTGGAGGAAATTTCGATCACGACCTTTCTGACGGGGACTTCGTTGAATTCACAGATCGCCGCACCGCCCGGACGGATAAAAATATCCTCCATGAAACAATCGGGCGGGAAGGCAACGTTCTCCGCACGAAGCACGCCGATGCCGCGGTAAGGCGAACCGGAGGGAAGCGACGCACCATCGACGTGCAGGTCGATGCGGTCGATCTTGTCGAACGCATAGCTGATCTCCGCGCTGTTGTAGACCATGACCGCCGCGATCGTCTTGGGTGTTTCAAATTCGATGGTAACGACCGTGCTTCCGTCCACGCGCACCTCGCGGCCGAGATCGTAGGGATGGATGGTCACGGCGCCGTCGGTAAGGAGCTCCGCTCCGCCCGAGATGACGTTGGTGAGCGTGACCTTCGCCCCCGACATATCCTTTGCATATCCCGAAAAGACGGCGGGCAGCGGCTGCACCGAATAGGTGGGACCGTTGACGTGCAGCACGTCATATCCGAGCGCCGTATCGGACAGGAAGAGCGCCTCGTCAAAAGCGATCGAGCGGTCGGACTGCTCCGCATAGCCGCGGCCGGCGTGCGCGTGATAGACGATGTAGAGCTGCTCCCCCGCCTCCACAAAGCAGTGGTGCCCCGTCCCGCTCATGTGGTCGAAGTACGTCTCCTTTCCGAGGATGGGATTGCCAAACTCTCCCTGCGGTTTGACAAAATCGCCGAGCGGCGCATCGGCGACCGCCATGCAGACCCTGTAGCGCGGATCTGTATAACCGTAGCAGGAATAGGTCAGATAGTACTTGTCTCCGTGCCGCAGCATGAACGGCGCCTCGTTGACGGAGGACCCCGTTTCAAAATCCGCCGAAACAAAATTCGTAAGGTCGGTGAACCCCGCCCGCGTGAGCTGCTTCACCGTGGAATAGTCGGGCGTGACCGCGTCCAGCATCTTTACGCCGTAAAGCCCCGTCTTACTGCCGTCCGTCGGATGCGACTGCGAAAAGTAGAGATAGAGCTGTCCGTCGTCGTCGATGAACGGACTTGCATCGATAGTGCACCAGTGATAGTCGGTGCCGAGGTGCGTCTGGAAGTTCATGAGTTCGTCGCGCACGGTCATGATCTCTCCCAGCGCGTTGACCCCCTCCCACTGCACGAAGGGCCCTGCGGGCGATCGGGAATAGGCGACGCCCATCGTCAGATACTCGATATCGCCCGTCGGCTTCATCACATAGTCGCCCCTCCTGGCGCTGTAATAGAGGTAATACAGCCCGTCCCTTTCGTTGTAGATGACCTCGGGAGCCCAATAGTAGTCGCGGCACAGTGCGTCCTCCTCGGGCGCAAAGACGATGCCGACCGACTCCCAGTCGTTCATGTTTTTCGACCGCCAACCGTAAAATCCCTTATTCATCATGCCGTCGCTCGTCGTATACAGGTAAAAGTACCCTGCGCCCTCCCCCTCTTCCACATAAATGCAGCTCGGGTCGGCGCCCTGATGGGTCAACTCGTTCTTATAAAAGAGATGGTTGTTGACCTCGCCCGTTTCATCGTAAAAGGGCAGCTCCGCCGCGCCGCCCGCGCAGCCCGCCGCAGCGGTCAACGTCATGAGGGACGCCAGCGTCATGCATAAAATTCTTTTCATGATGGTTCTCCTTAATTATCCTTTGATCCCGGAAAGTGCGCTCCCGCGGATAAAGTATCTCTGAAAAAAGATGTACAGCAACAGAATGGGGAGCATCGTCACGATGCAGGCAGACATATCGAGCTGAACGTCGCTCCCTCCCGCCGAAGTCGCAAATTTGAGCGCAATCTGCAGCGTGTATTTTTCGGGAGAGTACAGATAGAGCAGCGGACCGAAGTAATCGTTGAAGCCCCCGACAAAGCTCATCAGCCCGAATGCGATGAGAACGGGCGCGGAGAGCGGCGCCATAATGACGAAAAAGATGCGCAGATACCCCATGCCGTCGATCTTGGCGGCATCGATGAGCGAAGTGGGGATGCCCTTGAAATACTGCCGCATGAAGAAGATGGTGCCCGCGCCGCCGAACATCCCCGGGATCATGAGCGGGAGCGGCGTGTCGATCCAGTTGAGCCCGTTGAAGATCATGAAAGTTGGGATCATCGTCACCGTCCCCGGGATCATCATGGTCATCAGAAGCCCGTAGAAAATGACGTTCTTCCCCGGGAAACGCAGCTTGGAGAAGGCAAACCCCGCGATCGCCGAAACGAGCAGCCCCACCACCGTCGGCGGGATAACATAGAGCAGCGTGTTGAAAAAGGACCGCACGAAGGAGATCCCGTAGATGTCGACGGTGAAGATCTCCACAAAGCCCGTGACGTCAAATTCGCGGATGTAGTATAAAAACGGAACGTTGTACGACTCCATCGACGGCCGCAGGGCGGAGATGAGGATGATATAAAACGGAAAGAGCAGGATGAAGGCATAGACCGTCAGAATGCAATAGACGACCGTCTTGACGATGCGGTTCTGCACCGTGGCACTCCTTACTTTGTCGGCTTTAGTCATCGGAATACACCCACCTCTTCGAGAGAATAAAGTTTCCGACCGTAAGCAGGATGATAAAGACGCCGAGCACCCATGCCGTCGCGCTGGCATACCCCATCCCGTAGGAGATGGTATCGCGGAATGCCATATTATAGAGATAGAACACGACGGTGAGCCCTGCTTCGTTGGGGCCTCCGTTATCGCCGCCCATGATCTGGAAATTGACGAACGTCTGCAAAACGCCAATAAACCCCGTGATGAGCAGATAGAACGTCGTGGGTGAAATGAGCGGGAGCGTGATCTTAAAAAATTTGGTGAACCGCCCCGCGCCGTCGATCTCCGCCGCCTCGTAGAGCTCGTCGTTGACATTGGCGAGCGCAGACATGAAGAATACGATGTTCATACACATTCCGCCCCAGATGGAGATAAGGATCATCGTGAGCATGAAGTACGCCTCCGACGTCAGCCACTCCACCCTTCCCGCGCCGAGGGCGACGAGGATGTCGTTGACGATGCCGTAGTTGGTATCCAGCATCCACTTCCACATGGTGGAAACGGCGACACCCGAGAGGATGTACGGGAGAAAATAGATGACGCGGAACAGCTTTTTGAACACGCGGATCTTTTCAAGCAATACGGCAACGCCAAGGGACAGAATGAGCGTAACGGGCATACTCAACGAATAAAGCAGGGTATTCTTAATGGAGCGCCAGAACCGCTCGTCCTCAAAGATAAAGGAAAAGTTTGAGAGCCCCACGAATTGCGATCGGGAAATATCGTAGGAATTGAGCCGTACGAAGCTCAACGCAAAGGAGATGCAGATGGGGATGAGCCCAAACATCAGAAACCCGAGGACGGGCGGACTCACCATCAAAAGCCCTGCGATATGCTCCCCACGCATTCCCTTATTGCCTGATTTTTGCCTGTTTTGTTCTTTCATTGCTGGTAACGTTTGAGCGTGACGTTGACGCGGTCGGTGACGGTTTCAAAGAACTCATCGAGCGACATCTGATTGTTGCGCACCTGCGTGTTGAGAAGATCTGCCCAGTCGTTGATCCACGCATCGTCGGGCATATACGTCCAGTCGCCCGGGCGCTCGTACTCGCTCACTTCCGCCAGAAGCCGCGAATTGGCAGGCACCATGTCCGTCTTGTCGTACACGTCGTTGTAAGCGACCGATCGCTGATTTGGGACGAACAGCCCGTCCTCCGCAAGTTTTTTCTGCGCGTCGGCAGAGGCGATGAACTGCGCGAACCGGTACGCCGCCTCCTTGTGCCTGGTCTTCGCCCAGATAGCGATGCCGTCCGCTTGCGAATGCCCCGCCGCCACGCCGTCCTTGTGCTTTGGAATAGGCGCAATGTCCCAGTCAAACGTGCAATCCGCCTTGAACACGGAGATCTTTTCGGACACATCGACGAGCATGGCAACACGATTGGTCATGAAATAGATGTCGTTGCCCAGAACGTCCACATCGCTCTGGGTGGGCATGAGCTGCCAGCCGCCCTGATCCTTCGTGCGGATCATGTTGATGTAAAATTCCAGCGCCTCGTACATGGACGGGAGCTCCACACCCTCGGCATTCGTCTTTCTCGTCTTATCGCCCAACGTGAACTTCCAGACCTGCTCCTCTTCGTCGTAGGCGATGCAGTCCCCCCCGACCGACCAGCCGAAGTTGAACCACCAATGACAGTAATATCCCCAATCGGTGGGAGACTCCGCATTGTACGACCTGTTCAGATACATGGAGAGGTCGACGAGCTCCTCCCACGTCATCGGGATGCGGTTGTTAAAGACAAGCGTCTCGTCTTTGGAGGGCACCGTCCCCTGTTCGCCGCTGCGGTAAAAGCCATGCTTTTCCTCCTCGGGCAGGTCGTCCGAATAGTCCTTGCTGATGACGCGGATGTTCATCTGCTCAAACGCCGTCTGATTGTAATAGATCACGGAGGGATTGTTCCCGATGGGGATCGCGTACAACTCCGAATCCTCCTCCGAAATATTCTTCTCGGTATCATAGCGGAAACGCTGCACGAGCGTCGGCCAGATCTCGTCCTTTTCGAGCGTCTCGTCCGCCTCGAACTCCTCGCTCAAAGGTGCAATGAGGTTCATTCGTGCCCACTTCTTCACATAGCGGTCGCCCATGATAAATACGTCGGGCGCGCTGGAAAACGAAAGCACGTTCTGCAAGGTATCCGCATATCCGTCTACGGGGCGCACCTGGAATTTTACGGTGATCTCGTCCTGCGACGCGTTGAACTGTTCGGTGAGTTCCTGCAGCGAGTCGGTATAGCTTTGCATCCCGCTCGCCCAGAAGCGCAGCTCCACTTTGCCGCTCCCGCCGCCGTCCGCACACCCCGCCAGCGTGCCCGCCATCAGAAACGCCATTGCAAGGCTCACCCATTTTTTCTTTCCCATGCCGTTTTTCTCCTTTTTGTATTGACTTTTTGTGTTTTCGGCCATATAATTGTTTGAAAGGACGTACTTTTATGATCATCAAGGAGATCCGCAACAACTACATTTTTGCAGGGCAAGCCGTCAGGCGCTCCTCCGACAACGTCGCAAAAGACACCAAGTGCCTCCCCTTCATGTCCATTGCCGTGTGCAGGACGGGCGGGTATCTCTTTGAGATCAAGGGGAAAGATCCCGTCTCCGTCGGCCCCGGAGAGGCCGTTCTCATCGGCTCCGACGTCGAGCATTCCGTGACGCACCTGTTCAACGAACGCAACGAAATGTGGCATCAGTGGCTGTTCTTTGACGCGCGCGTCAATTACAGCTATAAACTTGACCGCCTCTTTGAGTTCCCGAACAAACTCCCCGCCTGCATCCTGCCCGATCTCCTCTCGCTCATCGAACGCGCGATCGGGCTTTCACAGGAGAACACCATCACCGACACCGTCAGGCGAAGTGCCATGATGTTCTCCCTGCTCGATCTGCTCGTTCCCTATGCCGTTCCGGTCAGCAATTTCAGCGACGAACTCAAGGGAACGCTCGACTATATCGAGGAAAATTTCTGCCACGACATCCGTCTCGACGACCTTTTGCGGCTCGCGCCCTGCTCCAAGTCCTCCTTCTTTCAGAAATTTTACAGCATGACGGGCTGCTCCCCTATCCATTATATTGAAAACCGAAAGCTTGAACACGCCGCCCTGCTGCTCATTTCCACCAAAATGACCATCTCCGAGATCGCCTCCGCCGTCGGCTTCGGCGATCCCCTGTACTTTTCCAAACGTTTCAAACACAAGTACAAAGCGCCGCCCCGGATCTATCGGGAAAAAGTCCTCACGCAGGACGCTACGCTCTGACGCCTTGCAGACGCTCCGGCTGCGGGGCGTTTTATTTTGCGGAGAATACCCCCGTATCCCTGCGCTTTTGCTGCGGCAGGGCGGGCATTGCCTGCATGACGGGCGCCTCGGGCGTTGAAGGGAGCTTCTCCAGCCAGGGATCGAGCTCCGCCCCCGTGAGGAGCGAATATCCCGTGAAGAACGCCGTGCACAGATCGGTGAAGATCCCCGCGACCGCTTCCGTCGCCCAGCCGTCATAGAGCGTCTTTTCGAGCACGAGCGTATCGCCGACATAGACGTAGATCGTGCCCTCGTGGCGCAGCACGGTGAGCGTGATGCCTGCCGAAAGCCCGTAGCCGCCCGCCTTCTGCACATAATCCCTGCAATCGAGCCCCGCGCCATCCCCGATGAGGAGCATTTCGGGCACGGACATCAATCCGACCCACTCGTCCCCCGAGAAGGACACCGTTTCGTAAAAAACGAGCCCGTTCGCGGTGTGACGTCCGAAAATGATGCCCGGACGGCACTGCGCCCCCATCGTCCCCTCCGCGCGGATGGTCACCTGCACGGCATAGGACGCTTCTGCGATTTCAGCATCTTTGATGATATATGCGGAATCGATGAGACGCTCTCCGCCCTCGATTGCCTCCGATTCGCCGTATCGGCTCATATCCGCCTTGGCGATCCATTCCGCGACGCCGTTCTCCGTAAAAGAGACCTGCGTAAATTCCGACGTACAGTCCTCGTTAAAGAGCCCCGCTGCCGTCTCCTCCGTCTCATTCAGCCACGCATGATCGAGCGCGCGGTAGACGAGCCGTCCGTCGATAAAGAGCCAGATGTCGTTCCCGTCGCGCACGGCAGTCAGCATTGCGCCCTCCGTCCGCACGCCGTAAGCGGGCGAAGAGACGGAATACGGGTCGAACTCCCAAGTGTTGATGTCGGACGTGGAGACCCGCAAAAGCCCGTAATAATCGGTTCCCGCTACCGAAAGATTGAAACACGCCGCCACGATCCATTCGGCATTCTGCGCCACGACGAGCCCCGGGCGAGGCAGCGCGCCCGACATCGTCACGCGCAAGTTTGCCTGCACGACGTAGCTCGTTCCCTTACCTTCCAGGAAGGTATAGCTGCGGCCGCTCGCCTGTACGCCGCCGTCGCCGAGGGCGTTCCAGTTTCCGACGGCGGGAACGCCGCCGACAGGGCTGTCGCCGAGGCCGCCGATCTCCTCTCCCGCAGACGGCTCGTCGAGCAAGTCGTCAAGCTCGGTCAGATCGTAGGAGAACGTCACATCCTCAAATTGCGTCACGGCACAGTCGGTGAACAGCCCGGGCGCCGTCGCCCTATCCGCCGTCAGCCATGTGCAGTCCTCCGCATCGACCACCTTCTGTCCGTTGAGGTAGACCTTGACCGATGCGCCGTCGCGTATGACGATCACTTCCGCGCCCCGTTCGTCGCACATCCCCGTGTCGGTGAGGCGCACATTCGTGGCGTCCATGTATTCCCATACGTTCGTATCGTCCGTGCGGATGCGGCAAAGCCCGAACCACTCCGCCCCCGTGGCGACTTCCACCATGTTCCCGGAGAACACGACGATCCAATCCTCATCCTGTGCGACAATCAGTCCCGGACGAGGAATGCCATAACCCGACTGATACCGAAGTGTGGAACGAAGATAATACTGCGTTCCCGAAACGCCTGCAACATACAGCGTGTTCACCCTTCCGTCATCGGAAGTATATGTATTGCCGGACGTCTGCCACGAGCCCCGCGCCGCAACTTCACCGACGGCGCTCTCTCCAAGCCGATAGGCGTCCATGACGACGGTCTCCATTGTCGTGTTCCCCTTGACGGCGATGGCGTCTTTGCGGACTTCGGCAAAGTATTCGTGGGTGAACACCGCACCGTAGACGCCCGACGGAACGGAGACGGAATAGCTGCCGTCCGCAGCGACTTTGGCGGGATATCTGTCAAGCCCGGACATGAACACAACTTCCAGCCCGTCCAGATTTCCGTCCGCCGTCTGCACGATCCCCGTAACGGTATAGACGAGCGCACGGAAGGACGCCTCGACAACGGTGTCCTCATTCGCCGTAAACGTATACTTGTTTTGCGACACTTCGGCGAGTTTATCCGCCTCATTCACCGTGAACGAGGCGAGCTCATACCCTTCGTCGGCGGCGATCTCCACCGTGACAGAAGTCCCTTTTTCCACTTCCCCGTCCGGCGTTGCGGTCAGCGTCCCGTTGCCATCCGTCTGTACCGATACGGTCACTTTTTCCGTTTTCTCGGTCGGATCATCCGGCTGAACGCATCCGACACACAGAAATATGGCAAATAATATCACCAATCCTGCCAGCAACCTGCCTCGTTTCATGATTTTCCTCCTTACCACAGACTTCCTATTTTCTGTGCTGCTTGGCTACATTATAAGTGCAGACAACCAACAAGTCAATTCTATCCATTCTTAAAAACATGGAAGAAATTCCAAAAAATGCAATTTTCGCTCTATTGGATCCATATCCTGTGAAAATATTGCACAAAAACGATACGTCCCCTCTCTTATCTCCGAGTCCTCCCTTGCCTTCCATCAAAAAAGGGCTGCGGTGTGCGCAAAAAGACGCGCGCCATCAGCCCTTCCCGATATGTAAATTATACCTCTTTCGCCTTCCGCGCATCCCGACTCTCGCCCGCTTCCCCCTTTCAAACACGCAAGAGGGGCGGTTGCCCCGGCCCTCTTGCGCAAAAAAGCCGTCAAATCACGAAATCTATCTCTGTCTGGTTGACCGCGTTCTGAAAATCCTCCATCACCTTGACGATCGCGCGGGATACTCCGTCCTCAATATAGGTATCCCTCTTTTTCATTACAACAGAATTGACAAAGGCGACCAATTCATAGCGGATCCCCTCCCCGTCCAACTGATAAAAATACCTCTTATTATCAGACGCGTTCTCATATCGGATCTCAAAATACTCTGTTTTCCACCACGGGGCGGGGACATAGACATACCCCTTGGTCCCTGAAATGATCAGGCAGCCCTCGGACTTGATCCCCTTCCCCACTTTGATCGACGCCACCGCATGGGGAAAGATGAAATCGATTTTTGAAAACAAATCAAAATGATGGGTCTTATCGAGAAAGCTCGTGGAAACATGCTTATACCGATACTCTGTTCCCAGGATCTGAAAGACGGGCAACAGCGCCGTCGGTCCCCATGCGTAAATGCTGTTCCACTCCCGTTCCAGCCACGCATCATCCGCCTGTCTGATCGCCTTCAAACTCGTGCACGTCGCGTCTACGGAAACCACTTCACCGATCTTTCCGCTTTTGATCAGAAGAAGCAGCCGCGAATACGCCGTTGCGAACGCCGTTTTGATCCCCTCCATCAATACGACCCCGTTCCGCCTTGCGAGCGCGGTCAGTTCGTCGTACTCCTTCCGGCACAGGCAGAGCGGCGACTCATACAGAACGTGCTTTCCCCGCTCGAGCGCCAACTTGATCTGGTCGAAATGCCTCACGGGGTTGGAGGCAATATAAATAAGGTCGACCTTGTCCAAAAACGCTTCGTAGGTCGACGTCAGCGCCGCCAGAGCGCGCAGACGCTTTGACAAGAGAGTGCTGTCTTTGGAATAGACCGCCTCCACCGCCAACCCGCTCACATAGTGGCTCTCTTCCTCGATCTTGTTCAAAAACGCCACTTCACCGACAAGTCCGAATCTGAAATCCCTGCCTTTCGCACGGATCTCCGTACTCGATACGCCTTGCGTGCGGTCGAGGTACACCACTTTGCAGTACTCGTTCAGATAGTCGAATTTCCCCTTCCAATCGGAGCCGATCGCAAAAATATCCACTCCGTAACGCTTGATGTCGTCGATCTTCTGCCCTTCGTACTCCTCCACGATAATTTCGTCCGCCAATCCGGTGGCGCGGACTGCCTCGATCCGCTCCATCAGCGACTGCTGTACGTCGATTTTCCCTCTGGTCTTATCGTAATCGTCTGCCGTCACGCCAACGATCAGATAATCCCCCAGCGCCTTCGCCCGCTCCAGAAGGCGAATGTGCCCGTAATGAAGCAAATCGTATGTTCCGTAAGTGATTACTTTTATCATGTCCCGTTCCCTTTTCCGACGGATGCCCCTGTTTACAGAATGCCTCGCTGCTGCATATCGCACAAGGCATTGATCAGGGTCTGATTATCCGAAACCGTAAGCGCGCCGATGTGTCCGACACGGAAGACCTTTTTCGACAATTCGCCCCCGTTCGGACAGACCCAGATGTGGTATTCGTCTTTGAGTACGCGGATGATCTGCTCCGGGGTATTTGTCAGCGGACACAGCGGGGTAACGGCATTCGACAGCGACGACGTGAGAATTTCAA
>CALVLR010000009.1 GCA_944340685.1 uncultured Clostridia bacterium | reverse complement strand
ATCGGTCAGGTGCTCGAAGTGCACCTCGGCTATGTGTGCCGTCAGCTCGGCTGGAAGATCGCAACGCCCGTCTTTGACGGCGCGACCGAGAGCGACATCGAACAGCTCTTCCGCGAGAACAATCTCTTTAACCCCGCAGGCAAGGTGGACGGCAAGTTCCAGGTGTTCGACGGCAGAACGGGCGAACCCTTTGAAAACCGCGTCACGATCGGCATCATGTACATGATCAAGCTCATCCACCTCGTCGACGATAAGATCCACGCGCGTTCCATTGGCCCTTACTCCATGGTCACGCAGCAGCCCCTCGGCGGCAAGGCGCAGTTCGGCGGTCAGCGCTTCGGCGAAATGGAAGTCTGGGCGCTCGAAGCGTACGGCGCGGCGCACATCCTGCAGGAGATCCTCACCGTCAAGTCGGACGACATCGTCGGCCGTGTCAAGACGTATGAGAGCATCGTCAAGGGCAACAATATCTCCGAGCCGGGGATCCCCGAGGCGTTCAAGGTGCTCCTCAAAGAGCTGCAATCCCTTGCGCTCGACGTGAAGGTGCTCACCGAGAACAACGAGGAGCTTGTCATCCGTGAATTCGACGATGACGACGACCGCGATACCCGCCGCGACGACCGCCGCGAAGAGGAGCAGGACTTCGACTTCTCCGTTCCCGACGAGGACGAGGAAGACGACGAAAGTATCGGCTCCATCTTCGACGAAGCGGGCGATGACGAGGACTTTGTCTCGGACGATCTGTTCAAAGATGAGAACGAAGAAGAGGACGATATGTCCGATGTGGACGAAGATTTCTCCTTCGGCAATCTCTTCGGCGATGAAGATGAAGATGACGAGGACGATGAAAAAGAGGGAAGCAAGAGCGACCTCTTTGACGAAAATGACGAGGACTAACGGGAGGGAAGTATGTACGAATTAAACGATTTTAACTCCATTCAGATCAGCATTGCATCTCCCGAAAAAATCAGGGAATGGTCGTACGGCGAGGTAACCAAGCCTGAAACGATCAACTACCGCACGCAAAAACCGGAGCGGGACGGACTTTTCTGCGAAAAGATCTTTGGTCCCACCAAGGATTGGGAATGCCACTGCGGGAAATATAAGCGTATCCGTTACAAGGGCATCGTCTGCGAGAAGTGCGGCGTCGAAGTCACGCGCGCAAAGGTCCGCCGCGAGCGCATGGGGCACATCGAACTTGCCGCACCCGTTTCGCACATCTGGTATTTCCGCGGCGTGCCCAGCAAGATCGGGCTGCTCCTGGATATGGGCCCCAAGGCGCTGGAGCAGGTCATCTATTTTGCGGCGTATACCGTGCTCGACGCCGGTTTTGTCAACAAGCTCGTCGTGCTTCGTCACGACGGCGATCTCCGCACCCGCGCGGGCGGCATGAACGCCGCTGTCGTCGGGCTTTCCGAAGTCAAAGAAGTGGCTGCATATACCGCGAAGGACGAGGCAAAAGCGGCGCTCGCCAAGGCGCTCGAAGGGGATCTGTGCGCGGACGAGAAACTTCTCACCGACGTGCGCGATCTGAACAACGTCTCGGATACCACCTCTTCCGTCAAGCTTGCCACCGACCTTCAGGCAATGCTCGTCAGAATGCAGGGCGGCGCCGTTGCGGAGTTTTACACGCTCAAGGAGCGCACGTCCGAGGGCGAAAAGGCGTATGTGCTCTCCAAGCGCCGCGCAAAGCTCGTGCACGACGAATCCTTTGAAACCGAAGAGGAGCTGACGGCTTTCATCGATCAGATGGAGGGCGAGAGCATCTCTTATAAACAGGTCATCAACGACCGGAAGCTGCGCGATCTGGAAGAGGCGCTCGGCGAGAGCGACGTCACGGGGCTGAAAGTCGGCATGGGCGCGGAAGCGATCCGCGAACTTCTGATGGCGGTCGACCTCGAAGAGGAGAGCCGCCTTGCCAAGGAGATCATCGAGAGCAACGCGACCGGTCCCAAGCGCGTCAAGGCGATCAAGCGCATCGAGATCATCGAGGCGTTCCGCAAGAGCGGGAACAAGCCTGAGTGGATGGTGCTCACCGTCCTGCCCGTTATCCCGCCCGATTTGCGCCCTATGGTGCAGCTCGACGGCGGCAGATTCGCCTCCTCCGACCTCAACGATCTCTATCGCCGCGTCATCAACCGCAACAACCGCTTAAAGCGCATGATCGAGCTTGGTGCGCCCGAAATGATCGTCAAGAACGAAAAGCGCATGCTGCAGGAGGCTGTGGACGCACTGATCGACAATGGCAGAAGAGGCAAACCGCTCTCCGGTCCCTCCAACCGCGAGCTCAAATCGCTCTCGGGATTGCTTCGCGGCAAGCAGGGCAGATTCCGCCAGAACCTTCTCGGCAAGCGCGTCGACTATTCCGGCCGTTCGGTCATCGTCGTCGGTCCCGAACTCAAGATCTATCAGTGCGGTCTGCCCAAGGAAATGGCGATCGAGCTGTTCAAGCCCTTCGTCATGAAGCGGCTCGTCGAAACGAACAAGTGCCACAACATCAAGAGCGCAAAGCGCACGGTGGAGAAGGGCAAGGATTTCGTGTGGGACGTTCTGGAAGAGGTCATCAAGGAACATCCCGTTCTGCTCAACCGTGCGCCCACGCTGCACCGCCTTTCCATTCAGGCCTTCGAGCCCATTCTGATCGAGGGCAGAGCCATTAAGATCAGCCCGCTTGTCTGCGGTCCTTTCAATGCCGACTTCGACGGCGACCAGATGGCTGTGCACCTGCCGCTCTCCATCGAGGCGCAGGCGGAAGCGCGCTTCCTGATGCTCTCCGCAAACAATATTCTGAAGCTTGCCGACGGCAAGTCGGTCATGAGCCCCACGCAGGATATGATCATCGGCGCGTACTACCTCACCATTCTCCGCCGCGAGGAAGGGAAGAAGTACGACGCGCAGGGCCGCCCTTCCGAGGACGGCGAGGAGTATATCCCGCCCGTGTTTGCCTCCTTCGACGAGGCGCTCATGAGCTATCAGCTCAAGGACGTCCACTGCCAGGACGAGATCTACGTCCGCCGCACGGTGGAGCTGCCCGCAGGCAAATTCGATTCGCTGGAACTTCCCTACGAGCGCACCTTCGCCCGCGATGAGATCGTCCCCAACAATGGTCTGCGCGGCCATGTGTTCGTCACCAAAGACGAAGTCACGGGGATGCTGTCCGTGACGGGTATGATCAAAACGACGGTCGGCAGGATCATCTATAACGACAACATGCCGCAGGATCTCGGCTTTGTCAAGCGCGAGAATCCCGAGGACTATCTCAAACTCGAGCTTTCTACGGAGTTCATCGGGAACGCAAAGGCGATCGGCAAGAAGCACCTTGCGCGCATCGTCGAGGCGTGCTTCAAGACGGGCTATGCGCCCAAGGCTGCCGCCGTTCTCGACGCGATCAAGGAACGCGGCTACAAGTACTCCACGATCGCCGCACTCACGACTTCCGTCTTCGATATGAAGATCCCCGAAGAAAAGGCGGGCATCGTCGAGGAGGCGGAGCACCAGGTCGCAGGCATCGCCAAAAAGTACGCCCGCGGACTTCTCCGCGAGGAAGAGCGTTACAACGCCGTGATCAAAGTGTGGGACGACGCGACGGATAAGGTCGCGACCATCCTCAAAGATCAGGGCGCAAAGGATAAGTTCAATCCCATCTGGATGATGGCGGACTCGGGCGCCCGCGGTTCCATCGACCAGATCAAGCAGCTTTCCGGTATGCGCGGACTCATGGTCAACCCGCAGGGCAAAAAGATCGAAGTCCCCGTCAAGTCGTGCTTCCGCAACGGTCTTACCGTGCTGGAATACTTCATTTCCTCGCACGGCGGCCGCAAGGGCCTTGCAGATACGGCGCTCAAAACGGCAGACTCGGGATACCTTACCCGCCGTCTCGTCGACGTCTCGCAGGATGTCATCGTCCGCGAGGAGGACTGCTGTGCAGGCAAGCGCCCGCGCGCAACGTACGTCAAAGCGATCACAAACGCCAGCGGCGATATTATTGAATCGCTGGAAGACCGCCTTACGGGCAGATTTGCCGCGGAGGACATCGTCGACGCGGAGACGGGCGAAGTGCTTGTTCCCTGCAACGAGATGATCTCCGAGACGATGGCAAGAAAGATCGCCTCCATGCAGAAATATCAGGAGGGCGGCGTTCCCATTCGTTCCATCTTCAACTGCAACACCCGCTACGGCGTGTGCGCGAAGTGCTACGGCAAGGATATGGCGACCACCCTTCCCATCAAGGTGGGCGAAGCGGTCGGCGTCATCGCGGCGCAGTCCATCGGCGAGCCCGGTACGCAGCTCACGATGCGTACCTTCCACACGGGCGGTATTGCGGCGACGGGCGACATCACGCAGGGTCTTCCCCGTGTCGAGGAACTCTTCGAGGCGCGCAAGCCCAAGGGCGTTGCGACCATCTGCGAGTTCAACGGCGTCGTACATCTCGACGACAGCGACAACTTAAAGCACATCATCGTCACATCCGAAGAGACGGGCGAACGCCTGAAAGACTATGAGCTGCCCTTCAATGCGGAACTCCTCGTCAAGGAAGGGGACCGCGTCGTACCCGGAACGCAGCTCAACGCAGGTTCCGTCAACCCGCAGGATATTATCCGCGTCGAGGGCGTCAAGGGCGTGCAGGACTATATTCTCAACGAGGTCCAGTCCGTCTATCGCTCGCAGGGCGTTGACATCAACGATAAGCACGTCGAGATCATCGTCCGCCAGATGCTTCGGAAAGTCCGCATCGAGAACGCGGGTACGACGGAAATGCTGCCCGGTCAGTTCACCGATATGTTCAATTTCGAGGAGCAGAACGAGAAAACGATCATGGCGGGCGGCGTGCCGGCAACGGCAAAGCGCGTGCTGCTCGGGATCACCAAGGCGGCGCTCGCAACCGACAGCTTCCTTTCCGCGGCTTCCTTCCAGGAGACCTCGCGCGTGCTCACCGAAGCGGCGATCTGCACCAAGCGCGATCCGCTCATCGGGCTCAAAGAGAACGTCATTATCGGTAAACTCATTCCCGCAGGTACGGGTATGAAGGACTACAAGAACGTTTCCGTGCAGTCCACGGGTGGCTACCGCGATATGGCGCCAGCCGACGAGATGAAAAACGCATAACCAAAAAGCGAAAAATTCCCGCAGCGCAGCTGCGGGAATTTTTGTTGTAACCGTTCTGTCGGGTTGCAAAACGCGGGAAGATGTGTCAGATCCTGCCGAGCAGTTCGTCGACGGAGAGATCGAGCGTCTCGGCGGTCTTTACAAGGTTATACAGCGATGGCTCGGCTGTACCGTTCAGCCACTTATAGATCATACTCCATGAAAAATTCGTTTTTTTCTGAAACGCATAGATGGTGAGCGACCGTTCTCGGAGCAGATTTCGCAGCTGACTGCCGAAGGGGCGGACCTCGCGATAGCTGACCGCGGGCGTTTGATCAGTCAGACCGAGCAGATAATCCGCAGAACAGCCAAAGTACGAAAGCAACGCAATAAAATTGGCATACGTCGGCGCATGTTCGGCGCGCAGGTACAGCCCGATCTTGGGGCGTGATGTGTGAAGCGCCTGTGCCAGCGTCGACTGGTTGAGATCTTTCTCCTGCATGAACTCTGCAAGACGTTCCGAGAAATTCGACAAATTCAGCATAAAATAGACCTTTTTCTATGAGCATTATCTACTTCTTTTTAACATTTTGCTTACAATGTTAAAAGAAAGAAGATATACCGAGCGAAATGCGGGTGTGTCCAAGGAAGAAATTTACGTCTCGCGCTTTCAGCGGAGCGCGTCTGTTGCGGCGGCGCTTTTGCAGATATGCAGAGGTGCGCATCTGTGCAAAAAAAATTTTTTGGAATTTTTATCTTTTTCCAACAAAATGCCGAAGCTGTGCGTTGTAAGGGTGCAAGGGGATGAGAGAACTTGCAAATCTAAACGGAAAAGGAGCAAACTACGATGAAAAAGAAATTTTTGGCGATTTTAGGAACGGCAGTATTAGCAGGGACGGCGTTGGTTTCCCTTGCTGCGTGCGGCGGGCAGTCCGGCGGCACGGGCGGACTTACGGGCGGCGGGATCGGCGGAGAAGGAACGTCTGTCGAGACGGGCGCGCGCAACGCGTACGGCATCGGCGCCGTGACGACGGCGCAGCTGCTTGCAGACAGTCTGAGCGCTTCGGCAAATGCGCCGCTTGCGGCACGGCGCACCGCAGAGGATACGCAAGAGGGCGCGCAGGATAGTATGCAGGGCGGCGCACAGGGCGATACGCAGGGCGGCGCACAGGGCGATCTGAGCGGAGAGGAACTTGCGCAGTTCGATGAATACTTCCGCACGCTGGACGCTTTCCTCAACGAGGACGCGTTCCGCACGACCATCACCGAGAATACGGACGCGGCGTACGCCTTCGACTATCGGCTGACCGTCGAGGGCGAACAGCTGGACGGAAGCCGTGTCTCGCACGTCATGTATTATTCGGAAGAGCAGGTCGCCGTCCGCCCCGATGACGACGATGACGACGATGACGACAATGAGACGGTCGAGGCGTATCGGCTGACGGGCGTGATGGTCATGGACGATGTGGAATATGCCATGACGGGCTACCGCAGCGTGGAGCGGGAGACCGAACGCGACGAGACCGAATCGAGCGAGGAACTCTGGATCCGCGCTTCCGATCCCGAAGATGCGGGCAACTATGTTCAGATGAGCCTTGAAACGGAGGAAGAAGAGGAACACGGCGAAAATGAATCGGAAAAGGAATATGTGTACAGCGTCTACCGCGAAGGCAGGCTTACAGAGCGCACAAGCGTCGACTTTGAGACGGAAGCCGAGAACGGACGGAGCGAAACGGAGTACACGCTCAGCATTTTCGCCGACGGATCGCGCAGCTATTACGAGGTCGAACGCGCCGAGCGTGGAAACGGCTCCGTGACGATCGGCGTCAATTATCGGACCGCAGACGGCGCGCGCGGAAGATTTCTGATCGTGCAGACGGCGGACGGAGAGATCTCTTATCGGACCGACGACGGCGAACACATGGATTTTGACGATTAAATCACTGCGCAGGTCTGCTTTTCCGCATAAATTACAATCTTGACGGCGGCAGGATCGTCTGATATAATGGGAGAGGAAAAACTGGTCGGAGGGGAAGCGCCGTGTCTATTGACGAAGCGTTGCAACAAATCGCCGCGGGCGACAGCAGTGCGCTGGAAGAAGTCTACCGCCGGACGCGCAGGACGGTCTACTATATTGCTCTCTCCGTTTTGCGCGAGCGTATGCTCGCTGAAGACGTGATGCAGTCCACTTATCTGAAAGTCCTGTCGAATGCCGCGCGTTACCGCAAAGGGACGAATGCCTGTGCGTGGATCGCACGCATTGCAAAAAACGAAGCGATCTCGGTCTGGCGCAAAAGGCGGCAGGAAGTCTCGGTCGATGAGCGCGAAGAGCAAGCGCTCTTCGGCTCCGTCGCGGCGGACGAATACGGAATGCTCATCGACCTTGCGCGGCGGGTGCTCGGAAGGCATGAGTTCGCCGTACTCCTTCTCTCTGCCGCCGAGGGATATAAGCGGCGGGAGATCGCGCAGATGCTGGGCATGCCGCTCCCGACGGTGACATGGCATTACGGACGGGCGGTCGAAAAGATGCAAAAGGCGCTTCGGGAATTGGAAAGCGCGCAGGGAGGTGGTGGTTTGGATCGCAAAGAATTGGAACGCGAGCTTCGTGCGGAAGCGGAGCAGCACACACCCGATGTCTACGACCGTATTGTCCGCGCGCAGCAGGAGCTGCGGAAAGGAGAGGGAGAGGTGCTCGCCGCCGCGCGACCGGACCGCCGGAAGGTCGTGCTTGCATGCGTGCTTGCCGCCGTGATCCTTTGCCTGGCAGTGCTTCTGCCGTTTGTTCTTCGCGGCGGCGCGGCGGGGCTTTCGGGGACTGTGTATCTCAGCATCAATCCGGCTGTGGAAATTGTGATAGAGAACGATCGCGTCACGGGCGTGCGTGCGCTCAACCGCGACGCGGCGCTCCTTGTGGCGGGCGAGGATTTTACGGGGCTTTCTCCGGAAGAGGCCAGCGAAAAATTTGTCGCGCTCTCCGAGACCAAACACCTCATCACGCAGGAGGGGATCGGTGTGCGCGGCACGGGCGCGGACGGCGCAGAGCTGGAACAGCGCGTGCGCGACCGGCTCGGCGAAAATCAGAGTTACAGCGTGCACGAGCTGGGACAGTCCGAACTGGACGCACTGATTGCCGCATACGACGAGCAGGCGATGGGGGACTTTGAGGACTATCTCGAACGGGAACTTGTTCATCTGCGGGATACCTTTGCCGAGACGGTGCATGCCCTTCTGGACGAGGCGGCTTACACGGCAGATCTGCAAGCGCTTTCGCCTGCGGAGTTCAATGCAAAATACCTGTATCTGGGCGAGGACTGCATCTACGAGGACGGGGACGAATCGCCCGAGGAACTTCTCGAAAACTTCCGCGAGCTGAAAGCCAGTGTGGAGCGGTACGGAGACGACTATCTCTTCGATGAACTCTTCGATGAGTTTCTGGAAGCCGTTGAAGAGCTGTACGAGCCGGACGACGATCCGAGCAGTCCGGACGACGATGACGACGATGACGACGATCATGAAGATGATGACGATCATGAAGATGATGACGATGATTGAAAAGAGCGGGATCGCCCCGCTCTTTTCAGCTGTGTATCTGCCGCAAGTGAATTTTGATAAAATCCGAAATACCGCTTGACTTCTTCCGCAGAGCGTGCTATTCTATAATTAGAAAACAATCGAAATACAGGAAGAGGATATGAACAATAACGCATGGGGCGCCCTTTCAGACGATACGAGGCGGGAGATCGTAATGCTGCTCAGGAGCCGTCCGCATACCGCGGGGGAGATCTCCGATCAATTCGAGCTTGCTCCCGCAACGGTCTCGCATCATCTCTCCGTGCTCAAGGGGTGCGGGCTGGTAAAATGTGAACGCCGCGCGCAGACGCTCATTTATTCGCTCAACCAGAGCGCGTTCCGCGCGCTCGCGAAAGAGCTTACAAAACTATACAGCTGATGGGCATGCCGGAGAGAACGGAAGCGGAAGAAATTCCGCTTTTTTTTCTTTTTCAGCAATTTTTTTTCTTCAAACTCTACACAGACGCAAGCAAATATGGTATGATAAGGGATACAAGGTCGCAAGACGATCGAACAAGGAGGAGCGCATGGGAGAGAAAAAGACGGCGCGCGAATTGCTCAGCCCCAAAAAGAATGCCGATAAAGCGTGGTATCTTGCGCTCCTTGACGGCGAGAAACAGATGTCTTACGAAAAAGAGCATCTCGCCGCCGTCCTGCAGGTTCTGAAGGCGTTTTATATCGTGCGGATCCGCGATCGTATCCGCGCGGCGCGCGAGGAGATCGCACAGATCCGTTCAAGAGAGAAGTATGGGGCGGAGGATTACCGCGCGCTGCAGGAGAAGAACGCCTTCATTGCCGCTGAACAGAAAAAACTGCAGAGTTACAGACCCTTCTTCTCCGAGCCGTATTTTGCCCGTATGGACGTGGTTGACGACAAGGAGGGGTACAACAGCTACTACATCGGAAAGCGGGGAGACGTCAATCTGGAGATCGTCGATTGGCGCGCGCCGCTTGCGGTCAGGTATTATCAGAAGAGCCGTGTCAACTTTACGATCAACGAATACGAATACCGCACGGTGCTTCGGCGGGCGCTCTCCGTAAAGAACGGGAAAGTGCTCGACTTCCGCAACGAGTATCTCTCTGTGCGCGACGTTCTCACGCCGGAAGAGATCGGCGGAAGAGACGAAGAGATCTTGTTCGATCCCTATCTGCGGAGCATCATTGCAAGCCGCAAAGACGATGTGCAGATCCGCGACATCATCCGTACCATCCAGGAGCAGCAGTTCGAGATCATCACAAAGCCTGAACGCGAGAGCTTTGTCCTGCAGGGCTGCGCGGGCAGCGGCAAGACGATGATCCTTCTGCATCGTTTGAGCTATCTCATGTACAACAACGAGGCGCTGCGCCCGCGCGACGTGCTTGTGATCACGCCGTCCGTCAGCTTCAACGCCTTTATCGATGAGCTTTCGCAGGTGCTGGAATTGCAGAAAGTCAAAACGACGACGCTGCGCGACTATTTCTTTCGGGCGCTCCTCGGCGAGGGGATCGACCTGAAGGCGCACCTCTCGGAGGAACGCGAGAAGGAGGAATATCTTCGGTATGTCTATTCGCCGCGTTTCACTGCCGACGCCCGAAAGCAGGTGCGGAAGATGTACGAAGGGATCTACGGGCTGTTTGCCGGACAGGAGTGCCGTGAGGTCGCCGAAGAGATCTTGAAACGGTGCGCGTTTTTGCAGGAGAAGTATGTGCGCATCAAGAACGCCTCCGTACGCGTGCGGCGCGCCGTTCTCGGCGAGATGAAGGATAACAAGGAGGGCGGTTTTTACTTTACGAAACCCTTCCGCGCGCTCATGAGCGCATATGTGCAGGTAGAGGATTTTTTGCAGTTTGTCCTGCGGGAGCAGGAGCGCACGCCCGACTATTTCTTCCGCCAGTTTGTGGAGTTCTACCGCTGCGCCCACTTTATCGCCGCAAATGCAAACAGGATTTTTACCATGGCGCAGGAGGACCTCGGGTCGCTTTCCGCCGTCATCGAGCGGGAGATCTCCGATTTGAAGCGCTATCGTCTGAAAAAGGGGGCGGAGGAGGTCTTTACCTATGCCGACCGTATTGCCCGCCGCGAGGAGCTGCAGGAGGAGGTACGGCGCATCGGAGCCGTTATTGCAGACATGGGTGGGGGAGACGCGCTCTTCAAGGATTTCTTTTCTGTGGTGCGCCTCACGAAATACTGCCAGGAACTCGGCAGATGCAAGGACCCTTCCGACATCGCGCGCTGGCTGTACCGCGAGACGGTGAAAAAATACAAAGCAAAGTACGGCATGAAGGGCGTATACCCTTCGGACGGGTACGCCGTCGCCTTCGTGCTCACGGAGGCGGGGCGCTCACTTACGCCGCGCTACGGGCTGGTATTTGTGGACGAGGGGCAGGACATCTCCGCGGGCGAATACGACCTTTTAAAACGCATTCATACGGACGCTGCCTTCAACGTATTCGGCGACCTCAAACAGAATATTACCCCGTGGCGGGGCGTGCGGGATTGGTCTGCGGTCTCCTCTACGGTGTATACGCTCAATCAGAATTACCGGAACACGAACGAGATCGTTGCGTTTGTCTCGGGTGTGCTCGACGCAGATATGCGCCCGATCGGCTTGCAGGGCGAGGAGATCTCATTTATCGCGCCCCGTCAGACAGGCAGCTTTTTCCGCGGGAAACAGGGGCTGAAGGCGGTGATCGCCAAAGAGGAGTATCTTCCGCTCTTTGAGAAGCGCGGTTTTGCGATCCTCAAAGAGGACGGAAAACTCAGCAAGACAAAGGTGAATGTGATGAGCGTGTTCGAGAGCAAGGGGCTGGAATTTTCCGCCGTTGCCGTATACGACAAGGGCATGACGGAAAACGAAAAATATATCGCCTATACGCGGGCGCTCAGAGAACTTGCCGTGATTTCGGAGGAATAGTCATCAGCCATGAAAGATACGTTTTTGCTGGATATCGACGATACGCTCCTCGATTTTTGCAGACTCGAGCGGGAGCAGCTTGCCGCCGTGCTCGCATCCTTCGGCGAACGCGCGGACGCGGAGATCGCCGAACGCTTTCACGCCATCAACGACAGCCTTTGGAAGGCGCTGGAACGGGGCGAGATCACGCGCGAGCGGCTCGTCGTCGTGCGGTTCGAACGGCTGAAAGAGGAGTTCGGTCTGCATACGAACGCCGCGGCGCTCTCGGTCTGTTTCCTCGAAGCCATGCGCGCGCATGCATATCTCTTCGACGGCGCGCTGCCCTTTTTACAGGCGCTTGCCGCCCGCGGAAGATTGTTTGCGGTGACGAACGGCGCGAGCAGGGTGCAGCGCAGCCACATGGAGACGACGGGCATCATGCCCTATTTCAAGGAAGTTTTTATTTCGGAAGAGGTGGGGGCGCAGAAACCCTCCGAGGCGTATGTGCGCCATGTGCGGGAGCATATCCCCGCGTTTGACCCCGCCCGCACGCTGTACATCGGCGACAGCCTGACTTCGGACATGGTATGCGCAAAACTTCTCGGCGTGGCGTTCATTTTATACCGCCCGCAGGGGAGGCCCGAGGGCTGGAACGGACTGTGTGCTGAGTCGTATCCGGAAATTCTGACGTTCGCAGACGGAATGTAACGTTCCGTTGCGGACGTTTTTTCGTATGCAACGCGAAATATCGCTTCAAACGCTTGACAATGTAACGGGTGCGGATAGTATAATAGGCATATGGATTTGCGCCTGCGGAGGGGGAAATGGCAGAGCCTGAGATCATTCAAGTGGAACATTTATGCAAATCGTACGGTGCTGTTGCCGCTGTGCGGGATATTTCTTTTGCCGTCGGGCGCGGGCAGCTCTTTTCCTTTCTCGGCGTGAACGGCGCGGGAAAGAGCACGACGGTGAATATTTTATGCTCGCTCATCCGCAAGGACGGCGGCAGCGTGCGCATAGCGGGGTACGATCTCGAAACGCAGGCGGGGAAGATCAAGCCGCTCCTCGGCGTCGTCTTTCAGGGGAGCCTTTTAGACGATCTTCTCACCGTGCGCGACAACCTCACCGTGCGCGCGGCTTGTTACGGCATCCGCGGCAGGGCGTGGAAGAGCCGCCTCGAAGAGCTGAGTTCCCTCCTTGATTTGAACGAGATCCTCGACAGAACGTTCTCGAAACTTTCGGGCGGACAGCGGCGGCGCGCGGACATCGCGCGCGGGCTTGTCAACCGCCCGCAGATCCTTTTTCTCGACGAACCTACCACGGGGCTCGATCCGCAGACGCGGAAATCTTTCTGGGAGACGGTCGCGCGGCTCCGCGCCGAGACGGGCATGACCGTCTTTCTCACCACGCATTATATGGAAGAAGCGAACGCCTCCGACCGCGTCGTCATCATCGACGGCGGAAAGATCGTGGCGGACGATACGCCCGCTTCCCTCAAAAGCCGCTATTCGCGCAACTATCTCTGTCTGTACGGAGTTGCGGAGGGACTGCCGCAGGCGGCGGCGCGGGCAAACGCCGTCTTTGAACGCGCGGGCGGCGGGTGGCGCGCTGCGATGTCCGCCGCCGAGGCGGGCGCGTTCATTGCCGAAAACCGCGCGTTGTGCGCCGATTTCGAGTTCGTCAAAGGGGATATGGACGACGTATTTCTGGCGGCAACGGGCAAAAAACTGCACGAAGGGGGCGCGCAGTGAACGAGTTTTACGCCCTTTGGCAGCTCACCCGCAGAAATCTGAAAATTTTTCTCAAAGACAAGGCAAACGTCTTTTTCTCGCTGCTCGCGCCCCTCATCGTGCTTGCGCTCTACGCGCTCTTTTTGGGGCGGATCCAGTCGGACGGACTGCTTTCGGCGCTCGAGGAAATGGGGATCGGGGGCGCGGAAGGGGAGATCAGGGCTTTTTGCGACAGCTGGATGCTCGCGGGGGCGATGTCCTGCGCGTGCATTACCGTGCCGCTGTGCGCCTGCGGGATCATGATCCAGGATAAGGCGCGCGGCATTTCCGCCGATCTTGCCGTATCGCCCGTCGCAAGGTGGGTGACGCCCTGTTCCTATTTCCTCTCCGTCGTTACGGCGGGGCTTCTCATCGGCGCGATCGTGCTTGCCGTCTGTTTTGTCTGGCTGGCGGCTTCGGGCAGCTGGTTTCTGAGCGCTGCGGACGTATTCGGCTGTATCGGCGCGCTCGTTCTCTCCGTGCTCTCTTCGGCGACGCTGCTCGTCTTTCTCGTGGGATTTTTCCGCTCGCAGGGCGCGTTTACGGCGCTCAACGTCATCTTCGGCACGCTCGTCGGATTTCTCATCGGCGCGTACATGCCCATCACCTATTTCCCCAAGGGCGTACAGACGTTCACGCTCTTCATTCCCGGGAGTTACACCGCGGGGCTTATGCGCAACTTCATGATGGGCGGCGCGCTCGACGAGATCGCCCGCAACGTTTCCGAACCCTTTGCCCGGTCGCTTGCGACGGAGTTTTCGCTCACGTTCGACCTCTTCGGTCTGGAACTCGGCGTTCCCGCGATGTTCGGGGCGCTCGCCGTCTCGGCGGTGCTCTTTGCGGGACTCAACTTACTTGTCGCGGCGCTCGGCCGCAAGCGCAGAGAACGATAAACAAGGAGTTACGTTATGGAAAAAATCATGGCTCCGTTTGCGGACTTCGGCGAAGAAGTCGTGCGGGCGGAAAATCTGAGAAAGACGTTCACGCTCTCCCGCAAACAGCAGCGGCTGGACAAAACGGGGCAGACGCACAAGATCGCCGTAGCGGGGCTGTCCTTTTCCGCTTACCGCGGCGAGATCTACGGACTCCTCGGTCCCAACGGCGCGGGCAAGACGACGACCCTTCGCATTCTCTCCACGCTCATCAGACCTGACGCCGGAGACGCGTTCGTCTGCGGGCATTCGGTTTCCCGCGAGGCGCAGAAGGTGCGCGATCAGATCGGATTTATGACAAGCGAACTCAAACTCGAAGGCTTTTTTACGCCCGCGTATCTCTTTGATTTCTTCGGCGCACTGCACGGGGTGGAAAAGGAGACGCTCGCAAAGCGCAGGAAGGAGCTTTTCGAGCGCTTCGGGATCGATCGGTTTGCCGAGGTCAGGATCAAGGACCTCTCTACGGGCATGCTGCAAAAGGTTTCGCTCGTCATCTCCATCGTGCACGATCCCGCAGTCGTCATCTTCGACGAGCCGACCAACGGGCTTGACGTACTCACGGCGAAAGTCGTGACCGACTTTTTGCTCGAGCTCAAAGCGATGGGGAAGAGCATTCTGCTCTCAACGCACATTTTTTCGCTGGTCGAAAAGCTGTGCGACCGCGTCGGGATCATCATCGACGGGCGCATGGCGGCGGACGGCACGCTGGAAAGCGTGTGCGCAGGGTCTACGCTGGAAGATAAGTTTTTCGAGATCTATCACGCGGTCAAAGGAGAGACGATATGAAACTGCTTGCGCTCATGAAAAAGGAGTTTACGCGCTTTTTCCGCGATCCGCGCCTGATCGTTTCGATGATCCTCCCCGGGATCCTCATCTATATCATTTATTCGGTCATGGGTACGGCAATGACGTCTGAGCCTGCGGCGTATCATTTCAATGTGTACGTCTCGGGGGAGTCTGCGGTCGTACAGACCATTGAGCAGACGGTAGAGCTGAACGAGGGCTGGACGGTGACGTTCGAGCAAACGGACGATGCCGACGCCGCCCGCGCGGAAGTGGAAACGGGCGAGGCGACCGCGCTCATCGTATTCAGCGAAGGGTTTGACGATATGATCGGGCTTGCGCCTCGTGCGAGCATCATTCCCGCCGCCGAACTCGTCTATAATTCCGAAGACAGCGCAATTTCCGCATTCGCTGCGATCGCGGACGCGGTGCTCGACGCCTACGGACGGTCTTTCGTGCTGACGACGACCGACTATGCGCAGTCGGAAAATTTTGCCGCACAGATGATGGCGGGCATCCTGCCCTTCCTCATCGTCGTATTTGTGTTCTCTTCATGTATGTCCGTTACGCTGGAATCGGTGGCGGGCGAGAAGGAGCGCGGCACGCTTGCGACCATTCTCGTCACGAGCGCGCGGCGCTGGGACATTGCGCTGGGTAAAGTGCTCCCGCTCGCCTGCGTTTCGCTCATCGGGGCGGCGTCCAGCTTTCTGGGCGTGGCGCTGAGTATGCCCGCGCTCATGGGCGTCTCCATCGATGTGGCGATCGGCGGGATCGGCTTCGTCGACTATCTGATGCTGTTTCTGCTCATCTTCTCCTTTGTTCCGCTCATCGTGGCGGCGATCGCGGCGGTCTCCACGCTCTCGCGTTCCGTCAAAGAGGCTTCCGGCTATACCAGTGTGATCATGATCCTCATGATGGTGCTCTCCATCGTGACCGCATTCGTCGACGGGATCGGCGGCTGGGTGGTCGCAGTTCCCGTTCTCAACGCCGTTTCCGCCATGCAGGGCGTGCTCATGGGGAATATGGTGGTCTGGCAGTGCATTGTTTCCTTTGCACTGAATATCGTCTATGCGGGCGTATTGGTGTTTCTGATCGCCAGAATGCTTTCAAGCGAGAGGATCATGTTCGGAAAGTAACAGGATAAACCGAACGGGCAGCGAAAAATCTGTAAAAAGGGGGCGCCCGCCTGCGATCATCGCAGACGGGCGCCCTCTTCACATGGTGCGGCATATATCGTGCCGGAAAGCGCTTGATCTCCAACACGGGATCCCTGAGTCCGTAAAAATTCCCCGGATGTTTCCCGCGCGCGGATCTTATACGTTAAAGCGGAACAGGACCACGTCGCCGTCCTTCATCACATAGTCTTTGCCCTCGGAGCGGACTTTGCCCTTTTCGCGCGCGCCCGCAAGCCCGCCGCATTCCAGAAGCGTCTCCCAATCGACGACTTCGGCGCGGATGAAGCCCTTTTC
>CALVLR010000008.1 GCA_944340685.1 uncultured Clostridia bacterium | reverse complement strand
TTCAACAAAGTATGAGCGCCTCAGTTTCCGCTTTTGATCGGGTTCGTATTACTCCCTTACAGTATAAAGAAAGGGACTATCACATGGATCGTGCGACAGTCCCTTACAGATTATGCAGTTGGTATCTGATAGTAAATGATCAGAAACACGATCGCGACGGCGAAATAGAGAAGTCCCGTGAGAAACAGGAACCCATAGCCGTGCACGCCGCCCCGCTCAAGCTTGCGTTCGCGATATTCGGCATACGTTTCCTTGCTCTTCGGAAGAAAGGGCAGAAGCGTATGGAAAAGCCTTCCGACAGCGTACCCGATCCCGAGAAACATGCCTCGGTTGCTCACCCAGACGAGCGCGCACAGAAGCATGATGATGAGTCCGGAAAAGGTGAACGCATCGCAGAGAAGCCTGCACTGCCGCTGCCAGTCCGTCTCGGTGAAATATCCCTGCCCCCACAGCATCATCAGGACGATCACCGCCCCGACCGCCATGGCTATGAGATATTTGAGCAACGTCTTTTTGAACATATATGACCGTTTGGCTTACAGCCCGAGTTCTTCTTTGTATTTTTTCTCTTCTGCGTCGTTGCAGTAGACAAAGTGGCCGGGATAAATCTCCCTGAGCGAAGGCTTATCCGTCGTATAATCGTGTTCCGCGATCGGATTGTAGGTGATTCGCGTGCGCTGTTTCTCGTAGTGCGGATCGGGAAGCGGGATCGCAGAGAGAAGCGAGCGGGTATAGGGATGCAGCGGATGCGCGAAGATCTCATCGGAAGGCGCAAGCTCGACCATTTTCCCGAAATACATGACGCCGATCCGATCGGAGAAATATTTGACGACCGAAAGATCGTGCGCGATGAACAGGATCGTAAGCCCGAGCTTTTCTCTCAATTTGTTGAGAAGATTGATGACCTGCGCCTGAATGGAAACGTCAAGCGCGGAGATCGGCTCGTCGGCAATGATCATATCGGGGCGCATGATCACCGAGCGCGCGATCCCGATACGCTGGCGCTGACCGCCCGAGAATTCGTGCGGGTATCTCCCCGCATGTTCGCGGACAAGCCCCACCAGCTCCAGCATCTCATATACCTTTTCGTCGATATACTTTTTATCGCGGATCCCGTTGATCACAAGCCCTTCGGAGACGATCTCACGAACCGTCATACGCGGATTGAGCGACGCGATCGGATCCTGGAAGATCATCTGAATGCGCGTGATGAGTTTTGTCTTGCGCGCAATGGAACACTGCTCGCGATACTCCTTTTTCAGCTTCTTCAGCGCTTCCTCGTCTCCCTGAGCCGCCTCAAACTTGGGGGCATACTCCTCTTTCAGCTGCTGAACAAGAGATTCTGCGTACTCTTTGTCGCATTTGCGGTGATCGCGGTTTGCCGCAGCGATCTCGCGGTTATTGAGATCGATGATCTCTTGCAGCTGCGCGCGTTTTTCTGCGATCTGACGTTTGATCTCTTCCGCCTTGGAAGCATCCTCTTTGCCCTCGGCGCGAAGCGCTTTGACCTCTTCGCGATATTTTTTGCGGGCTTCGGAAATCGCATTGCGGTAAGAACGTGTTCCCGCGCAGATCCGCTGCCCCTTGAAGTAGATGTTTCCCGAGGTAATATCGTACAGCTTGATGATGGAGCGGCCCGTCGTCGTTTTGCCGCATCCGGATTCGCCGACAAGGCCGAAAACTTCGCCGCGCTTGATATCGAAACTCACGTCGTCAACGGCTTTCAGCTCCTTCCGCCCCATCTTGAAATATTGGCAGAGATGCTCTACACGGAGCAAAACTTCGTTATTGTTTTCCATCTTCGCCACCTACCAATTTTTTCATGCGGTTAATGCGATCGGTGATCGCCTTGGGAACGGGAACCTTCGGCGCGTCGGGATGCAGCAGCCACGTTGCCGCGTAGTGCGTTTCATTGATCTTGAACATGGGCGGCTGCTGCTCGAAGTCGATTTTGAGCGCGTATTTGTTGCGTTCCGCAAAGGCGTCGCCCTTGGGCGGATAGATCATATTCGGCGGCGTGCCGGGAATTGCGTCCAGCTTCTCGTTGGTATCCAGATCGGGCATGGAAGAGAGCAGCGCCCAGGTATACGGATGGCGCGGGTCATAGAACACATCGTCCGCAGTGCCGTACTCGACGATCTTGCCCGCGTACATAACGGCGATCTTATCTGCCATATATTCTTCAAATCTTCCATGTTACTTCTCCCCCATGCGGATTCTCGGGTCGATGAACCCATAACTGATGTCGACCACAATGCCTGCCAGCAAGCCGACAAACGTGTAGAAAATGGTATCCATCATAAAGACGTCGTAATCGCGCATGTTGATAGACTGAATATATAAAATTTTTCACTTTTTTTTGTATTGAAAACACGAATATCGGCTATTTGCTGCAATTATAGACATTTTATGTACGCATTCACACAGAATCCGCAATCCCATTCCGCGCATTCTCATAATCCGACGTGCATTTTTCACGAAAAAGAGGAACCCGCTCGGGGCTCCCCTTTTCCGAAGATTTATGGAGATTGTCGTGTAGGCTTGTTTTGCTCATCGGGCTTATCCTCGGACTTCTTGTGCGAAGCGCACGCCGCGCAGCCGGAACAGCCCGCACAGCCGCCGCAGTCGCATCCGCAGCCCGTTTTGCCCTGCTTCCTGCGGACGATCGATGTGACGATCACGCCTAAAACGATCGCGCAAGCCGCAATGATGATGAGGATCTCATACCAGGTCATTTTCTTTCCTCGTCGGCAGCCGCCGCTTCATGCAGGGCTGCCTCGTCGACGCCGAGATCGGCAGAGACGGTTTCCTTCTTCAGGGGGTGTTTCTTGTTCCAGAAGACGATCAGGGCAACTGCCGCCGCGGCGACCGCAATGAAGATAAAACAGGTCCACCACCAAGAGCCGATGAGATAAATCGCCATGGAGACGATATAGCTCGTTGCCAGCCAGAACAGAAGCGTCCACTTGAACTTGCCCTTCGGAAGCTCTGCACGCGCCGTAGCACATGCCGCAAAGCAAGGAATGGTGAGCATGTTGAACGCAATGAAGGAGATGAGTCCCGGGATGCCGATCCCCGTTCCCTGGATCATTGCCGTGACCTCTGCAACGCCGTCCTCCGTGGAGATGAGGGACCCTGCAACGACCGCGGCAAGCGAACCGAACGTGGCAATGACGTTCTCCTTCGCCACAAGTCCCGTGATGGCTGCAACAGCGAACACCCAACCGAATTCGGTGCCGAGCTGCGAGCCGAAGCCGAGCGGCGTGAAGAGCGGCTGAATGAGCATGCCGACCGAGCCGAGAATGCTCTCGCTCATGCGCAGGTTGTCGCCGTCCTCGTTGATGAGGAACTGCCAGCGCCAGTTGAAGCTGGAGAGGAACCAGATGAGAATGGTCGAGACGAGGATGATCGTGAACGCCTTCTTCACATAGTGCTTGGTCTTATCCCAAAGGTGCACCATGAGGCTCTGGAAGCGGGGCGCATGGTATGCGGGAAGCTCCATGATGAAGGGCGGGACTTCGCCGCGCATGGTGGTCGAACGCATTAAAATGACGGTGACGATCGCCGTGCAGATACCCAAGAGGTACATGCACATGGTGATGACGTCGGCATTCCCGATGCCGTATGCCCCGACGATCGCGCCCGCGACTGCCGTGAGAATGGGCAGCTTGGCGCCGCACGAGAAGAACGGAATGACGCGGACGGTGGAGGTACGCTCCTTTTCGTCTGCAAGGGTACGGGTGTTGATCATGGCGGGCAGCGAACAGCCGAAGCCCATGACCATGGGCATGAATGCCCTGCCCGAGAGACCGAACTTGCGGAAGATACGGTCGAGAATGAATGCGATACGCGCCATATAGCCGGTATCTTCGAGAATGGAGAAGAACAGGAACAGCGTGAGGATCTGCGGAATAAACCCGAGTACTGCAAACACGCCGCCCAGAACGCCGTCCACAACAAAGCTGCCCACCCAGGGAGCCGCATTCGCGCACGCCATTTCGGCAAGGACGTTGATCCATTCAAGCACCCAGTTCAAAAGGTTTGTCAGGATCACGCCCGGCGAGAATACCGCGCCGTCATAGAAACAGGCAAGCAGGGTCACGCCGCCGTTTTCCATATCCATTCCAAGCTCTTCCAGCGTGGGCAGTCCGCCTGCGATCGCGCTGATATAGAAGAGATCCTCCGAGAACGTGAGATGGAAGATAACAAAGAGGATGACGATGAAGATGGGAATACCCCAGACGCGGTGTGTGAGTACCTTATCCGCCTTATCGCTTCTTGTGAGTTTCTCCCCCTTCGCGCCCTTGTGCGTGTAAGCCGAGGAGTAATTCGCAGAGATGTACTTGTAGCGCGCGTCCGCCACAACGGCCTCGAGATCGGTCCCGAAGGTATCGTCTTTGAAGGTCGCCTTGAATTCATCGACCATCTTGACAAGCTCGGGGTGCATCTGCGTCTCGATCTCGTCCATCTCGGAGAGTTTGACCGCATGGAAGAGCGGCGCGCCCACGCCCTGCGCTTTGAGTGCGATGTTCACATCCTGCACAAGGTGTGCAATGGGCGAATTTCTGAGGACGGTGACGCCCTCGCGCGGCTTGTTGGAGACGGCGATGGCTCTGTCCATCAGTTCCTTGATCCCTGCGCCCCTGAGCGCCGAGATCGCGACGACAGGCAGCCCGATCTTCTCTTCGAGGAGCTTTGCGTCGATGGCGTCGCCCGATTTTTCCACCGCGTCCATCATGTTGAGCGCGATGACGATGGGAACGTCGATCTCCATGAGCTGCGTCGTGAGATACAGGTTGCGCTCGAGGTTGGTCGCGTCGACAATGTTGATGACGCACGCGGGCTTCTCATCGAGGATAAAGTTCCGCGAGATCACCTCCTCGGGCGTATAGGGCGAGAGCGAGTAGATGCCGGGAAGGTCGACGATCTGCACGGGCTCGGCGCCCTTCTTGTAGGTACCGACTTTCTTATCCACCGTGACGCCCGGCCAGTTGCCGACGTATGCCGTGGAACCGGTGAGAAGGTTGAAGAGTGTGGTCTTTCCGCAGTTGGGATTGCCCGCCAAAGCAAATTGCTTCATTTCTTCTTTACCTCCATCGTCACGCATGCCGCCTCCGTCTTGCGGAGCGTCAGCTCATAGCCGCGCAGAGTGATCTCGATGGGATCGCCGAGCGGCGCTTTCTTGCGCATCACGACTTCGGCTCCGGGCGTGACGCCCATATCGAAGAGCCTCCTTCTGATGCGCCCCTCCCCCGCGACCGAGACGATGACGCCCTTCTCGCCGGGGACGAAGTCCTCCAACAACTTTTGCATAGTACTCTATGTACCTCCAAAAAAATAGATGCCTGCATTTGCGTTACGCCACATAGATATGCGCCGCAACATTTTTATCGAGGGCGAGCCTGCCCTCCTTCACACGGCAGACGGTGCTCCCTCCCGCCGAGGAGAGAACGGTCACCGTGGCGTCGACGAGAAGCCCGAGGTTGGCAAGGTGCTTTTTCGTCTTCTCGTCCGCAACGATCTTCACGATCCTGACTTCGCGCCCGATGGGCGCCAAAATAAGCGGCATGCTTTGGTCTCCTTTCCGCGCTGCCATCCGCAGCGGGGTTCGCCTATGCGAACTATCTTCCTGAAAAAATTGTTCGTCTCTGCGAACTACATGCATATTCTATCACGAAGTTTTTGCGCTGTCAACTGTTTGAACGGATTTTTTTCAAAAAAGTTCGGCATATGCAACTTACTTTTCCGAACGCGCGCATACACCGCAAAGCCGCCGACCAAACGGGCGGCTTTGCGGTGTATCATGTTATTTGGAAAGTTCGCGGAAAAAGCGATATACCTCTTCCTCTGTTTGGAAGCAGGCGATATAGCGGTAATCGCCCATGGCGGGCGCAAGCGCCTTATCCACCTCGCCGTATTCGCGGAGATTTGCACCGTACTTCTTTAAGATCTCCCCGTGCGAAAGCGCATAGCTCCGCTCTTTCCGCCGCCCGATGAACGCGCAGAAATACCTTTCATGGTCGCCGATGTGCGGCGTGCGCCCTGCGATCATATCCGCCCAGATCTCGTATACGTCCACCCCGTTCGCGTAGTTCATCATATCGGGCGAACAGCCGCCCGAGGGGCGCATATTCACTTCGAGCGCGACGATATCCCCCTTCTTGCCGAGGTGGCAGTCGCCGTTCAGGCTGAAAAATTCAAAGTGCACGAAGCGGCTCCTCACGCCGAACGCCTTGGCCGCAGCCCTGCCCTTGCGGCGCACCTCCTCGGGGAGCGCTTTGCGGATAAAGAAGCAGCTGTCTTCCTGCTCGTTGACGACGTCCATCAGCGAGCCGGGCGTGACGTTTCCCGTTTCAAAGACGGGGCTGCCGGTGCCGTCGATGATCGCGTCGTACGAGCAGATCGTCCCGTCGATGTATTCCTCCATGATATAGCCCTTGTGCCCCGCCGCGAAAAAGTTTTTTAAATCCTCCTCGCTCGCGATGCGGTAGGTCGCGTTGGCGCCCACGCCGTTATCCGGCTTGACGACCGCGCGCCCGACTTCCTGCAAAAATGCGCGGCAGGTCTCGTAGTCCTCCGCCATGCAGTAGCGGGCGACCGGAATATGCGCCTTTTCGTAGCACGCTTTCATTTTGGACTTGAACTTGACGGGCGGCATATCGGCGGCATGGAATCCCGTTGAAATATTGAAGTCGTCGCGAAGGCGCGCATTCTGTTCCAGCCAATATTCGTTGTTGCTCTCCAGCCAATCGATCCTGCCGTATTTGAAGGCAAAGAAGGCGCAGGCGCGGTACACCTCGTCGTAATTTTCCAAAGAGCCGACCT
>CALVLR010000007.1 GCA_944340685.1 uncultured Clostridia bacterium | reverse complement strand
ACTGCGCTTGCTGCGATGTATGCGGAACGCCATGGCTTTTCTTACGCGGGGATCCGTATTACTTCGGCGCGCGGGCGATGGGGTTCCTGCAATGCAAACGGCGCGCTTGCATTCTCCTTCCGTACAGTGTTCCTCTCCGAAGAGCAGGCGCGCTATATCGTCGTGCACGAGCTTTGCCATACCCGATTTCTCGATCACAGTTCCGCGTTCTGGGCGGAGGTGGGGAAGATCATTCCCGATTATGGGAGAGTGCGGAAGTCGCTCAGAGCGTCATCTGTCGTCATGAATTGGCTGTAAACGGTAAAAATTTGCAAAAAACATAGTACTATGTCATACATAATACCTAAAAAGTCACTGATTTTTCATTCGGAGGGTTCAAATGAAGATCGTCGTATACGGGCTTGGCATTATCGGGGCGTCGATTGCTGCGTCGCTGAAAAAAGCCGGTCATCTGGTGCTTGGGAAAAATCGCAGCCGCGAGCCGATCGAGTATGCGCTTAAACACGGTATGATCGACGAAGAAACGGCGGATTACGAGGGAGCGGACGTTGTGTTTCTCGCTCTGCCGCCCCGCGTGGTCATGCGGGAGCTGAAAGAGGGCGATTTTCCGCAGGGGTGTATCGTCTCGGACATCTGCGGCGTAAAAGAGCCGGTCGAGAGAGCGGTCGTAAAGCGCGGGTATCGCTATGTGGGAACGCATCCGATGGCGGGCAAAGAGACGTCGGGGATCCGCTCGGCGAGTGAAACGCTCTTTCGCGGCGCAAATCTCGTGATTACGCTGGGCGAAAAGACGGACGTTTCCGCGCTGGATACGGTGCGCGCGCTTGCAAAAGATATGGGGTTCGGGCGCGTGATCGAATGTTCTGCGGCGGAGCACGACCGCATGATCGCGCTCACATCGCAGCTTGCGCACGTCGTTGCAAACGCGTACGTCACAAGTCCGCTCACGGAGAGCTGCGTGGGCTTTACGGGCGGAAGTTTTCAGGATATGACGCGCGTCGCGCCCGTCGACGAAAAGGTCTGGTCGGAGCTTTACATGCTCAACAGGGAGAACCTGCTTGCGGAGATCGATCGGATCGGCGCCAGGCTGGAAAAATTCCGCGAGGCGCTCTCTGCGGGCGACGAAACGGCGCTGCAAAACATTCAGCGAGAGGGAAAGGCATGTTTTGAGCGCTTCTTTAAAAAGAATTGAAGGATATTGTTCAAAAATGCCTCCAATTCATTTACAAAACTTCTTTTTTGTATTATAATATTGTAGATGAAGCTGTGTGATACGGAGATCGTCACGTTTACGGAAGGGCGGCGTTCGCTTTTTCGGGCGCGGGGCACATTTTCGCGGGAAAACGGCGCTTCTGTCGTACGGTATCGCGACGAAGGGGATGAGGTCACGCTCCTCCTGCGGGAAGACTCTCTCGTGATGGAGCGGGCAGGCAGGCTTTCCGCCGTATTCCGTACGGGGGCGCAAACGCAGATGATCGTCCGTGCGGCGGAAAATCAGGGCTGCATCCCTGTGGAAACGCTGTTATACCGTATCCGCAACATTGCGGAAGGTCCCGTCATACATCTTCGCTATCGGTTGCTTTTTCCTGAGGCTGTACAAAATTTCACGCTGAAGATCGCAATCGAAGTTATTTCGGAGGAAGGATGAAAATTCGATATTTGGGGCACTCCAGTTTTATGTTAACGGAGAGTACCGGGACGACCATCGTGACCGATCCCTATGGGGCGATCGGTTTTAAGATGCCGTCCGTCAAAGCGGACGCTGTTACCGTCAGCCACAGTCATTACGATCACAACAATGTGAGCGCGGTAAAGGGGACAAACGGCAAAGCGCCCGTTGTTTTCAACGAGGAAGGGACGTATGAGATCGGCGGCGTCGACGTGACCGCCATCAAGAGCTATCACGACGACGAAAACGGGGAGCGCCGCGGCGATAACCTCATTTTTAAATTCCGCATGGACGGTCTTGAGATCTGCCACCTCGGCGATCTGGGCGAGGAATGCTCGTCGGCGCTCATTGAAATGCTGCTCCCCGTCCATGTTCTCCTCATTCCCGTCGGCGGGAATTATACGATCGACGCGGAGCAGGCAAAAGAATATGTCGACCGGATCATGCCTGCGATCGTCATTCCCATGCATTATAAGACGAAAGGGCTGAATATTGACGTCGATAAGGTCGATGAATTTCTCGATAAGTTTGACGGAGACGAAGTGGAAGAGCTGGAAGACAGCGAAATCGAACTGTTCCGCGATGATATTACGGAAGACAGTACCAAGATCATCGTGATGGAGCGTACCAAGGAATGGAATTAAAGACGATTGAGCAGCGGTATCGGGAATATCTCGATACCCTTCCTTTATCAACGCTGCGCATCCTTGGAAGACAGGAGGGCATGGGGCAGGCGTCGTCCAACAATAAAGACGCGCTCATAAGCGCTATCATCGATCTTCTCACGGGAAAAAAGCAGCCTGCACCCCGTTCCAACCGCGGCGCTCCCGTCAAACAGACGTATCTCGATCCTGTCGTCAGAGCAAAGATCGAAGAGATCAGGCGGCAGGGGACGGAGGAGAACCGTCAGCGCAGAAATATTCTTGAAGTCGCGTCCGGCGAAGAGCGGTTTGCATTTGACGCGCCCGTGTATACGGGGCTTCTTGAGGTCACCGGTAATGGTTACGGCTTTATCCGCACGAACGGCTGCCGGCTGTCCGCGGAAGATATTTTTGTTCCCGCTCCCGTGATCCATGCGCAGGAACTGCGCGAGGGGGACTTTATCGCCTGTACGGTAAGACCAAGCCGGAAAAACGATTCGGCGGAAGTTGCGGAGATCCTGAGCGTAAACGGCATCGCGGCTGGGAGAGGGACGCGCCGTCCTCTCTTCGATACGCTCCGCGCACAGTATCCGTGCGAGAAATTTGCCCTTTCGGCGGGGAACGGCGACATTGCTCTCCGCTTCCTCGATTTGTTTGTGCCCATCGGAAAAGGGCAGCGGGCGCTCGTTGTCGCCCCGCCCCGTGCAGGTCAGACAACGCTTTTGAAAAGCATTGCCTGCGCCGTCCGGAACAATTACCCCGATGTGATCCTCATCGTCCTGCTCGTGGACGAACGGCCGGAGGAAGTGACTGAATTTGAGAACAGCGTTCGGGGAGCGCAGATCGTCTGGTCATCCTTTGACGAAAGCGCAGAGCACCACGTCCGCGCGGCGCATCTCGTAATCGAGCACGCAAAGCGGATGGCGGAACAGGGGAAGGACATTTTCATTCTCCTCGATTCGCTCACAAAACTTACGCGGGCGCACAATTATCTTTCGGAAAACTGCGGGAAGACGATCTCCGGCGGACTTGACCCCGCCGCGCTCTCCGAACCGAAGCGCTTTTTCGGCGCCGCGCGGAATACGTCCGAGGCGGGGAGCGTCACGATCGTTGCTTCCGTCTCGGCGGAATCGGGGAACTTTTTCGACGACGCCGTATCCGAGGCATTTCGCGGAACGGGCAATGCCGAAATCACGCTTTCGCGCGAACTTGCTGAAAGAAGGATATTTCCTGCATTTGATCTCGGGCGCTGCGGCACGCGGAAAGAGGAGCTTTTGTTGTCTGCGGAAGAGCTGCAGGTGCTCTATCGGGTCCGAGAAAGCGGGCTTACGGCGCCGGAGGTGCTGGATATACTGCGCAAAACGAACGATAACGCGCAGCTCGTTGCAGATCTTTCGGCGTTTCTGAACGGAAAATAATCAATTCTGGAGTGCATATGGTCATTGGGATCGATCTCGGCGGAATGTCAGCAAAAGCCGCTCTGCTTGCGGGCGAAAGACTCGAAGGCAGGTCGAAGGTGGAGACGTCTGCCGCAAGTACGGCAGAACAGACGGCGTTCGCGCTGGCGCATCTGGCAATCGAGACGGCGGAAAAAGCAGGCAAGAGCATGGATGATGTTCAGGCGATCGGGATCGGTTCGCCCGGCGTTGTCGACAGCGCGGCGGGAAATATCGTTCTTTGGTCAAATTTTCACTGGGAGAACGTTCCGCTCGGGGCCCTTGTAGAAAAATTTACAGGGAAAAAGACGTTCGTGCTCAATGACGCCAATGCCGCGGCGCTCGGCGAAGCGAAATTCGGTGCGGGGAAGCAATTTTCCGATAGTATTCTCGTCACGCTCGGAACGGGCATCGGCGGCGGCGTGATCATCGGCGGAAAGCTCTTCGAGGGTTTCCGCAGCGCAGGTACGGAGATCGGTCACATGGTGATCCGTCAGGGCGGCGAGCAGTGTACCTGCGGCAGGCGCGGATGCTTCGAACGGTATGCCTCGGCAAGAGCGCTTGTTCGTCTGACGCACGCCGAAATGGAAAAAAACCGATCGAGCGCAATGTGGAAATATGCGCCCACGGCCGATAAGGCGGACGGCAGGACGGCATTTCTTGCGCTGAAAGAGGGCGATGCGTCCGCAAAGCGCGTTTTAGATGCATACGTCGCTGCGCTGGGCGAGGGGATCGCCAATCTGGTAAATATTTTCCGCCCGCAGGCGGTCATTCTCGGGGGCGGTGTTTCGGCGGAAGGGGAGACGCTGCTCGCACCTTTGCGCGCGTATGTTTATCCGCGCCTGTATGTCTCTGAAAAAATCGTGCCCGTCGATCTCCGTTGCGCTGCGCTCGGAAACGACGCGGGAATGTACGGTGCGGCGGCATACGCATTCGAACGCCTGTAAATTGCGCCGCGCAGCGCTCAGGGTCCTCTTCAAATGATGCAGCTTTTTCCGGCTGCCGAAATAAGCATTAAAAACGGCTTCTCCGCACATAACGGAGAAGCCGTTTTAACTTAATCTTTTTTCGGTCTTACCTGGATGTAATAGGTTGCGCCGAATAGGATCACGCCGATGAAAAAGATGATCGGAACAATGACGAATGTGGCAAGCTGAGAACTGTTGGAAAGATCTGCCCGTGCCGCCAGGGCGACGATAAGCGTTACGATCACAAGCAGGATGTAAGATACGATGCTGTTGAGCAGAACGGGTCCCGTCCGCCTGAGCGATCGCTCTCCATAGCGGTTTGCATAGGCAAGTCCCGTGACCAGAAGGACGATGAGTCCCACGCCCCAGATGAAATACGGGTAGAAGAGGGGAAGCCCTGCGGACGACTGCAAGCCGAGCACGATGCTTCCGAGTGCCACGCAGAAAATAAAAGTAATGATCCCGCTGATAAAGAGCGCCTTTCCCTTGTGTACGATACTCTCCGAGATCTCCGCGTGGGAACGCATTTTCCCGCCTGCCGTACGGATCCGGATCCCGTCCTGTGCGGCACGGGCTTCCAGGTCTGTAAAATCGATCCCGTCGAGTGACTGCGCGCGCTCCTGGACGGGGACGGCGGATTCACCCGAAACAGCGTTCGCATACAGGCGGTGTACGACGGACTTGTAATCCGCGGTCTCCTCGGCGGGCGCAGGCTCGTCCGCAGTCGGCTGCATATTATAATAGGTATAATCGTGCGGCTCTTCTTCGGCGGGCGGCGCGTTCACGAGATCGAGATAGTTACGGTGAAGAAGCTGTTTCTCGCGTTGGCGGAAGAGCTCTTCCTGTTCTGCAAGGATACGCGCTTCCTGCCGGCGCAGCTCCTCGGCATGCTTGCGGCGTTCTTCTTCGAGTTCCGTCTGAGAGCGGCGGATCTCCTCGTTGATCTCGGCTTCCGAGCGTTTGCGCTCCGCGTCAAGCTGTTCCTGTGCGATGCGTCTGAGTTCGGCTACCCGTTCGTCGGAGAGGCGGCGTTCTGCCGCAAGCTGGATCTCGGCGTTTGTTTTTGCGTCTTCGAGCGCCTCCTCGTGGCTGCGCCGCTCTTCTTCAAGCGCCTGCTCCGATTGCCGCTGCGCTTCTTCCAGCCGTTCGCCGAAAAGCCGACGTTCCGTTTCAAACAATTCTTCCTTTTCCTGCAGCGTCTGCCGGACATCTTCCTGCTCCTGGTCGCGCGCTTCTTCGCGCGCCTGAAGCGATGAGAGCTGTGTTTTAGAAGAGTCGAGCTCTTCCGTGAGTTCTTTGATACGGGTTTCAAGCGCGGCAACATGCGCCTGCTGCTCGCTGTTTTTGTGCGATGCCGACGCTTCCATCTGTGTGCGAAGCGCGACAAGCTCGGCGCGCTCGGATTGGATGGCGTTCTCGCGTGCGGCAAGTTCCCGTTCCCGCCACGCCTGTTCGCGCTGTAAGATCTCGCTGCGCGCAGTCTGTTGATTTTTGAAAGATTGTGTTTCCTCGGTCAGAACAGAAATGCGCGCCTCAAGCTTTGCGATCTGTTCCCGAGCCGCCTCGCTTTCCTGCGGCGCAGACTGTATTTCAGAGCGAAGCTCGTCCAATTCACGGCGTTTTTCGTCAAGCGCGCGTTCGCGGGCTGCGATCTCCTGTTCACGCCACGCGCGTTCGCGCAGAAGCGCGTCGTTGCGGGCGCGCATCTCTTCTTCGAATTTTTCGGTATCCGCGGCAAGTTTTGCCCGCTGTGCGGCGACTTCCTGCTCAAGTTTTTTGAAATCTTCGCTGTCGTCGAACATCGGCTGGAAGTCGAGTTCCTCGCCGTCGCTTTCGCCGCGGGGCACGCGCGAAGTCGTATCGCGCAGCACGCGCATATTGACCGAGGTGGGGGCAGGGTTGGAAAAATCAAAATCTTTGTCGGAAATAAGGCTGTCGATCACAGTACGGGAATATTCCCATTCCGACTGATTCTGTTCCGAAACGAGCTTGCCGGCCTCGGTAAGCGAGAAGTATTTACGGCGGCCGCCGCCGACCGAACCGCCCCAATAGGACGTGACATAGCCGTCCTTTTCCAGACGTTTGAGCGCGCTGTAAAGGGAGGGCTGTTTCAGAGAATACTGCCCGTGGCTCTTGCGCTCGATTTCGGCGATGATCTCATAGCCGTACTTGTCGCCGTCGTAAAGAGAGCGCAAAATGATGGTATTGATGTGTCCGCGGATGAGATCGGAGCTGATGGATTTTTCGTTTTGCGCATCGGCCTTTTCTTCCAACGCTTCGGCCGTTTCGTCCGTTACAGTACCGTCCATGCAAGACCTCCTTCTTATTTCTACAATATTATATATGATTTGTCGAAATTTGTCAATACCCAAAGTACTATGTCAGACATAATTTTATAAATTTTCTTATTTTGTCATTTTTTTCTGCCGAAGCGCATAGAAAAAGAAGATGAACACGCTGAAAACGGCGCTCGTTCTGATCGGAACGACCATCGGCGCAGGCTTTATTACGGGTGCGGAACTTCTTCGTTTTTTTCAGGAAGGGTATCTTGGAGCGCTCTTTTTATCCTGCTTGCTTTATTTTTTTGTGTGCGTATTTTTTTTGCGCCTCGGCAGAAAGTACGGCGGATACGAGGGTGCGCTGCGCGCGCTGTTTCGCAGTGCGGCTCCCGCGGCGAAAGCGGCAGTACTCTGTGCGGCGTTCGTGCCATGCGCCGGTATGCTGGCGGGGCTGGATGCGCTCCTGCCTTCCGTCCGTCCGCTTGCGTCGCTTGGCGGCCTTCTTGTCGTCCTGCTCTTTTTGTCGCGCGGGACAAAGGGGATCGCCGTGCTGAATTCCGCCCTCGTGCCGCTGCTCCTCATGTTTGTATTCTGGTATGGCCGCGGAAAATTTGCGCTCTCGCTCCCGCCCGACGCGGCCGGCGCATGGAACGCCGTATTGTATGCAGGCATGAATATTGCCTTTGCGCTGCCCGTTTTATGCGATCTCGGGACGCATGTCCGTCGCCCTGCGATTTCCGCCGGATCGGCTTGTTCGGCGATTTTTATTTGCGCCGTCGTCATTTTAAGCGCGATCCGCCGCGCGGGAGAGGGTGCGCTCGGCGCTGAAATGCCGTTTTTGTATGCGGCGCACGGGAATAAAATATTTTACGGAGCCGTTGCCTGCGCGATCCTCACGTCGCTCGCCTCTTCTCTCTATCCGCTGCTCTCTGCCTGCGAAAGGGTGCGTGGCGCAAAAAAATACGCCGCGGAGACAGGGATCCTGCTTGCGGCGTTTGCCGTGTCCCGTTTGGGACTTTCCGGCGTTGTTCACATGTTTTATCCGGTGATCGGGGGTGCGGGAGCCGTCTTTTCAGCGTTCTGCGTTTTTGACGAGTATTTTCTCCAAAAGAACGACAAGAAAATACATACCCGCGGCAAGCACGCAGAGGATAAACGTCGCGCTCATCACAAGATCGAGTTTAAACACCTGACCGCCGTAGACGATGAGGTATCCGAGTCCCGCACGCGAGACGATATATTCGCCCATGATGGATCCGATCCACGCCATTCCCACGTTGATTTTCAGCATGGAGATGACGGAGGGATAGGAGGAGGGCAGAACGAGTTTCCATAGGATCTGCCATTTGCTCGCGCCCATCGAACGCATCAGCAAGATCTTGTTTTCATCCGTCCCGATAAACGCGGATAGGACGTGCATGATGGCGACGATCACACCGACGAGCACCGTCATGAAGACGATCGCTTCGCTGCCCGTTCCGAACCATACGATGATAAGGGGGCCGAGTGCGATCTTCGGCAGTGCGTTGATGACGACGATGTACGGCTCGAGTATTCTTCGCACCGTGTCGCTCCACCACAGCAGAAGCGCTACGGCAAACCCGACTGCAACGGCGATCGCAAACCCTGCGAGCGTCTCCCACAAGGTCACGCCGATATGGTAGAAAAGGCTGCCGTCCGCATAGAGAGATGCGATGGTGGAGGCAATACGGGAAGGCGAGCTCATGATGAACGGGTCGATCCAACCGAGCGCGGTAACAAGTTCCCACAGTCCCAGCAAAAGAGCCAGGATCCCCAGACGCATCGCCCATACGAGCGCGAGATTTTTTTTGCGCTTTCTGAGGAACACCGCGTGTTCCTTGGAATAGTTTACGTTTTTCATGCGTTGAGTTCCCTCCAAAGTTCTTCGAACCAACCGGAAAAGGTCGGCTGTTCTCTGCGTTTCAGGGGCGGAATGTCTCCGAAGTCGAGCGCATGCGAGTGCGAAACGCGCGCGGGGCGCGCCGTGAGCACAAGGATGCGGTCGGCGAGGGAGATCGCCTCCGAAATATCATGGGTAATGAGGAGCGCCGTCTTTTTCTCGCTTCTGATGATATTCGAGACGTCCTCGCAGACGTTGAGTCTCGTCTGATAGTCGAGCGCAGAGAACGGTTCGTCGAGGAGCAGAACGTCGGGATCGGTCGCCAGCGTGCGGATGAGCGCGGCGCGCTGCCGCATTCCGCCCGAAAGCTGCGCCGGATAGCTCTTTAAAAAGTCTTTGAGGCCGTACTTTTCTGCAAGTCCCAGCGCTCTTTTGCGCGCCTGGGGCGTATTTTGTTTTCTGATTTCCAGCGGAAGGAAGATGTTTTTTTCGATGGTGCGCCAGGAGAAGAGCTCATCCTTTTGCAACATATATCCGTAGCTTCCCCGCCGTTCGATGCTGCCCGCCGAGGGCTTTAAAAGTCCGGCCGCCAAGGAGAGGAGCGTCGTTTTGCCGCAGCCGGAAGGTCCGATGATGGCAACGAACTCTCCTTCGTCTACGGAAAAGCTAAGTCCTTTTGCCGCCACAACTTCTCCGCGTACGGTGTGGTAAATATGCGTCACGTTGTCAAATTTCAGAATGTTCTTCATAGGCAGACCTTTCCGCGCTTCGGATCACGCGTGCAGCGCGGCGTATACTTCGTTTACATAACTGTTATCGACGAGGGAGTCGAAGTCGGCGCGGCGTTCGAGTTCTCCCGCGCTCTCGATGATGTCCTGCAGTCGGTCGAAACTTGCTTCCGTCATTGCCATATCGGTGACCCACGCGTCGATATTGCGGTAACTCGTCACGCTTGTGGCGAGCGATTCGACCGAGGTGGAGGGGAAGTGCGGTACGAGGTGTTCGGCGACCGTTGCGGCGTCTTCCGTCTGTGCGTATTCGATGCCCCTGAGGATCGCGCGGAGGAATCCCTTTGCAACATCCTCGTTGTCGTCCAGCCAGGAACGGCGGGCAATATAGCTCGTGTAGGGGACTTCGCCGCCGGCTTCTCCGACGGAGGCGACGATATAGCCTTTCCCTGCCGCCTGATATTCGGAGGCAACGGGTTCGAACATCGTGCAGTAGTCCGCCGTGCCCGCTTCGAATGCGCCCGTCATCAGATTGAAGGCGACGTCGAAGTTCAGTTTGATGTCTGCGTCGGTAAAACCATGCTCGCGCAGGATGTATTCGAAGGTCATTGCGGGAACGCCGCCTTTTCTGCCGGCAAGGATCTCCTTGCCTTTCAGACTTTCCCATGTAAAGTCAGGCTCAGGTTCGCGTCCGACGAGGAATGACCCGTCGCGTTTTGTGAGCTGCCCGAAAACGGTGGGCAGGTCGTTGGAGCCGCCGAGCTGAACGTAGATCGCCGCTTCCGGACCGCAGAACCCGATGTCTGCATCGCCGGAGAGCACTGCAGCCATGACTGCGTCCGCGCCTCCGCCGTTTGTCAGCTCGATTTCGATGCCTTCCTCCTCGAAATAGCCGAGAGAATCTGCAAGATACATGGGGGCGTAAAAGACGGAGTGCGTCACTTCGTTGACTTTAAGCGTGACGGTGCCGTCGTCGTTCCCGCCGCAGGCGGTGAGGGGGAGGAGGGCAAAGACAGCCGCTCCGAGTGTTGCAAAAATTTTTTTCATGGTAATGACCATGACCTCCTGATCAAAATTTAAGGGAATAATATATGTTATGCCCGCCGAGGAATAATTGACAACCTCAAAAAAAACGTTTATAATGTTTCCATATAAAATGGGCAGAAAATCGGCTGTCCGGTCGCAGCGCAGTCAGCGCGCGATATTTTCAGAAAGAGAAAACCATGAAAGAGATGCAAACGACGTACAATCCGAGAGAATTTGAAGAAAACATCTACCGCACCTGGACGGAAAACAATTGCTTCCGCGCCGAGATCGATCCTGCCAAAGTTCCGTTTACCGTTATGATGCCGCCTCCCAACGTGACGGGGCAGCTTCATATGGGGCATGCAATGGACGAAACCATGCAGGATATTCTCGTGCGGTTCAAGCGCATGCAGGGATACTGCACGCTCTGGCTGCCCGGGACCGATCACGCTTCGATCGCGACGGAAGTCAAGATCGTGGAACAGATGAAGAAAGAGGGGCTTTCCAAACAGGAGCTTGGCAGAGAGGAGTTTCTCCGCCGCGCCTGGGCATGGAAAGAGAAGTACGGCGGCCGCATCATCGAACAGCTGAAAAAGCTCGGTTCCTCATGCGATTGGTCGCGCCTTGCTTTTACCATGGACGAAAAGTGCTCGAAGGCGGTCCGCGAGGCGTTTTTCCGCCTCTACAATAAGGGATTGATCTACCGCGGCAGCCGCATCATCAACTGGTGCCCGAGCTGCAAGACGGCGCTCTCCGACGCAGAGGTGGAGTATGCCGAAGAAAACGGACATTTCTGGTACTTCAACTATCCCGTTGAGGGCGGCGGTTTTATCACGATCGCGACCACCCGTCCCGAAACGCTCCTCGGCGATACGGCAGTCGCCGTCAATCCCGAGGACGAACGCTACGCTTCGTTTGTCGGAAAAACGCTTGCGCTTCCTTTGACAGACCGCAAGATCCCCGTGGTCGCGGACGTATACGTCGATCCCGAATTCGGAACGGGCGCGGTCAAGATCACGCCCGCGCACGACCCCAACGACTTCGAGGTGGGGCTGCGCCACGATCTTCCCGTGATCCGCGTCATGAACGACGACGGCACGATGAATGAGCTTGCGGGACCGAGTTTTGCGGGGCTTGACCGCTACGAGGCGCGCAAGAAGGTTGTTTCCGAAATGGAGAAGCTGGGGCTGCTCGTCAGGATCGAGCCGCACGCACATAACGTAGGGCACTGCTACCGCTGCCACTCCACCGTCGAACCGATCGTCTCCAAACAGTGGTTCGTCAAGATGAAACCGCTCGCAAAGCCCGCCATCGACGCAGTCGTCAAAAATAAGACGAAATTCACGCCCGACCGTTTTGCAAAGATCTATTATAATTGGCTGGAAAATATCCGCGATTGGTGTATTTCCCGTCAGCTCTGGTGGGGTCACCGCATTCCCGTATGGTACTGCGGGGACTGCGGCGAGACCGTCTGCACCCGCGAAGGAGAGCCGACCGTCTGCCCCAAGTGCGGCGGAACGCACCTTCATCAGGACGAGGACGTGCTCGATACATGGTTCTCCTCCGCGCTCTGGCCCTTCTCCACGCTGGGCTGGCCGGACGAGACGCCCGATTTCAACTATTTTTATCCGACGGACGTGCTCGTTACGGGATACGACATTATTCCGTTCTGGGTCATGCGCATGATGTTCTCCGGTCTGGAGCATACCGATAAAGTTCCCTTCCGCGACGTCCTCATTCACGGACTGGTGCGCGACGAGCAGGGCAGAAAAATGAGCAAATCGCTCGGGAACGGCATCGATCCTCTGGAGATCATCGATAAATACGGTGCCGATTCGCTCCGTCTTTCCCTTGTTACGGGCGTCGCTCCGGGCAACGATACGCGCTTTACCGATACGAAGGTAGAGGCATCGCGCAATTTCATCAATAAGATCTGGAACGCGGCGCGGTTTGTTCTGATGAACGTGAAGGATGAAAAGATCCCCGCGCTCGGCGAGATCAAATTGCAGCCCGCTGACCGCTGGATCATCTCGCGGCTGCAAATGACCATCCGCGAAGTGGACAGCGCGCTCAGAAAGTTCGATCTCGGCATTGCGGCGGACAAGCTCACTGACTTTATGTGGAACGATTTCTGCGATTGGTATATCGAGCTTTCCAAACCTGCGCTCTACGGCGAGGACGCAGATAAAAAGCGCGGCGCGCTGAGCGTTCTTCTGTTTGTGCTTGAAAATGCGCTCCGTCTCCTGCATCCGTTTATCCCGTTTGTCACGGAAGAGATCTATTCCTATCTTCCGGGGGAGCACGGGCTGATCATCTGTGCGGATTATCCGCGCTACAACTCGCGCCTTGCCTACAAAAAGGAAGCCAAGGCGTTCGAAGCGGTCATCGATCTCATCAAGACGGTGCGCGCCATGAAGGTAGAGGTCAACTGCCCGCCTTCGCGCAAAGTTCATGTGTTCCTTGCGACCGAAGCGCGCAGACTCATCACGGTCAATAAAAATTCCATCCTGCGCTTGGCAGGCGCAAGCGACGTAACGTTTGTCTCGGGCGGCGCGGAAGCGGGGGAGAAGATCGTCTCCGGCGTATGCGAAGCCGGACAGATCTTTATCCCGCTCGGGGAACTTGTCGATCTCGAAAAGGAGAAGTCTCGTCTCGAAAAAGAGCTTGACCGCATTGTCGGCGAAATTGCTCGGGCGAACGGCAAGCTTGCCAACCATAACTTTATCTCCAAGGCGACGAAAAAGCTCGTGGAAGACGAGCGAGAGAAATTGGAAAAATACATCGATATGAAGGCTAAGATCGAGGAGAGCTTAAAATCGCTGTAAAAAAAGTCCGTGATCAAGCACGGATTTTTTTTTGCAGATCCTCTTGAAATTTTCTGAATTTCCATTATAATAGGTACAAGGGATTTCTGAAACTTTTCTCCTGCCCGAAAAAACTGCGTTCAAACAGTTGACTTATACGGGAAAATCTGATAAAATAAGAATCGATAAAAATTTATCGATTGTGCGCGCCGCGCGATCGGAAGAGGAGTGGCATGAAAAACGGCGAGACTGCGGTATCCAAAGCGACCGTTTCCCGCATGCCCGCGTATCTGAGGTATCTGAAAGGAGAGGCGGGAAAAGGGGTCGAATATGTCTCTTCTGCGGCGATCGCAAAAGATCTCGGGCTTTCCGCGGTCGGCGTAAGGAAGGATCTTGCGCTCGTTTCGTCCCGCCCCGGGAAACCGCGTTTCGGGTTTGAGATCAAGCTTCTCATCGAGGACATCGAGAAATTTTTAGGGTATCATCGCTGGACAAACGCCGTCATCGTCGGCGCGGGCGGACTCGGAAGGGCGATTCTTGCCTACGAAGGGTTTGAAAACTACGGCATTCATGTGATCGCTGCGTTCGACGCGTCGCCTGCGAAGGTCGGGGCGGTAGGGGGTAAGCCTGTCTATCCGATGGAACAGCTGCCGGAGATCGCAAGGCGCAATCACATCCGCGTCGCGATCCTGACCGTTCCGCGCAGCGCCGCGCAGGAGGCATGCGACGAGATCGTCGCCGCGGGGATCGGTGCGATCATGAATTTCGCGCCCGTACATCTGCATGTGCCGGAAGGCGTGGCGGTCAAATATGAGGATTTAGCGGTGTCGCTTGCAGAACTCTGCGGCGAATGCGCCGGAAATCAAATATAGCAGGGAGATCAAAACGGAGGTAGAACATGAAAGATTTCATCGTCAACGATGAGGAATCGCTCGCGAAGATGCTTGCCCGCGTCAGAGCGGCGCAGGAGAAGTTCGCAACCTATACGCAGGAGCAGGTCGACAAGATCTTTTTCCACGCGGCAGTCGCTGCGAATAAGATGCGTATTCCTCTCGCAAAGATGGCAGTGGAAGAGACGGGCATGGGCGTCGTCGAAGACAAGGTCATCAAGAACCACTATGCTGCGGAGTATATTTACAACGCCTATAAGGATACGAAGACCTGCGGCGTGATCGAGCGCGACGAGGGCTTCGGGCTTACCCGCATTGCAGAGCCTGTCGGCGTGCTTGCGGCGGTCATTCCCACGACCAACCCTACGTCTACGGCGATCTTCAAGTCGCTCATCTGCCTGAAAACGAGAAACGGTCTCATTATTTCGCCTCACCCCCGTGCGAAGAAGTGCACCATCGAGGCGGCGAAAATCGTTCTGGAAGCCGCGGTCGAAGCGGGCGCTCCCGAAGACATCATCGGCTGGATCGATCAGCCCACTGTTCCGCTCTCCGGCATGATCATGCGTGAAGCGGATATGATCCTTGCAACGGGCGGCCCCGGCATGGTCAAGGCGGCATATTCGTCCGGG
>CALVLR010000006.1 GCA_944340685.1 uncultured Clostridia bacterium | reverse complement strand
GTGAATGCGCGGGCGCTATATTGTTGCGATTGCCCGCGCAGAGGAAAACCGAACGCAGAGCGCAGCGAACGTTGGGTTTTCCTTCCCCTCACGAGATTTCTTTTCGTCGGTTCGAAAAGAAATCTGCGAACTTCATAACTGCGCTTACTTCCGTTCCTTCATGGGAACATATGCGCGGCGGGCGGCAACGCTCTCATATGCAGGGCGGATGATCTTGCCCGCGTTGACGAGCTCCTCCATGCGGTGCGCGCTCCAACCCGAAATGCGCGCGATCGCAAAGATGGGCGTAAACAGCTCGACGGGGATATTCAGCATAGTGTAGGCGAATCCGCTGTAAAAATCGACGTTCGCGGAAACGCCCTTATAGATCTTGCGCTTTTTGGCGATGATCTCAGGGGCAAGTTCCTCGACCTTGGCATAGAGCGCGTACTCCTCGCCCATGCCCTTTTCGTCGGCAAGCTTCTCAACGAACCCCTTGAAGATCTTGGCGCGCGGGTCGGAGATGGAATACACGGCGTGTCCGAGCCCGTAGATGAGCCCCGCTCCGTCGAACGCCTTGCCGTCGACGAGCGCTTCGAGATAGGATGCGACCTGCTTTTCGTCGCGCGTGTCGATGTGCTTTTTCATATCGTCGAACATCTGCATGACGCGGATATTCGCGCCGCCGTGACGGGGGCCTTTGAGCGAGCCGAGCGCCGCGGTGATCGCCGAATATGTATCGGTGCCCGAGGATGTGACGACGTGCGTGGTGAACGACGAATTGTTGCCGCCGCCGTGTTCGGCATGGAGCACGAGCGCCATATCGAGAACGCGCGCCTCAAGCTCGGTATACCTGCAGTCCTGCCGCAGCATATAAAGAATATTTTCCGCCATGGAAAGATCGGTCTGCGGACGGTGGATGACGAGCGAATCGTTGTTTTTATAGAAGTTCGCCGCCGCATAGCTGTACACCGCGAAGATGGGAAACTCCGCAATGAGCTGCAGGCACTGCCGCATGACGTTCTCGGGTGAGGTATCATTGGGATGCGGGTCGTACGGGAACAGATTGAGGACGCACCGCATGAGGGAGTTCATCATGTCGAGCGAGGGCGACTTCATAATGACGTCGCGCACAAAGTTCTTGGGCAGCGTGTAAAATTCGCCGAGAAGCTTCTTGAAAGAACGCAGTTCGCGCGCGTTGGGGAGCTTTCCCGTGAGCAGAAGATAGGTCGTTTCCTCGAAGCCGAAGCGCTTATCTTTGAGGAACCCGCGGATGAGTTCGTTCACGTCGTACCCGCGGTAGTAGAGTTCGCCGTCGACAGGCACGCGCTTGCCGTCCACCACTTCCATCGACTTGATCTCGGAGATCTCCGTAAGCCCTGCAAGGACGCCCTTGCCGTCCAGATCGCGCAGCCCCTTCTTCACATCGTACTGCTCGTAATACTTGGGATCGATGCGGCATGCGTCCACGCACTGACGGGTCAGCCCGCCGATTTTCACCCATTCATCTTTCGTCAGAAAATAATCGTCTCTTTCTCCGATCGCCATTATGCCTCCTTTGCACACACGGTGTATCCTATGTATCTTTCAGTTTGAATTATACTATAATTTGGGAAATTTGTCAAATCGCGGGACGGCAAACAATCATTTTCCGCTTTGATTTCCCGTAACTTTCACAAAAATCAACAATTTTTTGAGAAAATTTATTTATTTTGAAAACCTCATAATAAAATAACAACAATCTGACGAGCAAAAAAATATAAACTTAACTTATAATTTTTTCTCTGAAGCCTGCAAACGGAAAAATTGCGCCGTGCGGCATATGCCGCGCGGCGCATATTCGGGAAGTGTATGAACGGACTGCTATGCAACACACCTATACGAAGAATAAGATCGTTCCAACGCAGAAGGACGCGCCGAGCGTAACAAGGTCGTACCATTTCAGACGGAAAGACCGGCGATAAGCAAAATACCCGATAAATGCGATAATCAGCACAACGGCGAGAATGAACAGCGCGTACAGCGTCTCGATATACAAACTTCTCAGCATGCGAAGCCCAAGTACGAGGTATGCAGGAATGAGCACCTTATAGCCCATCCACGAAGAAGACATCTGGTCTGCGTTCTCCGCCTTATCTCGGTCGGCGAGAAGGAACAGCGCAAGATACGCTGCAACTGCCTCTGCGGCGCCCACGCCTATGGCAATCCCCAAGAAAACGGACGTATGATACATATCTACACTGTATACCGACATTTTCAGGATACAGTCCCCGAAGTACACCGACGTCCACGCAACAGGGCTTGCCGTGAAGAAACAGGAAAGAAAATCGGAATATCGACCTATGCCGTAATAGGAAGATAACTCGATCGGAACGGCATCGCTCCACGTGTTCCACAGGCTTTGGGGAAAAATCAGGTTCATCAGAAGCGGAAGAATACACGCCCATGCGATCATAAAGATGATCCCGTCTCCAACGCGGTTGGCGCGCGTAAAGATGAAGGCGTTTACTCCCGACAGCATTGCACCGAGCGCAAGACAGACAAAGTAGTTGGGAAGGTACCATATATAGTCGAAGTGTGCGCCGCGGAGAGCAATGACTGTAACGCCCAGCCAATAGCTCAGCGTATACGGAACAGCAATGAGCACCATTCCGCCGAGAATACGCACAAATGTGAGCTGCTTGTGCGATATGGGCAGAGAGTACCATAGGTCAACGCTGTTCATCTTCATACGGTAAGAAAACTGCAGAACGGGAACAACGAAACAGAGCGCGCACAAAATCACGGCGAACACCGAAAGACAAGCATTATAAAGTGTATAGGTCCCGTCAATCGAGCTCTGATATTCCAGTCTGGTCAGCAGACAGGAAAATATAGAGAGTACCACAGCGATGGCGGTAAAAATGGCGAGCGGCAGCAGATTGCGTTTGATCTCATACACAAACGCCCGCTTGAAAAGGGACTTTTCGAAAGTTCCGGCGGCATTTTCCGGCGCCGCTCCCGCAGTCATTTGCATTTCATTCATACCATATTCCCCCTTTTATTGGTGAAGCGCGCAAACGCGGCACTGTATTTTGCGAAGAATGCTTTCCGCGATCAAGACATGTACCCCCGTTTTTGCACTTCACACAGGAACAGTTCCTCGAAGTCTACGGAGATCTCCTCGACAAAGAGCGGCGAGAGCGTTCTGAGCGCCGCCACGATCTCCTCGCGGTCGCCGCGCACGATAAACCGCGCCACGCGCCCCTCCGTCTCGAACGAGAGGCAGTCAAACGGAATATCCTCCCGCACGACCGTCCGGTCGAGCGCGATCTGGAATTTATGCACCTGCCTGAGCGCGCCGTGCAGATCGCCCGCGTCCGTCACCGTGCCTCCGTCCAGAAGGGCGAATCCGCTGCAAATATCCTCCAATTCGCGCAGGGAGTGGCTGGAAATGAGCACCGTGCTCCCCTCCAGCTCGATAAGGCCGCGTTTGAGTTCGAGCCGTGCGAGCGGGTCAAGCCCGTCGAACGCCTCGTCCAGCAGAAGATAGCGCGGGCGCGTGGCGAGCGCGAGCGCCGCAAACACCTGCCGCTTCATGCCCTTGGAAAAATTGCGGATGGGCGCGCGGCGGTCGATTTGGAAAATTTGCGCGAAACGGTCGAACGTCGCCTGATCGAACATGTAAAAGGTCTTATACAGCTCGATGAGCTTTTCCACCGTAGTCCCCGACGAATAAAATGGCTCATCGGGCAGGAAAAACATCTCGCGGCGTTTTTTTGCATTCCCCGTAACAAGTTCGCCGTCGATACGGATGGTCCCTGCATCCGGACGCAGGACATCGGCGATCAGCCGCAGCAGCGTGGATTTTCCCGCGCCGTTGATGCCGACCAGCCCGAATACCGCGCCGTCGGGCACGGTGAGGCAGACGCCGTCTAAAACGGCCTTGCTGCCGTACGATTTTTTCAAGCCTTCGATCTCGATCATGTTCTCTCCTCCCGTGAGGCATAGACTTCTTCTAAAACGGCGCGGGCGTCTTCCTCGCCCAGTCCCGCGTCGCGCAGCGCCGCAAACTGACGGCGCGCTTCCTCTTTCAGCGCGCTTTCTCCGCCCCCTGCGCAGACGAACACGCCCTTTTTGGGGATGGTGCGGATGAGCCCACGGGCTTCCAGCTCACCGTAAGCACGGTCTACGGTGTTCGGATTGACGCCGAGTTTGAGCGCCAAGGCGCGGACGCTCGGGAGCCGTTCCCCCTCCTGGAGCGCTCCGAGACGGATATACTGCGCGTATGCCTCCGTGATCTCTTCGTAAATACTCTTTTTTCCCGTCAGGCGTATTTCCATAAACTCCGCTCACCGTATTGTTGTAACTGTCCTATCTGTATTAAGTGTACTACTTTAAAAATCGTCTGTCAAGACTTTTTCTTTAAAATTTTTAAAGTTATTTGATATGCGCGCGCCCGCAGCTGCGGGCGCGCGCATATCTTGCTTTTTATGCCGTTATCTGCCGCACGCGGCATATGTGCGGCGATGCAAAAAGCTCCCGCTGCACGGGGCAGCGGGAGCTGAATACTTTTGTTATGCAAGCTTTTCAAGCAGCTTGAAGTCAATGCCCTTCTCGCCGATCTTGATGATCTTGACTTTTACCACGTCGCCGACGGAGAGCACATCCTCGACCTTCTCGACGCGCTTGTCGGAGAGCTTGGAGATGTGGATCATGCCGTCTTTGCCGGGTGCAAACTCGACGAACGCGCCCATCGTGGAGAGAATGCGCACGACGCGGCCAATGAACATATCGCCCACCTCGGGATCGCGTACGATGCTCTCGACGATCGCCTTCGCGCGCTGCGCAGCCTCGGGATCGCCATAGGAAGCGATGCACACGGTGCCGTCGTCCTCGATGTCGATCTTGGTGCCCGTTTCGGCAATGATGGAGTTGATGACTTTGCCCTGCTTGCCCACGACGTCGCCAATCTTCTCGGGATCGATCTTGAAGGAGATGATACGGGGCGCATACTTGGAGAGTTCGGGCGCGACTTCGGGCACGACCTCGAGCATTTTGCTCAAAATGAACTGCCTGCCCTCGTTTGCCTGCTCGATCGCGGCGTGCATGATCTCCTCGGAGATGCCCTTGATCTTGATGTCCATCTGGATCGCGGTGATGCCCTTTGCAGTGCCTGCGACCTTGAAATCCATATCGCCGAGGAAGTCCTCAAGCCCCTGAATATCCGTCATGACGCGGAACTCGCCCGTCTCCTGATTCTTGATAAGCCCCATGGCAACGCCCGCAACGGGAGCCTTGATGGGAACGCCCGCGTCCATGAGCGCCATCGTCGAACCGCAGACGGACGCCATGGAGGAAGAACCGTTGGAGGAGAGGATATCGTTGACCACACGGATCGCATAAGGGAATTCCTCTTCGGAGGGAATGACGGGCACGAGCGCGCGCTCTGCGAGCGCACCGTGACCGATCTCGCGACGGCCGGCGCCGCGGATCGCCTTCGCCTCGCCCGTGCAGTAGCCGGGGAAGTTGTACTGGTGCATGTAGCGCTTGGAGGTCTCGTCGTCAAGCCCCTCGAGCTTCTGCGCCTCGCTCATCATGGCGAGGGTACAGGTCGCAAGCGTCTGCGTCTGACCGCGGGTGAACACGGCGGAACCGTGCGCGCGGGGAAGAACGTGGCGCTCGCACCAGATGGGACGGATGTCTTTCAGCCCTCTGCCGTCGGGACGGATGCCCTTATCGAAGATCTTCGCGCGCACCTTCTCCTTGGTGAGGTAATAGATGGAATCTTTCAGCTCGCGCGTCTTGTCGGGATAAATATCTGCGAAGTGTGCGAGAATATCCTTCTCGGCTTCGTCCTGGCGTGCCTCGCGCTCTGCACGGTCAAATGTTTCGAGCGCCCAGTCGAGCTTTTCGGAACCATATGCGCGCACCGCAGCGTCAAGCTCCTCGGGAATGTGATAGAGTTCGATCTGCTGCTTGGGCTTGCCCACCGCGGGAACGATGACGTCCTCGATGAACGCGCAGATCTTTTTGATCTCTTTGTGCCCGAACATGATCGCGCCGACCATTTCGTCGTTGGAGACCTCGTCCGCGCCCGCCTCGATCATGAGGATCGCGTCGCGCGTACCCGCGAGGTTGAGGTGAATGGTGCTCTTTTCGCGCTGTGCGGCATCGGGATTGATGACGTACTCGCCGTCCACCAATCCGACCACCACGGAACCCGTGGGACCTGCCCAGGGAATATCGGAGATGGCGAGCGCCACAGAGGAGCCGATCATGGCGAGCGGCTCGGGAGAGACGTCCGGCTCCACCGAGAGCGCCGTCGCAACGACCACGACGTCGTTAAAAAGTCCCTTCGGAAAGAGGGGGCGGAGGGGTCTGTCGATGAGGCGCGCCGTTAAGATCGCCTTATCGCTCGCCCTGCCCTCGCGGCGCTTGAAGCTGCCGGGGATCTTGCCGACTGCGTACATCTTCTCTTCGTAGTCCACCTGAAGAGGGAAGAAGTCGATGCCGTCGCGCGGGGTCTTGGACATGCAGACCGTGACCATGACGGCGGTCTCGCCGCAGCGCACAACGCACGAGCCGTTTGCCTGCTCCGTGTACTTGCCCGTCTCGACGACGATCTCGCGTGAGCCGACCTGCGTTCTGAATTCCTGATAGTTCATGTTTTTATTCTCCTTATCTCTTATCGCCTTTCGTTCTTTGCTCTCCGCCCCACCGACGGAAAAGCGCTCGTTTTCCCGCAGATCTCCCTGAAAAGAATGCGGAAAAACCAAAAAAGAGAGCGGCAAAAAACCGCTCCCTTTCCAAGCTCACTTTCTCAGCTCGAGCGCGGCAATGACCGCTCTGTAACGCTCGATATCCTTCGCCTTGAGATAGTCGAGAAGCCCTCTGCGGCGGCCGACCATCTTGAGAAGTCCGCGGCGGGAGTGATTGTCGTGCTTGTGCACTTTGAGATGCTCGTTGAGGTGGTTGATGCGCTCGGTCAGAAGCGCGATCTGAACCTCGGGAGAACCGGTATCACCCTCGTGGGAAGCGAACTTTGCGATGATTTCCTGCTTTTCCATTTGCGTTTATCCTCCTATGGAATTTCGTCGCGTTGCGCCAAGGGGAACGTGGAGAGCGATCCTCCTCGCGTACGCCGACACTAATATTACCATTTTTCCGAGCGCTTGTCAAAGATTTTTCCGCGGTTTTGAAAAATCACGCGCGGGAAATTTTGACGGCGGCTTCGCCTCTGCCGTATACGGTGACCGCAAAAACGGCTTCCCTTTCCGGAATTTTCTCTTGACAAAGCCCGCGCAAGATTTTATACTGTAAATATATCTTTTTATCTGCTATTCTTTATTTGCTATTCCTAGATTGATCAGATCGGAGGTCAATGATGCAAGCGATCCGAAAGGCACTCAAAAGAGCGCGCGCCATCAGCATTCTCCTTTCGCTTGTCCTGCCGCTCGGCGGAGCGTTGCTCGGCGCAGGGCTTGCGATCGATATTCCCGCCGTCTGGGCAGTCGGGATCGCCCTTCTCGCGGTCGGCTTCTACGGCTGTCCGTGCGCATGGACGGTTGCCTATCTGCCGACAAAGGAACTCGCGCGCATCGTAAGCGCCGTCGAAGAAGAGCACCTCCTTACCGTGCAGGAGATCGCTTCGCAGCTCTCCATGCCCGAACAAAAGGTGCGCGCATCTCTGGATACCTGCTTCCGCAAGCGCTATCTCATCGGGTACAAGCGGGAGGGAGACAGGATCGTGCTCAACGAAAACCGCGCGCCCGCGAAGCGGACGTATTCGGCAGAATGCCCCAACTGCGGCGCAAAATTTACCTATACGGACGACGATGCGTACTGTCCGTACTGTCATTCGCCCGTCGTCAGATAGCGCGGAGACAAACATGACGAGAATTCAGAAGCGATCTGTGCGGGCGGCGTCTGCCGCCCGCAAATATTTCCCCGCCGCCGCGGTCGCCATGCTTGCGATGCTTATCCCGACGGAAAAACTCCCGGGCTGTCCCATAAAGATCGTCTGCGGCATCGGGCGGGAACCCCCTTGTTCTGCTGCAGACGCGAAAAGAGCCGCGCCACAGGCACGGCTCTTTTTCTCATGTTCACCGATCCCCGCAGAGGCTGCGGATACAGCGATACATCCTCGTTACTTCGCTTTCTTTTCCGTCTTATCGGGCGCAGACTGCGCGTTCAGACGTTCGTCCATCATCTCGTCGACTTTCTGCAAGAGATCTGCCTGGCTCTTTTTGACGAGCGAGCGCGCCTTGTAGCTGTTCGCAACGATGAGCGCGCCGCCCACCGCACCGAGCACAAGCCCGAGACAAAACATTTTTTCCATGTTATCCTCCATTCTGCGGAATATTCCATCCGTCTGAGGATAGTTTGTGAAATAACGCGCCGATTATTCCTTTTCGTCCTCTCCGCCGCCGCCGATACCGCCGCGTAATTTTTCCAATTCGGCCCGCAGGCGCGCGTTTTCCTCTTTCAGCCCTGCGGCGATCCGTTCATAGAGGGCGTCGATCTCCCGCTCCAGACGGCGCTGCAAAAAGGTTTTTTCTTCAGGAAGCCCCGCTTCACGCGCAATGCGGCGGATGCGTTCCGGCTGTTTTTTGACGAGATTGCGGTACTTGTTCTGCATGCGCAGCATGAGTTTTTCATCGCCCGCCGAAAGGTTCTGGATCGCCCTGCGCACCGACATGCCCTTACTCTTTTCCGTGAGCACCTTGCGAAGCATTTCGTCGGTCTCCTCCTCGGTGAAGGGTCTGATCTCACCCGCTTTCAGATCTTTGCCCGCCAGAATGCGCTGCACGCGGGCATCTTCGCGCTTGCGCAGGAAGGCATAGTAATAGTTGCGCACGCTTCCCTTGGCGCGGTTATGCTCGCGCCCATACGTCTCAAACAAATATGAGAGCGTCTTCCCTGCGTTCTTTCCCGTGTAAATGTATTCGATGAGCCCCGTAGCCTCTTCTTCCGTATAGCCGTTGATCTTATTCATAAACCACCTCGCAAGAATGATTGACATAATTTTACCCAAACATACATTGAATAATAGAGATGCGAGTATTTTTTTGCGCCGAACAGACCTGCGCGTTTTTTGTAAACGGAATGTATCTGGGCATTGTCAACGGTTTTGAGCGGTCAACCGAACTCGATCCCGCAGACGGCGTATTCTGTGAGCTGAAAGCCGAAAAATACGCCCCCGTACGGTTTTCCTTTGACGAAGACTTTCTCTTTGCCCCGCCGGAAGGGGTGGAACTGTACTTCTTCGGCACCGCCGCAGGCGTTCACATAACGGACTTTATCCGCAGCGACCCGAGCCTGCGCGTCGTATGGCAGCAGCGCTTCGGGGATACGCTCCTTACTCTCTGTGTACAGGGACGGGTGCTTCTCAACCTGGACCACGGGAAACAATTTTACCAGATCGTTCTTCCCTTTTCCTTTGAAAATTGTACCGTTTCGCGCGCGGGCAGGCTTTTTCTGTTGGAGAGCCGGACTGCGTTTGCGCTCATCGGTGAAGACGGAAAAATACGCGTGCTCTCCGAAGGACGCGTCACCACGCGTGACGAGGCGGTGACGGCGGAAGTCCCTCTGCATGACAGCCGCGGGACGCTCCTGCGGCGCACATGGGTAAACGGCGAACCGGAGACCTGCACGGTACTCTCGGCGCATGAACCGACCCAAGCTGCATACGCGCTCGCCTTCTTCGAGAGCCTGCTCGTCGGAAGCGACCCCGCGCCCTACCTCTCGCCCGCGCTCGCGCCCAAAACAGGGCTTTTAAGGCAGTTTTTAGGGACATACCGAGCCGTCGTCCTCACGGAAAAGCCTGACGTTATAGGGCTTGTTTACGCACGCAAAGAGCGCGTCTTTGACGTCCGCCGCTTCCGCGTGACCATAGAGGAGGGAAAGATCGCCAACATCTCCGCCGAATAAAAAGCCCGCGGTCAGGCGTATGCCGTACCCGCGGGCCGTCTTTGAGTTTTACGAGGCGCAAACCGGTGCGAAAAATCTGTGAGCTGTATCAGTACTTCGTCACAACGATGGATTTGATCACGATCGGCTCCACCGGAACCTCGAAATCCTCTGTAATATCGCCGCTGCGAACATCGCGGAAATAATCGTAGCGGTTCATGCGCACATTCGTCTGCGTTTCAAGGAAGGCCGCATCGTCGTCGAGCGCAGCTTCATACTCCTCGATCGCCGCCAGAAGTCCGTTCGTCATCTGCTCCTCATAGTTGGTCGCCATGCCGAACACGCAATAAGAATCGCTCTCAGTGAAGTTATCGCCCGTAAACGTATAGAAGAGCGACGTCGCACTGTTGTATTTGTATGCTACGGACTGGATCTCCTGTCCGTCGTTGTCCTCGCCGCCGTCGGCGCGTTTGACATAGACGTTTCCGTTAAAGTTGCCCTTATCGGTGTAATACATGACGAGCGCGCCCGTCGTTGCGGAAAGCTCCTTTCCGTACTGCTGTTCCACGCCGTTCGATGTGAACTCGCCGTATACGGTATACGTCCCCTCGGTGCATTCCTCGTCTGCCCAGACCGACTGCGTGAACGTGATGTCCTGCTCCTCTTCGAGACTGCGGACCGTAGAGAGATAGTCCACCTCAACGAGCTCGCCGTCAACAAGGCGGTATCCGCCCGAATACATGCGCGTGCGGCTGTTTGCATAGTTATGCACGACCAGCCCGTCGTAAAAGCCCGCGTCCGCCAGCTCAATGAAATGCTGAACGGTGTTGGGCGCGTCCGTACGGGAAAGCTGATAGTCCACTTCGTAATCTTCGCCGTTGAACGTGTAGGTGATGGTGATCTCGGGATGATTGGACGAGCACCCCGCAAACATCATGAGCGTACCCGCCGTAAGAACCGCAGCGGCGCCGATAGTCGCCGCACGGAATAAAAGCTTCTTTTTCACGAAAACGATCCTCCGAACAATTCCCCTCTATTTTACTTTGATTTTGCGATTCCGTCAAGCGCTTTCCGCGTATCTGCGGTGAAAATTGTGTGGCGCAGCCTGATTTCCGCATCTTTACGCGCAAGTCGCCGCCGCAGAGCGGTCAACCGCTCTAAAAAGTGCCTCTTACGGCGCCGCGCTTTTCTCCGCAAAAAAATTCCCGCCCATCGGGGCGGGAATTTCGAAACAAAAGTATGCAGTACTTACTCGAGGACTGCCGTTGCGCCTGCTTCCTTGAGCTTGGCAACCGCTGCCTCTGCGTCTGCCTTCGGAACAGCTTCTTTGAGCACGCCGAGGGACTCGACTGCCTTCTTCGCCTCTGCAAGGCCAAGGCCCGTGAACTCGCGGACGACCTTGATGACGCCGATCTTGTTCGCGCCGAAATCCTTGAGGACGATGTTGAACTCCGTCTTCTCTTCCTCTGCGGGAGCTGCCTCTGCAGCGCCTGCACCTGCAACCGCAACGGGAGCAGCTGCGGAAACGCCGAACTCCTCTTCAAGCGCCTTGACGAACTCGTTGAGCTCGACAACGGTCATCGCCTTGACTTCTTCGATAAACTTCTGAACGTCCATGATCAAATTCTCCTTGTTTGTTTTTTAAG
>CALVLR010000005.1 GCA_944340685.1 uncultured Clostridia bacterium | reverse complement strand
GTGTCGCGCTCGGCAGAACCATCGTCCGCGAACCCAAGGTCTTCCTTCTGGACGAGCCTCTTTCCAACCTCGACGCAAAGCTCCGCGCTCAGATGAGAACGGAGATCTCCAAACTTCACGTCCGTCTCGCGACCACGTTCATCTACGTCACCCACGACCAGATCGAGGCTATGACGATGGGTACGCGTATCGTCGTCATGAAAGACGGCTTCATGCAGCAGGTGGATACGCCTCAGAACCTGTACGACTATCCCATCAACCTGTTCGTTGCAGGTTTCATCGGCACGCCTCAGATGAACTTCTTCAAGAATTCCACCATCACCGAAGAGGGCGGAAAAGTCTACGTCAACTTCATCGGCAACAATAAGATCCTTCTTCCGAAGTCGATGGTCTCCAAGATCAAGAATCTGGATGAATATAAGAACACGGGCAAGACGGTCACGCTCGGCGTCCGTCCCGAAGATATTCACGAAGACGACCTGTTCATCTCCAATTCGCCCGATACCATTGTAAAAGCGCGCATCGACGTCATTGAAAAACTCGGCGCCGAGACGCAGATCTATTGCGACCTTGATTACGAAAAGGACAAGGCTTCCATCGTCGATAACGCAGCACAGATGATCGCGAAGATCTCTTCCCGTGCGACGGTCAACCTCGGCGAAGTCGTCGAGCTTGCATTCGACGCGAAGCATATCCACCTGTTCGACGGTTACACCGAAGCGACGATGCTTGAGCGCGACGAGCATTACGACGTGATCCCCGAGAATGCCGAGGGCGCTGCGTTCGTTCCTCCTACACCTCAGGAGATGCAGGAGATGATCGACAAAGCCCGCGTCGTCACCAAGGAAATGAAGAAGCAGGCGAAGCACGATGCGAAGATGGAGGCGCGCCGCAAGGCTGCCGCCGCTTCCGCAGAGGCTTCCGGCGAGTCCGAAGAGAAGAAGGACGAAGAATAATAGTGCGAACGAGACCCGTTGCCTGCGGCAGCGGGTCTTTTTTTGCTTCTTCGGAGCGCGGCATATGCGGGAGCCGCAGAACGCGGAGAGGAAATGTCCGGACGGGGCAGATGAGAAATATGTCGGAATCAGGGGGATCGGCTGAATTTTCTTCACACGCCTTTGAAACTGTTGACAAACCGCGGGAAAAGGGGTATGATGGGACGAATTCTTTCAAAAAGGAGGGGCCTTTATGTGGTGGGACGTGATCTATGACGCGCTTCTGGATACGCTCAAGCTCTTTCCTTTTTTGTTTCTCCTGTATGTCCTCATCGAATTGATGGAGCACAACACCAAGGTCGGGCGCGCAAACCGTGCGCTCACGGGAAAATGGGCGCCCCTGGTCGGCAGCGTGACGGGACTGGTCCCGATGTGCGGGTTCTCCGTGATGGCTGCAAAATTATATGAACGCCGCCATATCACGCTCGGGACGCTGCTTGCCGTGTTTATCGCCACAAGCGACGAAGCGTTTCTCGTGATGTTGGTCTCCGATATGAGCTGGCTGAACAAGCTTATCTCCATCCTTGCCATGTGCGGTATGAAAGTACTGCTCGGCGCGGGGATCGGCTATCTTGCCGATCTGATCGCCGGACGCAGCAAACGTGCGGTGATCCTGCCGCTGCCCGAATACGACGTACACGGTCATCCGCATGAGTGCGAGGAGGGGGAGCATTTGCCGGACGCAGACGGCGCCTATACCGCCTGTGAGCATGCGCACGCCGAAAAGTGGTTTCTGCTCTATATCGTATCGCCGCTGCTGCACGCCCTGAAAGTTGCCGCCTTCGTGCTTGCGGTCAATCTTCTGTTCGGGTTCCTCATCTACTTCGTGGGAGAGGATAACGTCAACGCATTCCTGCAGGGGAGCGGCTATTGGTATCAGCCGCTGGTATGCGCGGTGCTCGGACTTGTTCCGAATTGCGCGTCTTCCGTCATTCTTGCCGAGGTCTATGCAATGGGCGGCATCACGTTCGGAAGCTGTTTCGCGGGGCTTGTCGTCAATACGGGGCTGGGCGCTTTGGTGCTGTGCCGCAACGTAAAAAATTGGAAGCGGAATGCGCTCATGATCGTCGGGCTGTTTGTCCTCGGCATTGCCGTCGGATACGCCGTCAACGGCGTGGAACTTGCGCTTCCTCCCCTGAATATTTGACAAACGGTGCGCCGCGCGGTATAATAGAATGCGGAGGGCGCCATGAACTTTTTGAGCAAAAAGGCGCGCGGGATCCTGCCCTATACGGCGGGTGAACAGCTGCGCGACAGAACGTACGTCAAATTAAATACCAACGAAAATCCTTACCCGCCCTCGCCGCGCGTCATGGAAGCGCTTTCTCGGATCGAAGGGGAAGCCCTTCGTCGTTATCCGCGGCCCGACGCAGGAATGCTGCGCGCCGCCATTGCCGAGCGCGAGGGGGTGGCTCCCGAGAACGTCTTCTGCGGGAACGGATCCGACGAAGTGCTCGCGCTGAGCTTCCCCGCCTTTTTCGACGGCGACGGCGCGGGCGTTTGTTTTGCCGACATTACATATTCCTTTTACGAGGTCTTTGCCGCTTTTTTCGGGATCCCGACCACGATCGTTCCGTTAAATGCGCAATTCGCGCTCGATCTTCCTGCAATGCGTGCCGCGGACTGCCGCGGTTACTACATTGCCAATCCCAATGCTCCTACGGGGATCGGCGTCGGAAGAGATGTGATGGAGGCGTTCATTGCCTCCGTGCCGGAAAAGCTCGTCGTTGCCGACGAGGCGTACATGGATTTTTTCGGGGAGAGCCTTGTGCCGCTCACGAAGAAGTACGGGAATCTCCTCGTCGTCAAGACGTTTTCCAAGAGCTATGCGCTTGCGGGCATGCGCTGCGGGTATGCGGTCGGGGCGCCTGCGCTCATCGAAGGTCTGTTCCGCATGAAGGATTGTTTTAATTCCTATCCGGTGGACGCCGTCGCGGAGGCGGTGTGCGTCGCGGCGTTATCGGATGCGGAGTATCACGCAAACACAGTGGCGCTTGTCGTCTCTGAACGCGAACGCGTGCGCGGAGAGCTTCTGAAAATGGGCTTTATCGTTCCCGAAAGCAGGGCAAATTTCCTGTTTGCGGGCAGAGCGGGCAAGAGCGGAAAAGAGATCTATACAAAACTCAAAGAGGCGGGCGTTCTCGTGCGCTTCTGGGATAAACCCGTGCTCCGCGATTTCTGCCGCATTACGGTGGGAACGCGTGCGGAAAACGATGTGCTGATCGATCAACTTCATAAAATACTTTCATAGGGAGGAGACCCATGCGGCTCGACTCATCCGTACCGAAGATAAATCCCGCAGATGGCGGAAGGTGCGGAGGGGACGGGCTTTCCTTCTGTACAGCGCGGGAAGGCGCCGCACAATTTTTACAGGGGCGGGCGGGCAAAGTGCTTGCGCTTGCCGAGGACAGCGCTTTTTCCGCGCTGCTTCCTGCGGTGAGGCTTCCGCACACGATCTCTATGCTGTGGGAGGGGGACGCCCTTCCTCTGTTCGCCATGCCGGAGGTGGCATGCGTGATGGCTGCGGGAAGGGAAGAAGCCGTCAGGGCGGCGCGCTTTTTTGCCGCCGTGCGGCGGATCCCGTGCGCCGTATTTCCTTCGGAAGCGGCGCTCGGCGGCGTTTTTTGTGCACGCGGCGCAGTCCCGCTGAACGGGAACAGGCTGAATGTTCCGCTTGCGCCTGCAAAGGTATACTGCGACTGCCGCATGCTGCGCGATTCCCTTGCCGAAGGGTATGCACGCCTCATGCTTTCGCGCCTTGCGCTGTTCGAGGCGAAGGCGGTAGGGCTGATCTGCCATGTCCGCTTCGGCGGTGCGGCATATGAGGAGGCGTTTTCTTTGACCGAGATGCGCGGAGAACTTTCGGCAGAAGAGATCGTGCGGCGCAATGCACGGCTGCGTATTCTGGAAGATGAAGGACTTCCGCGCGGAGAAGGAATGGCTCTGGAGGGGAGCGCCTATTCCCGCTGGCGGGCGCTGACCGCGCTCTATCTTGCTTTTTTCGGGAAGGGGCGTCCGCGGCGGTACGCCGTGCCCGATTACGCTGCCCGCGCAAAGGCGGCAAATGTGCCTTACGGCGGCCTGACGCTTCCCTCGCGGCAGGAATACGCGCTCCGTGCGCTGCGGCTGGAGCGGGCGCGGGGAGAACTGCTGGCAGAGCTTCGCTCGATCGCGGGGCGAAAGAGCGCATACGAGCGCGTGCTGCGCATGTATGGGGCGCATCTGCCGCAAACGATCGGACGGACGGTGCTGAGAACGCTTCCGGAGCGGGCGGACGGCGGGCTGAGCGCTGTGATCCGCGATTTCGGACTATTGGATTTCGAATGATGACAAGAGAAGAATTGCTGCAAACAACCGATTTGTTCCTGCTCGATTTAGACGGGACGGTCTACCTGGACGAAACGCCCATCGGCGACGTAACGAATACGCTCGCCCGTCTCCGCGCGTGCGGAAAGAGGTTGGTGTATCTCACCAACAATTCCTCTAAAACGCCGGATGAGTACGAAAAAAAGCTGCGCAGGATCGGGCTTTGGGGAGAGGGCGACAGTGTGTATACCTCTGCCATGGCGGCGATCGCATATCTTTCGGCGCATCACGCCGGCGCACGGGTGCATGTGCTCGCAACGGATGCCGTGCGCGCGCAGTTTGCCGCCGCAGGGGTATGCCTCGACGACGAAACCCCCGAAGTCTGTGTACTCGCTTACGATGTGACCCTCGATTTCGCAAAAATGCGGCGGTTCAATGCGTTTCTGGCGGGCGGAGCAAGCTATATCGCGACCCATCCGGACGACGTCTGCCCGACGGCGGACGTACCCATGCCGGACGTCGGCTCCTTTATCGCGCTCTTTGCGCGCTCCTCGGGGCGGCTGCCCGACGTGATCTGCGGGAAGCCGTTTACCGTTATGGGAGAATGCGTCGCGCGGACGTTCGGCGTACCGGCTGCGCGCACCTGTATGGTCGGCGACAGAATGCATACGGACATCCGCTTCGGCAACGCCAACGGAATGAAGAGCCTGTTGGTGCTCTCCGGAGAAACGACGCGGGAAAGCATGAAACTTTTCTCGGATTCTCCCGATCTTGTTCTCGATCGGCTGGATGAAATCTTTGAAACGTGTTTGAAAACCCCGTAAAAGGTGGTAAAAATAAAGTAATAAGAGCCGCGGCCCATGCGGCGGAGGAAGTTATGAAAGAAGTCACATTGCTCAGTCAGTCGCCCCTCGTGATCGCGCTTTCCAAAGAACTCGATTCGGCAAATGCCGACGAATTTTACGGAGCGGTCAGGGCATATTACAATGCGTCGCCTTCCGACATCACCTTTGTTTGCGATGAGCTCGTTTTTATCGATTCGACAGCGCTCGGCACGTTCGTCAAAATCCTGAAAATGGTGAAAACGGACGGTCATGCCCTTAAGATCACGGGATTGAGCGAACGCATCAAAAAACTCTTTGTGATATGCGCGCTGGACAGGATCATGGAGATCGCATGATGAATGAGGTATTGAGTCTGCGCCTTGCGCTTTCCCCCGATGTGATGACGACGGTCCGCCTTGCCACGGGCGGCGTATGTTCCCTTCTCTCGCTCAGTTACGACGACGGCGAGGACTGTAAAGTCTGCGTAACGGAGAGTCTGCTGCTGCTTCTCCGCGGCGGGTACGCGCATGCCCGCGTGGTGTTTGCAGACGGCGACGCGCTTTCCGTTCTCGTAGAGGGCGAGGGGGAGGCGTCGGCGCACGCCGAAAACGACGAAGATGAGATCGCGCTTGCGCTCATCAATGCCCTGGCGCAGGATGTAGAAATGAAAAAAGAGGGCGGTACGGTCGCAAAAGTAACTTTTACCTTCGGGAAACAGGCATGAACGACGAAGAACTCTTCCGCAAATACCGCGAGACGGGCGATGTTGCGATCCGCAATCAGATCGTAGAGAAGTATCTTTATATCGCCTCCGTCCTCGCCAAAAAGTTCGTCGGGCGGGGCGTCGAATACGACGACCTGTTTCAGGTTGCCTCTCTTGCGCTTCTGAAGGGCGTGGACCGCTTTGACGAACGCAAGGGGCTGAAATTTTCCACCTTTATTACGCCCACCATCACAGGGGAAATCAAGAATTATTTCCGCGACCGCTCGCGGCTTGTTCATTTGCCCCGCAAAGTGAGCGAACTGAGGGTAAGCATCAAGCGCGAGGCGGAAAAGTATCTCGCCGAAACGGGAAAAAATGCGACCGCCAGGGAGTTGGCGGCGCGCCTTCATGTGAGTGAAGAAGATGTGCTCCGCTGTTCGGAAGCGGGAGGCGTCGTTTCGCTCGACGGCTCTGTCGATCATGAGGACGACGGCATGAGCCTGCACGATATTCTCCCCGCCGAAGAAAACGTATTTGAGGATGTGGAGAACCGCGACGCGGTGCATGCTGCGCTCAGAACGCTTTCCGATGAGGAGCGGAAGCTTGTGAAATACCGTTTCGGTGAGGAACTTTCGCAGATGGAAACGGCAAAGCGCATGGGCGTTTCGCAGATGAACGTCTCGCGTATGGAACGCAGGATTTTACAGAAATTAAGGGAAAACCTCAAAAAAACAATGGTGGAATGATGTTTTTCGAAGTGGATGATTACGATGCGCTGAAGCGCGCTCTGGCACGCATGTGCGACGCGCTCGCCGAGGAGAAGGTGCCGGAGGATGCAGTCTTCAACTGCAAACTCGTTGCAAACGAACTCCTCGTCAATGCGCTCGAATACGGCGGCGGCTGTGCGGCATTTACCGCGCGGCGGGAGGGGAATATGCTGCGCATCAGCGTGCGGAGCGCCGTCGATTTTCAGCCTCCGGCGCGTTCTTCCTGCTCGGATGTGACCTGCGAGCGCGGGAGGGGGCTGTTCCTCGTGGACGCGCTCAGCGAAACACGGGATTACAGTCGGGAAGAAGGGATCTGCGTGATCGTGAAACTTCTGTGAGCCGTCTTTTGCATAAGATATGTTTTTCTACAAATGCGTAACCGCGTGCAAAAAGCACGCGGTTTTTCATACAAAAAAACTCCGCCCGAAGGCGGAGTTCCGATCGGCTCATCAGCCGCGGCTGACGTAAGTGTACAGCTTGTCGAGCAGGGAGGAGGAGATGTGCCCGCGGAATCTGCCGAAGTAGATGAACACTTTCGAGAAGAATTCGCGGTTGTCTCCGCCGATGGAGTAGGCGGGCAGATAACTCAGATCGCCGTACTTGTTGGCGATGAACAGATCGCCGAACTCGTTTT
>CALVLR010000004.1 GCA_944340685.1 uncultured Clostridia bacterium | reverse complement strand
AATTCTCACCCTTTCTCACGGAAAGCTGTGCGCCGAGCGCCTCTACGGCGAGTGTGCCGTCTGAGATCGAGAGCTGTACGTCGCCGAGGGCGATCCCGCCGAAGTCGGCGCCGAGCGCGCTCAGAAGTTCGTTCATTCCGAGCATGACCTCAAGCGCGTTCTCCTTTTCGGAGAGGGCGATATTTTTCGCGAAATCTTCGGAAAGAATGGTCGTGAGCAGCCCGCCCAGATCGAAATCGCCAAGATCGGGCGCGGAGATCTCCCCGCCGATAAACTGCATGACAAGCGCAACGGCATCCTCGACGTTCGCTTTGATCTTCAAGCCATCGAGATCGACGTAGGCGTAACCGCCCGCATAGGCGATCGCGATCTCCTTTTTCGCCTCGCCGACGGTGAGGTCAAGCTTCCCGTTTGCCGTAATGCTGCTCAGATCGGAGATGTTGAGGCTCATCGTTCCGCCGACGGAGAAGCCGTCCGCCGCGTAATCGATCTCCACGGCAAGCACATCGCTGTTTACAAGACCGAGTACGTCCTCGACGTAAGGAATGAGGTTGACATATTCCCCCTCTGCTTCGGGCACCGTCTCGTCTGAATAGGCAAGGCGGGCGGAGAGCGGAACGGAACCGAGCGAAAGCTCCGTCGAGATATATCCGAGCGAGATCGTGCCGTCCTCCGCGATCTGAAAACTGAAATGCACGGGAACGGTAAACCCGAAGAGCGAAAGCTCCGAGTCAAGCGTCGCGGAAGAGCCGTCCTCAGAAACGGCAAATTCGCCGCCGCCGAGCTGCGAAAGAAGTGCGTCGGTATCCAGCGAAAGACCCCCTTCGCCGCCTGCGGGCAGGAAGGAAGCGATGAGCGCCATGATCTCTTCTACGCTCGCCTTCCCTTTTACGCCGCTGCCATAGGCGAGCCTGATCTCATCGCCCGCATACTCCACAAAGATGTTGCCGAGCTGTGCGCGAAGCTGCAAATTCTCCATATCGGACGCATCGACATAGACAAGCCCCGAGACGGGCGCACCGTCCACCGTGAGGTCGAGCGAGAAAGTGACAGGCCCGCTCAGAACGGGCGCGAATGCGTTGGAGAGGCACGCCGCCGCCGTGACGGTATTGCCCGTCCCGGGCGTCGTGGGCGTTTTATCGGCGTAGTTTTTGAAATAGGTATCGTAAGCGTCGGATACGGCCTTTTCCGTGGCATATTCATAGTTGGTCGTATACGAAGCGGTGCAGCCGACGGAAACGCCCATCGTCGCCGTATACTTTTCGTCGATGACCGATTGCAGGACCTGCCATGTATCGTCGAACGTATAGGTGACGGTAATGTACTCGAAGGTGGGCAATGCGGTGAGTCCGCCCGTGAACATCATCTGGTTGACATAGTAGGCGGGCGCCTTGTCGGTCGCGGGATCGAGATAGTAGGTCTGCGAATAGGTGCCGTCCCCGTTGACGACGACGGGATCTGCGCCGAGCAGCGTCTCTTCGTTGATGATATACACCGAAAACGCCGTGCCGGGAAGTCCGTTTGCCTTTTGGAAATCTTCCACAAGCATGTTGCCGTAAGGGTCGCCGTCTTTCCAGACGGTGTTCACGCCGTCGTAGGTGGAAGGCCCGCCTGCAGCGTCGCGCCAGATGACGCGGTCGCCCACATAGCAGAACTGCCGCGCAGAATTTACCATGCTCGAAGTAGTAATATCCGTCTGAATGAGCACGCTGTCGTCATACTGCTTGTAAGTGCTCACCTGCTGCTGGATCATCGTATCGACGTTGCCGTGCATCTCGGCATAGTAGTTTTCCTGCCCCATGAGACAGGTGTTCATATAGCCGATATTTTCGAGCGCGGAGTGCACATCGGGCGTGGAGCCGTCCGTCGGAAGTTCATAGGCGACGGTGACAAAGCCCTCGTCCACGACGTTCGGACCGTCGGTCTGGAAAAAGAGCGCGTTCACGCCAAAAACGCCGAGACAGAGAACTGCCGCAGCGGAAAAACTTGCCAGCACCTTGGTGATGCGGCGGTGATATTTGGATTTCAGGCGGATCCCGCCCTTCTTTTTTCGGACAACGTGAGGACGATTCTCGTTTTCAATGGGGTGAAGCCCTTCTTCAACCCGTTCCTCAAGCTTCTTCATAATTCTCCGATGCGGCGGACGCCGCAAGATGTAACGAATTTTTATGACACGATTGTAACACGTCTGAAATCCATTGTCAACAAAATATATGACATTTTTCTCAGTTTGTGCGAAAAAATATGAAAATTACACGGAATGAAAAAATCCTCTCTTAGAGAGGATTTCGAAACCACGTTTTTTTCAAGTTTTGTAAGCCCGTCACAAAGTGCGCATCAGCGCCCGCGTCAGCAGGTCTTCGCAGGGCGGACGGCAGAAAAAATCGCGCGGAAGTTCACCCTCGACCGCAAGGTCGAGCGCGACCGTGCCGCGGTGCAGGACGACGGCGCGGTGCGAAAGCAGCGCGGCCTCGTGCACATCGTGCGTGACAAAGACGACCGTCTCTCCGCGCTCCCGCCAGAGCTGTGCAACAAGCTCCAAAATCGTTTTTTTGAGCGACAGATCGAGCGAGGAAAACGGCTCGTCCATAAGCAGCAGTTCATGCGGATACAGAAATGCCCGCGCGATCGCAACGCGCTGACGCTCGCCGCCGGAAAGCTGCCGCGGGTATGACTTTTCGCGCCCTGCAAGCCCGACTCTCTCCAGCATCGCCCCTACCTCACCCCATGTGTCTTTCGGAAGGACGAATCTGAGATTTTCCTCCGCCGTGAGGTTCGGAAGGAGCTTCGGCGACTGAAAGAGATAGGAATACGGCGCGTGCCCCTCTACGCTTCCCTCGTAAGAAGTCAGTCCCGCGAGCACATTTAAAAGCGTCGTCTTTCCCGCGCCGCTCTCGCCGAGCACTGCCGTGATCTTCCCCGCCTCAAATTCCAGCGAAACATCGCTGAGCGCCGCCGCATCGCCGTAGCGCTTTGTGATATGCTCCAGCTTCATTCCCGCCACCTCACGATACAAATGTATGCAAGTCTGCACGCGCCTTCCAGCACAAATCCGAGGATCACGGTAAGCAGTGTGAGCGCCATGAGCCGCGGCATCTGCAAATACATCTGCGCCTCCTGCATCATTCCGCCGAGCGAGCGAAAGGTCGAGGCAAGGACTTCGCCTGAAATGACGACTTTCAGACCGAGCGAAAAAACAGAGCCTGCCTGTTTTAAGAGCATCGGCGCGGCGAGCGGAAGATACATTTTTACGATCTGCCGCCCGACATTCACGCGGAACGCCCGAACAACTTCGCCGTATGCCTCCCCCACCTCATCGAGGCTCGCGAGCGCCGCCGCATACACGGCGGGAAAGAGCACGAGCGCCGAGACGATCACGGGAGCGACGGCAGGCGTCGTCCACAAAAGGAGCATGAGGACGACCGCCATCGTCGGAACAGTCCGCAGGACCGAGATCACGGGCGCAAGGAATGCGCGAACGCCTCTCTTCAGATGCGCGGGGATCGCAAGCGCTACGCCGAGTGCGAGGGAGACGAGGAACGCCCAAAGCGTGCGCAGAAAGGAATTTCCGAAGGCGCGCCAAAAGGACGCCTCTGTAAGGAGCCGCCCTATTTCGCGGAAAGTCTCCCAAAAAGACGGGAGAACATAGTCGTTCCGCACGAGATAATAGGCGATCACCCACACAAGCCAAAGCGCGATCAGGGCGATCGCTGAAAACAGCGCATTTTTCTTTGCCATTTAGCCCGCGTAATAGAAGGAATCGGAGACCGTCGTGGTAAATTCCGGACTGATCGCAATGAGTTCGCTGAGGAATTCGTTGACGCGCGCCTTACAGTCCTGCGCCGCCGTAAAACGGACGGAGCAGTTTGCAATCACCGTGGCGTTGAGATTGTTCGCGTTCAGCGACGGCGTCATGCCATCGGTATAGCAGTCCTCCAAAAGCGCCACGACATCGGAAGGCAAAGCAGAAGCGAGGTATCCGGCACTTCCCTCCATATAAGTGATGAGGGTATCGACAACGGATTTTGCCTCCTCGATCACAGAGGTCTTTGCCACCAAAACTGCCTGCGGGTATCCGTTTTCGCCGTCGTACAGCGTTTGCAGACTGCCTGCGGGTTTGAAAGGGTTCGCGCTCGAGGCGGTGCCGTTGATCTTGCTCGTTGCGGCAGGTTCGGGGCAGAGATAATAGTCGCAGCCGCTGGCGGGCGTGACCGTCGAAGCGTCGGCGAACGCCTGCAAATTCACCTTATCCGCAGCCGCCTCGCCGTCGTTGCCGAGGATCTGATAGTCGATGTTGTTGGCTTCCAGCACGGCGCGGAAAGTCAGCCCGGGAACATTGGCGAGCTGCACCACCCCCACCGTCTTTCCGACGAGCGTGGAAAGATTGTCGCGTGTGATCGCGGGATTGTCGCCCGTGGTCAGAAGGTACATATTGCCGTTCGTGACGGTGCCGAGCATCTGATAGGTTGTGCCGTCGCCCAGAAGTTTTGCCGCGGCATTGACGGGCAGGATGCAGAAATCCGCGGCAGGGACTTCCCCCGTCACCTGCGCCGTAATGGCAGAAGATTCAACAATATGGAAGTCATACTGCCCCTCCTCATCCTCGTTCACGGCATTGGCGAGCGCTAAGGCGGGCGCGCCGTCGGGCGCGTAGACGGTGTATTCATCATCGGTCACGTCCTCAGGTCCGCATGCCGCAAACATGCAGGCGGCTGCGCCGATGGTAAGCGCGATTGCTGTTGCAAGTATCTTTTTCATGATAGCCTCCGAAAAAACTAAAATTTGCTGAATAACGTTTTGGCAGTCGCGCCGTTAAGGCTCCCGATCCTGCCTGTGAGCGCGTTCACGACGGAAACGGGGGCGTCCAGCACGACGCAGAGAACGGAAACATGTTTCTCTCGGTAGGGTATCCCCATTCTGCCGACAATATATTCGCCGAATTCCGAAAGATAAGCATTGAGCTTTTCCGCTTCGTCTCGATTTTCGACGATGACGGAGAGCACGGCGATCCGCTTTTCTTCCATAAAAAACCTCCCTTCGCCATTGACGGCAAAGGGAGACGGACGCGCCGGACAAGCGCGCTGTGCATCGTACATTTCTCCCCTTTGCGGTCAGACGGCATCTTTCCGTTCAGGTAAGGTCATTATACCACACAGCCTGCGGTTTGTCAAACAAATCCTTACGACGGAATATTTTGGATCAAGCCGAACCCCCCTCAAGGGATCGGCTGATACAAAAACCGCCGCTCAGAGGTCTTTATTCAAAAATCTCCGCTGCTAAGGCAGCGGAGATTTTGAAACTCAGGGTCAACTTATTTGTTGTCTTCAGGCGTGTGCCACTTCCAGTTCTGGATCTCGGGCAGGTCTTCACCGTACTCTGCAATATAGTTGCGGTGCTCGACGAGCTTGTCGTTCATCATCTGAATGAGGAAGGAACCGCGGTTCCCGAGCTGAGGAAGGCTCATCATTGCCTCGCGGACGAGGTGGAAACGGTCGATATGGTTCTGTACGCGCATATCGAAGCCCGTGGTGATCGTGCCCTCTTCCATGTACCCGAATACCTTGATGTTGCGGTTGTGACGGGTATAGGTAAGCT
>CALVLR010000003.1 GCA_944340685.1 uncultured Clostridia bacterium | reverse complement strand
TCAGAAGCTGTGAAACCTGTTCGCGCGCCTGCGGACTGATCTCGCCGTTCTCGATGCCGTCCATGATGTACTCTGAGCCGAGGTTGGAGGTGAGAATGATGATGGTGTTCTTGAAGTCCACCGTCCTTCCCTGCGAATCGGTCACACGGCCGTCGTCGAGGATCTGCAAGAGGATATTGAACACGTCGGGATGCGCCTTTTCAATTTCGTCGAAAAGCACGATGGAATACGGCTTTCTGCGCACCGCCTCGGTGAGCGTGCCGCCCTCCTCGTAGCCGACGTATCCGGGAGGCGCGCCGATGAGACGGGAGACAGAGAACTTCTCCATGTACTCCGACATATCGATACGCACGATGCTCTTTTCGTCGTCGAAGAGGTTTTCGGCGAGCGATTTTGCAAGTTCCGTCTTGCCCACGCCCGTGGGACCGAGGAAGAGGAAGGAACCGATCGGGCGGTTAGGGTCGGAAATACCGGCGCGGGAACGCAAAATTGCCTCCGAAACCTTGGTAACCGCCTCGTCCTGCCCCACGACGCGCCTATGCAGGTCGTCGGGCAGGCGCATGATTTTCTCGCGCTCGCCCTCTTTGAGCCTGGCGACGGGAATGCCCGTCCAGCGCGCCACGATGCGATTGATCTCCTCCTCCGTCACCTCGTCCTGAAGGAGCGCGTCCTCGCGGTCGTTGACGGAGGATTTCGCCGCTTCCAGCTTCTTTTGCAGTTCCACGAGATCGCCGTATTTGAGGCGGGAAGCCTCCTCGTACCTGCCCGCATTCATCAGAGAGTCGATCTCACCGTTCATGCGGTCGATCTTCTCTTTCAGTTCTTTCTCGGCGCGGATGGAGTTCTTCTCGTCCTCCCACTTGGTCTTCATCGCCGTAAACGTCTCTTTGAGGGAGGCAAGTTCCTTTCTGAGTGCCTCCAAACGCGCCTTGGAGAGGTTATCCTGCTCCTTGGAGAGCGCCTTCTCCTCCACTTCGAGCTGGGCGATCTTGCGGTTCATCGCGTCCATATCGGCGGGCATGGAGTCGATCTCCGTACGGATCATCGCAGCCGCCTCGTCTACAAGGTCGATCGCCTTATCGGGCAGGAAGCGGTCGGTAATGTAACGGTTGGAGAGCACCGCCGCCGCGACGAGCGCGTCGTCGTGAATGCGCACGCCGTGGAAGATCTCGAACCGCTCTTTGAGTCCGCGGAGAATGGAGATGGTGTCCTCCACCGTCGGCTCGCCGACCAGAACGGGCTGGAAACGGCGTTCGAGCGCCGCGTCTTTCTCGATGTACTTGCGGTATTCGTCGAGCGTGGTCGCGCCGATGCAATGCAGCTCGCCGCGCGCAAGGAGCGGCTTTAAGAGGTTGCCGGCGTCCATGGCGCCTTCCGACTTGCCTGCGCCGACGACGGTGTGCAGCTCATCGATAAAAAGCAGAATATTGCCGTTCGACTTGGTGACTTCGGCAAGCACGGCTTTGAGACGCTCCTCGAACTCGCCGCGGTACTTGGCGCCCGCGATGAGCGCGCCCATATCGAGGGCGAAGAGCGTCTTGTTTTTCAGCGTCTCAGGCACATCGCCCTTGACGATACGCTGTGCCAGCCCTTCGGCGATCGCCGTCTTGCCGACGCCCGGCTCGCCGATGAGGACGGGGTTGTTCTTCGTCTTGCGCGAGAGAATGCGCACGACATTGCGGATCTCCTCGTCGCGCCCGATGACGGGCTCCAACTTGTGTTCACGCGCGCGCTTAGTGAGGTCTGTGCCGTATTTCTCGAGCGCCTCGTAGGTCTCCTCGGGGTTGTCGCTCGTCACGTTCTGATTGCCGCGCACCTGCTTCATCCCTTCGAGAAAACCGTTCTTTGTGATGCCGAAGCGGGAGAAAAGTTCTTTCAGCCCCCGCTCGTCGTTATCGAACAGGCACAAAAAGAGGTGCTCGACGGAGATATACTCATCCTTCATGCCGCCTGCGAGCTTCTCCGCTTCGGAGAGCAGCCTGCCGACCGCCTGCGTCGCGTAGGGCTGGCCGCCGCCCGACGCGCGCGGAAGGCGTTCAACGGCGTCCTTCACGGCGGAAACAAACCCTTCCGCGTCTGCGCCGATACGCTTTAAAATACGGAAAACCAAGCCGTCGCGCTCCATGAGCGCGTAAGCGATGTGCAGTACGGTTAGCTCCGGATTGCCGTATTCCGCAGCAATGTTCTGCGCGCTTTGGATCGCCTGAAGCGACTTTTGCGTAAATTTATTTGCGTCCATATGATTCCTCCTGCGGGGCGGCGCGGCGACTCCGCGCCCTGATCGCCCCTCTCGTATTCCGATATAATTATACCGCAAAAACCGCCTCTCTAAACAAAAAATAAACACACGTTCGCCATATTTTTCAATGTTTTTTCCGGCGGCAAATGCTTTTTTCCGGCGGCAAAAATTTGACTTTTCCATGCGGCGGGAGATATAATAGGTTAAGTTTTTTCTGAAAGGAGAGAATCGCAAAATGCTGGAAATCAAGGACCTTGTAAAAGTTTACAAGGCGAAGGGCGGCGCGGAAGTACGGGCGCTCGACGGCGTATCCGTACGCTTCGAAGAAAAAGGCA
>CALVLR010000002.1 GCA_944340685.1 uncultured Clostridia bacterium | reverse complement strand
CAAAGCTCGTCTGAACGTTGAGATCTGCAAAGTTGAAGTATTCGCCTCTGACATAAGCAGACTTCGCGCCGTCGACCAGCTCTGCCGTGACATTCGCGAGAAGATCCATCTCGGTGATGGTCAGCGTGTCGATCGCAAGATTGAAATATTCTCCGTGAAGGACAGTATCAACGGAATTGACGCCGTCGGGAACGCGGACACGGATCGTGAGGACCGCGCCTGCTGTCTCGTTGTCGATGATCATCTCGACGATGCCGTCGTCGCTGAACGACCAGGTGTAGGTGACGTCCGTATTCCCCGTGTACTCTGCCGAATAGCAGGGCGTACCCGTCGCGTAGGGCCACCAAGCCGCCATATCTTCTGCTGCGGGCATCGTTGCGACGATCGAGGTCGCGTTCGTTCCGCCAAAGGCATTGAGGAAACGGTTGGGCGAATCGCCGATACCGTCGAGAAGGACCCAGCCGTCGTTACGGACAAGCACGCCTGCGCCGCCTTCCGCCGTCGTACCGGTATTCGCAACATTCGCACTCCAGTTGCTGTCGGTCCAAACCGCGGAATTGGTGAGATCGCGCACTGCGATACCGAGGATGGGGAAATACCACGTTGCGGACGTGTTGTTGTTGTTGGTGCCGACGCCGCTGACGGAGATCGTCATACCGCGGGTGAGCGTACCTGCCGTGTAGGAATTGACGGTCATGTTCCCGTCTTCCGTGGGAACGGTGCCGAACCGCTGCAGGAAGCCGTCGGGATCCGCCGTCGTCGCGGACGTGGGACCTGCATGGAACGCCTCGTAATTGACCTGGACGGGCGTTTCATACGTTTTCGCCGTACGGGTCGCGCCGCACGCGCACTTCGAAACGCCGTCCGCATTCGGAGCGCCGAAGTTGTGGTTGACGTTGACCTCGAGGCTCACGGTCACATTGTTGGCGTTCTGGATCGCGCTGTCCTCTGCGAGGACGGGCGTACCGACTGCCGTATAGGAGCCGGGCGCGTCCCACGTGACCGCAGACGTATCCCACGTGAAATCTGCGCCGGACATGATCTCCCGCGCATTGTCTGCGTAGACGCGCAATTCCAGCTTGTCTACTTCAGTGTCAAATTGTGCTCGTACCGCGGACGCTTCGCCCTCGGACAGCTCAACAGAACTTGCGTCGCCGAACCGGATGCTGCTGATATTGTGGACGGTATCGTCTTCGTTACCGCCGCAAGCCGCAAGCCCCAGAGTCAGCAACATTGAAAACGCTAAAATCAGACCGATTTTTAACTTTTTCATTGCTTCTTCTGTCCTCCCCCTTTAAATAAATACAGTTTGCCCCATTTATACAATGGTATGATAATTTTACAACATCTTTCTCACGATGTCAATATATTTTGGGAAAAAATCACAGAATCTTTTTATAAAACTTTCACACGTCCGCCACGATTTGCATAATCTTTTTACAAAAAAGCCGCCTGCGGCTTCCGCGAGGCGGTTTTCGGCTACATCCGACGGGATTTAACCGACGGATGTTAAATGCTTCAACGAGACGTCGAGAATGGGAGCGCTGTGCGTGAGCGCGCCCGACGAAATATAGTCTACTCCGAGCGAAACATATTTTTTGACGTTCTCGCGCGTGACGTTGCCGGAGATCTCCGTCTTTGCCCTGCCCTTTGCAAGGCGGACCGCCTCTTCAAGCGCAGCCCCTTTCATATTGTCGAGCATAACGATGTCCGCGCCCGCATCGAGCGCCTCTTTCAACTCCTCGACCGTCTCGACTTCGATCTCGATCTTTCTTACAAAGGGCGCGTATGCGCGCGCGCGTTCGATCGCGTTTTTCACTCCGCCCGCGGCGCCGATGTGATTATCTTTGAGCAGCACGCCGTCGGAAAGATTAAAGCGGTGATTGCGCCCGCCGCCCACAGTGACGGCGTATTTTTCGAAGGTCCTGAGAAGCGGCGTCGTCTTGCGCGTATCGAGAAGGACGGTATTCGTGCCTTCGAGCAGCTCCGCCGTCTGACGGGTGTAAGTGGCGATGCCGCTCATGCGCTGTAAAAAGTTGAGCGCGGTGCGTTCGGCAGAGAGAATGGCGCGCATATCGCCCGTGACTTCGGCGAGCAGGTCGCCCGCCTTCACGGAAGCCCCCTCCCCGACGTGAAAGACGATCACGGCGGTCTCGTCGAGCAGTTCAAAGGTGCGCCCGAACACGGGAAGCCCCGCCACGACGCCATCCGCCTTGGCGATCAGGTCGGCGTGTCCCCGCACGCCTTCGGGCACGACGGCGTTTGCGGAGACGTCCTCCCACGGGATGTCCTCGCGGAGCGCCGCCAGGATCAGCTCGTCCCAATGCAGTTTCTGCGTAACTTTACTTGCGTTCACGATGGATCTCCTTCCTGACGCGCGCCTTGCGCGTCCGTTCGATGGCCTTTACGTCGTATGCGGCGGGATCAAATTCCGCCGTCCCCGCTGCTGCGCCCGTATGAACGATATCCTCCGCGGCGCGCCTCGCAAAGATGAGCGCTTCCAGAAGGGAGTTGGACGCAAGCCTGTTTCTGCCGTGCACGCCGTTGCAGCACGTTTCGCCGACGGCGTAGAGGTGCGGCATCGTCGTTCTGCCCGCAAGGGAGGAGCGGATCCCGCCCATGAAGTAGTGCTGCGCCGGCACGACGGGAATGGGTTCGGAAAAGACGTCGTACCCCTCTTCGCGGCAGTGTTCCACGATCCCGGGGAAATGATTCTTCAACGTCTCCGCGCCGCCCTCTACGGTACGCAGGTCCAGACGCACATATTCGCTGCCCTCGCGCTCCATCTCCTCGCGGATGGCGGCGGTAACGACGTCGCGCGGGAGAAGTTCGTCCACAAAACGGTGCCCTTCCCGGTTGATGAGATGCGCGCCCTCCCCGCGGACGGATTCGGAAATCAGAAAGCGCCGCCCGTGCCCCTTGGTATAGAGGGTCGTAGGGTGGAACTGAACATAATCGGCATGGTCGACGGCGATCTCATGTTCGAGGCAGACGCCCACGCCGTCGCCCGTCAGGATCCTGTAATTGGTAGAATGCGGGAAAAGCCCGCCCACGCCGCCCGTTGCGAGCACGGTATTGCCCGCGCGCACGCCGTACAGCCGTCCCGTGCCGTTCTCCGTCAGCACGGCGCCGAGACAGGCGTCGCCCTCCTCGGCGATGAGCAGATCGATCATCGTGGTATGCGGCCGAAGCTCCACGTTCCTCTTTTTCTGAACGGCACGGAGAAGATGCGAGGTGATCTCCTTGCCCGTGCAGTCGGCGTGAAAGAGGATGCGCGGACGGGAGTGCGCGCCCTCGCGCGTAAATTTCAGCTCTCCCCTTTCGTCGCGCGCGAAGCGTACGCCGTAGGAGATCAGTTCGTCGATGGTCTTGCGGGAATTTTCGATCATGCAGCGCACGGTGAAGGGGTTGTTCTCGTAATGCCCCGCGCGCATGGTATCTTCAAAGTAGCCCTGAAAGTCCCCCTTGTCGCGCAGAACGCAGATACCGCCCTGCGCCAGAAAAGAATCGCTCTCTTTCAGCCCGCCCTTGCAAACGACGAGCACGCGCATATCCTCCGGCAGATGCATGGCGCAGTTGAGCCCCGCCACGCCCGCGCCGACAATGAGCACATCGTATTCTTGCATATCCATTTCCGACTCCAAAACCGCCCGAAATCAGGCGCCGAGTTCCAGCATGCGGTCGAGCGCGATGCGCGCCTTCGCCGCGATGCGTTCCGGAACTTCGACGGGCGTTCCCTCTCCCGCAAAGACGCATTCGAGCGCCTCGGGCGTGATCTTCTTCATATCCTCGCACAAAAACGTGCTGCGGGTGACGTAAAATTTCTTATCGGGACAGCGGCGGCGCAGTTCGTACAGCGTGCCTGCCTCCGTGCCGACGAGAAACTCGTCCGCCCGGCTCTTCTCCGCATAGGAGATGATGCCCGCCGTGGAACCGACGTACGCAGCGAGCGCACGCACCGCTTCGGGGCATTCGGGATGCGCCAGAAGGAGCGCGTTCGGGTGCGCCCCCTGCGCGGCGCGCACCTCTTCCGCAGTGGTCGCGTTGTGAATGGGACAGTATCCGCTGCCGAAATAGAACTTCTTTTCCGGAAGCTGCGCGGCGACGTGCGCGCCGAGATTTTTATCGGGAATAAAATAGATATTCTTTTCTTTGAGACGGGAGACGACTTTCACCGCATTGGAACTGGTGACAATGACGTCCGAGAGCGCTTTCAGGCGCGCGGAAGAGTTGATGTAGGTGACGACGGCGAGGTCCGGCACCGTCTCGCGCATGCTGCGGATCTCCTCTTCCGAAGCCATATCCGCCATGGCGCAATGCGCGTCCGCCGCCGGCAGGAACACCTGCTTTTCGGGGCAGAGGATCTTGGCGCTCTCGCCCATAAAGGAGACGCCGCAAAAGACGATAACGGGTTTTCCGCTCTCCTTTGCCTTGCGGGCGAGCGCAAAACTGTCGCCCACGAAATCCGCCGCCGCCTGCACGGCGTCGGGCACATAATAGTGAGCGAGGACGAGCGCGTCCTCGCGACGGATGGGTTGACTGGTTCTCATGGCGTACCTCGCCTTCTTTTGTAGAATGAATACAATATAAATAACAGTATATAACGAAAAGCACGGAATGTCAAGTCCGTGCAAAAATTATTCGCGCAAAAGGCGGAGATATTCGGGCAGCTCCGGAAGCTCGGAGCCGATCTGATAGGAGAAATACGCCCCCGTCAGGCGCAGGGCGCGGACGATGCCGTCCGGTGTTGCCGCTCCGCCGCCGAGCGCGGCGCGAACGGCGAGATAAGTGCTCTCGCTCGCCGGCACGCCCTCCTCCGAGCAGCCTTCGCAGAGAAAAGTTCCCCCTGAAAAATCGAAGCGCATCCTGCCGGAAGGGATCTTCCCGCAGACGGGACATTCCCCCGCGGAAACGGGGTACCCCGCAAACGCAAGCGCCGAAAGGAGGAAACGGAGCAGCGCAAGCGGATCCTCCTGCGCGATCGATCCGAGCGCGGTGACGGCAGCGACCAGAAGCGCGCCGCTCGGCATCTCTTCAAGCGCCACTTTATCGCAGGCGGAGAGCACGATCGCACCCGCGTAGTATTTTGCCATATCCTCCCGCAGCGCGTAAAATCCGTCGTGCAGTGCCGCGGACGTGACGGTGCTGCGTCCGCCGCGCGAAGCGAGCACAAATTCCGCAAAGCAAAACGGCTGGGCGGCGAACCTGAGCTTCGCCCCGCTTCTGCGCACGCCTTTGAGCGCCGCGCCGATCTTTCCGCGCTCCGCCGTAAGGAGCGTGACCATCTTGTCGTACTCGCCGTAATCTGCCGCACGCAGAACGAGCGCGTCCGCCTTGCTCTCCATGCCGCCCTCCCACGGTCATTTTTTCAGCTGTTTATACAGCATATAATAGGTGAGATTTCCCGTCTTTTCAAACAGTTCCCACGCAAGTTCGCCGGCGTCTTTTCCCTCTTGTTCGCGCATAGCTTCCTCCCGATGCAGTATGCGAAAAACAATAGCGGACTATTCCTCGCCGTAGCCGAATTCTTTGAGAAGGCGGGCGCTGTCCCGCCAGTCCTCGCGCACCTTGACGTATACGGTGAGGAACACCTTTCCGCCGAGAAATTTTTCCATATCTTTGCGGGCAAAGGAAGCCACCTCTTTGAGCGCTCTGCCCTGTTTGCCGATGAGGATCGCCTTATGATTTTGTTTTTCACAGACGACGTCGAGGCTGACCTCCCACACGCCGTCCTCCCGTTTACGAAAGGTATTGACCACGACGGCGACCCCGTGCGGGATCTCCTCGTCGTATTTTAAAAGGATCTTTTCGCGCAGAAGTTCTGCGACCATGAATTTTTCGCTGCGGTCGGAGACGACCTCGTCCCCGAAGAGCCGCTCGCCCTCGGGGAGCATTGCGGCGATGCCCTCTTCCAGCTTTTTCAGATTCTGCCCCTTGCGCGCAGAGACAGGGTAGACGTCCTCCGTCACGCCCGCCTCATAGAGCGCTTTCACGTCGGCGGGGATATTATCTTTGGGCATGATGTCGATCTTGGTATAGGCGATGATCATGGGGACGCCGAGCGAGGCGTAACTCTTCATGAGGGTGATGTCGTCCTCTTTCAGCCCCGCGTGCCCGTCGTGCACGAACAAAATGGCGTCGACGTCGCGCGCGGTGTCCTTGGTCGTCTTCATCATCACATCGGAAAGCGCGTTGCGGTGGCGGTAGATCCCGGGCGTATCCACAAACACGATCTGATGCGCCTCGCGCGTGAGCACGCCCATGATGCGGTCGCGCGTGGTCTGCGGCTTGGGCGAGACGATGGCGACCTTCTCCCCCACGAGCACGTTGACGAGCGTGCTTTTTCCCGCGTTTGCCTTGCCGATGACGGCGACTGTTCCGCTCTTCATGCCTCTCTCCTCAAATCCAGTCTTGCCATGATCTCTTCTTCTTTTTCGCGCATTTCGCGCTTTTCCTCCTCGGTCTCATGGTCGTACCCGAGGCAGTGCAGCACGCCGTGTACGGCGAGATACCAAAGTTCCCGTTCCACGGAATGGCCGTACTCTGCCGCCTGCTCCCGCGCGCGCTTTTCGCAGATGACGATGCTGCCCAGAAAGACGCGCCCCGCCTCGTCGATGCATTCGCCGTGCTCATCGGCAAGGACGGGCTTCCCCTTGATGCCGTCCATGGAGGGAAAACTGAGGACGTCGGTCACGCGGTCCACGCCGCGCTCGCGGGCGTTGAGCGCGCGGATCTCCTCTTCGGAGACGAGCAGCAGTTCGGCGGAAAGGTCGTCTCCCGCGGCAATATCTTCCAGCGCCGCGGCAAGTTTTGCAACGCCCTCTTCGGGCAGGTCGCTTTCAAAATAAATTTGCATACGTTATTCCTTTTTTTCGTCCTGCACCGCCTGCCGCGCGCGGTTAAAGCGGATCGCCGGATATTCGACGCGGTGATGGTGCACGCCGGAGAGCGCCTCGACGAGCGTCTGTTTGATGACGGTAAGTTCACGGATGGTGATATCGCACTGAGCAAACTGATCGAGATCCATGCGCTCTTCGATGATGGAACGCACCACCCTTTCGACGGCGGCGGGAGAACGGTCGCCCAAAGCGCGCGCCGCCGCCTCCGAGGCGTCCGCGATCATGACGATCGCGGCGATCTTGCTCTGCGGCGTGGGACCGAGATAGGAGTAATCGGCAATATTGACGTCCCCGCCCGAGAGCTTCATCGCCTTGTTATAGAAATACTTGATGGGCAGCGTACCGTGATGTTCGCGCGCCACATCCGCAATGATCTTGGGGAAACGGGCGGCAGTGAGCAGCTCGTAGCCGTCTTTGGCATGCGAACGGATGATGTCGGCGGAGAGTTCAGGCATCAGCTCGTCATGCACGTTGTATCCCACCTGATTCTCCGTAAAACAGTCGGGCTGTTTGAGTTTCCCGACGTCGTGATAGTACGCCGCAGCGCGTGCAAGTTCGGCGTTTTCGCCGATGGCGACGGCGCACGTCTCCGAAAGCTGCGCCACGATGAGCGAATGGTTGAAGGTGCCGGGCGCCTCCTGTTTGAGCCGCACCAGAAGGGGCGCGTTGGTGCTCGTCAGTTCTCTGAGACGGAAGACGGTAAGACGGTTGAAAATTGCTTCGAACACGGGCATGAGCGCAAGCGCAAGCGCCGCCGAAACGAGACAGCCTATAATACTGTACCCGATACAGGAGACAAATTCGATCCAGTCGCTGTAGATCGCCGTCACCTCCAGAAGCGTGACGATCACAACGGTCGGAATGGCGACGACGCACCCCGTGAGGAGCAGTCCGCCGCGCGTTTTGTTTTTCCCTACGGCAAAAATGGCGAACGTCCCGCATACAAAATTGAGCATGAGCGAGTAGTATACCTGCGCCGTCGCCCCGTCGCTCCCGAAATTGTTCGTATAGGTATCGATGACGAACATGAGGATGGAGAAGATAAAGTTGAGCATGATCGCCTGTCTGCGGTTGAACAGGAACACGCACAGAAGCGCCAGAAGCGCGCTGGGACGGGCGTAGATGTTGCCGACGAATCTTCCGAACAGATAGGACGCGACGGCGCATACCGTGACGAGGGAAAAGACGAGCACGACGTTGCTCACCTTGGAAAGAAATTCCTTATCCTCGAAATAGTAGTAATAATAGATGATGAAACACAAAAGGAAGGTGCATACGCACAGCGTGAGGATCTCCGTCACATGATCGACGATGTACCCCGTCCAGCCGTGCGGATCGTTGATCACGATCATGAGAAAAATGACAACGAGCAGCACGATATAGCACGCAGCAAAGACGAATGCGCTGCGCACCAGACGGGAATTTTTGACTTCTCCGGCGTTCTTCATCTCTTTTCTCCCCTCGTTTTCCGCTGTTCCTCCCGCTCATAAGCGCGCACGATGCGCATAACGAGCGGATGGCGCACCACGTCGCGCTCGGTGAGAGCGACGATCGCAATATCTTCCACGCCTCTGAGTACGGAAACGGCATGTTTGAGCCCGCTTGACTTGCCGTCCGGAAGATCGGTCTGCGTGAGATCGCCCGTGACGACCATCTTGCTCCCCTCGCCGAGGCGGGTCAGGAACATCTTCATCTGTTCCCGCGTGGCGTTCTGCGCTTCGTCGAGGATGACGAAGGCGCCCGAGAGCGTCCTGCCGCGCATATAGGCAAGCGGCGCGACTTCGATCACGCCCTTTTCCATGAGCTTGCCGTAAGTCTCCAGCCCGAACAGTTCCTGCAAAGCGTCATAGAGCGGACGGAGATAGGGATCGACCTTGGTCTGCAGATCCCCGGGAAGGAACCCGAGCTTCTCGCCCGCTTCCACCGCGGGGCGGGTGAGAATGATCTTCTCCACTTCCTTTGCCTTATAGGCGGCGACGGCGAGCGTGACGGCAAGATACGTCTTGCCCGTACCCGCAGGGCCTGTCCCGAATGTGATCGTATTCGAACGGATCGCTTCCACATATTTCTGCTGACCGACCGTCTTGCACTTGACGGGCTTCCCGCGCGATGTGAACGCGACGACATCTTTGAGGACGCTTCCGATGTCCTCCGCTCCCCCCTCGCGCGCGAGAGAGATGCAATACAGCAAACTGCTCCTGTCGATCTGCTCGCCCGCGTCGACAACGGACAGAAGATTTTTTACGACTTCACCGCCGACTTCCGCTTCCTCGCCCATCAGAACGATCTTCGTGCCGTCGATGCGCGTCATGAGCGAGAGTTCGCGCGCGATGGTCGTGAGATTTTCATCCAGAACGCCGAGCACCCGCTGGAGCCTGTCCAGCGTGACCGCGTCTACCGTGACGATCTTTTCCGTACTTTTTCCTCCTCAGCCGAGATTGCGTTCGGCGACCGCGAGCGCCGTGCCCGTGATCCGCCAGCCGGTCTCAGTCTTTTGCGTCTGTATATCGGCGATCTCGCCGTGTTCGAGATAGGCCTGCGCGCGCGCCGCCTCCTCGCTGCCTTCATACTCAGTATAGACGGGATACCGCACCGCGACGCGGGCGATGACGGCGTCTTCCCCCGCCTGCTGCACGATCGCATCGCCTGAAGCGACCTCGTCGCCGACGGAGACGCAGGAAATGCCGCGGACCACGGTGAGCGCCTCCACCACGCCGCTTGCGGGCGAGCACAGCGCGCCGTAGACGAGCGGAGCGGCTTCGTCCTCCACCTCCACGCAGACGGTGAGCACGCCGCCCTCGTGCGAGAGCGAACAGAAACTCACCCGCGGCAGCGCAAGAATGCGCGCGGTGATCGCAGATCTTTCCGCGGGGACGGGCGATAAAAATCCCGTGCCGCTCTCCGAAAGCACGCTTAAAACTTCCGCTCTGTAATATGAGCCGCTCCCGACGACGGAGACGCGGAGCACGCGCCCCTGAAAAAAGGCGACCGCGCCCAAAAAAAGCGCCATGCCTGCGAGCAGCCCCGCATGCTTTACAAGGGAATGCGCCAGCCGTTCCCATCCGACGGAGCGCGACTTTGTTATATTATAGCATGAACCTTGCAAAATTGCAAAAACTTTTTTGCCGTGTTTCCCGTCCACGCGGATACGGACGGCGTTTTTTTGCAGCTTTTGCGCCGAAAGGACGGGAACCCCGCCCCGCACGAGCTTTTCCACCGCGCGTTCCGCGCCCAGCCCTTCCACCGTAAATTCTCTCCCGAACATACCGCCCCTACCCCAGGCGCTCCACGCGCACAATGTCGCCGGCGATCACGAGATCGCCCGCAAAATATTTGCCGAGAGAGAGATGCGTCCCTTCTACCCGCAGGGCGCCTTCCCGCCCGCGGAGCACGACCGCTTCCTCGGAAAACTGTACGAGCCGCTTTACGTTCTGAAAATACCCGCCCTTTCCGTCGATCACGGTGTACTGTACGCGGAACGCGCCCGCGGCGTCCGCCCCGAGCGCCCCCGCGATCTCCCTCAGAAATTCCATACTGCTATTGTATGCATTTTTCGCTTCTTTTACGACCCGCAAGGCATGCAAAAAGAGCCGCCCGTGCGGACGGCTCTTTTTTTGTTCTGATTTACTTCAGCTCGGCAAAGTACTTGATGGTTCGGACCATCTGGCTCGTGTAGGAGTTCTCGTTGTCGTACCAGGAGACGACCTTGACAAGCGTGCTGCCGTCGCCGATGGGCATGCACTTGGTCTGCGTTGCGTCGAACAGCGAACCGTAGGTGATGCCGATAATATCGGAGGAGACGATCTCTTCCTCGGTGTAGCCGAAGGAAGCGGAAGCGGCGTCTTTCATCGCCTTATTCACATCTTCTGCCTTGACTTCGCCCTCGCAGATCGCAACGAGCTGGGTCAGCGAACCGGTGGGAACGGGAACGCGCTGTGCGCAGCCGTCGAGCACGCCGTTGAGTTCGGGGATGACGAGGCCGATCGCCTTAGCAGCGCCCGTGGAGTTGGGAACAACGTTGACCGCAGCGGCGCGCGCACGGCGGAAATCGCCCTTGCGGTGAGGTCCGTCGAGCACCATCTGGTCGCCCGTGTAGGCGTGGATCGTGGTCATGTAGCCCTTCTTGATCTTGGCGAACTTGTTGAGCGTATCCGCCATGGGAGCAAGGCAGTTGGTCGTGCAGGAAGCCGCCGAAATGATGGTATCGGTGGGTTTGAGCGTTTTCTCGTTGACGGAGAAGACGACCGTAGGCAGATCGTTGCCTGCGGGAGCAGAGATAACGACCTTCTTCGCGCCTGCGTCGATGTGCGCCTGCGATTTTGCCTTGGAAGTGTAGAAACCCGTGCACTCCAGGACAACGTCTACGTCGAGTTCCTTCCAGGGAAGGTTGACCGCGTCTTTCTCCTTGTAGATCTTGATAGTCTTGCCGTCAACGGTGATCGTGCCCTCTTCGTCGTTTGCGCTGACGGTATCTGCGAGCGCATATCTGCCCTGCGCGGAATCGTACTTCAGAAGGTGCGCAAGCATCTTGGGGCTGGTAAGGTCGTTGATCGCGACGATCTCATAGCCCTTCGCGCCGAACATCTGGCGGAAAGCAAGACGGCCGATACGACCGAATCCGTTGATTGCAACTTTTACGTTTGCCATTGGTTTATTCCTCCGAAACATATTATTGGGCGCGGACAAGCGCCTTTTTCCGCATATCATTGTACTACACTTTTCGGCGGCTGTCAACGATTTTTTTCAATTTCTCCTTTTCGCTGCAAGATCGCATGCAAATTCGCTTACGAAATTTTTCTCAAACCTATTGCATTTTGCCTCAAAAAGATTTATAATTGAGAAAAATCCAAATCGGAGGAAGTTTCAAATGCCTTTGGTTACTACGACCGAAATGTTCAAGAAAGCCTACGCGGGCGGTTACGCCGTCGGCGCGTTCAACGTCAACAATATGGAAATGATCCAGGCGATCGTGGAAGCGGCGAACGAGTGCCGCTCCCCCGT
>CALVLR010000001.1 GCA_944340685.1 uncultured Clostridia bacterium | reverse complement strand
CCAACAGCTGCGGCTGTAACTGTGGCTGCAACTGCGGCGGGAACGGAACGTCCCGCAGCGGCTTCGGCTCCTGCAATTCGCAAAACTGCTGCTGCTCGGACGCCTACTATGCCCGCCAGTACGCGCTTTGGAGCGTGAGCGGCTCGGGATGCAACTGCTGCAACAACTTCAACTGCTGCAACAACTGAAACGACGGACTTCCGCTTGCGGAGGTTCTGTAAAAAACGCCGCGCCTTACCGCGCGGCGTTCGATATATCAGAAAAACCGTGAACTTGCTATAAAATACGAAACCGCGCTTTCCCTTGGCGCGGTTGAGACAAACCCGCGGATAGGCGCAAGCCGTACCCGCGGTTTTTTTTCCTTTCACGAAGATTTTCCGCGTCAGTTCGAAAAGAATTTCGTGAACACTATTTCGCATACTCCACGCTTCGGAATTCGCGGATGACGTTCACCTTGATCTGGCCGGGATATTCCAGCTCCGCCTCGATCTTTTTGGCAATATCTTTGGCGAGGAACATTGCCTTCGCGTCGTCGACCTGCTCGGGCTTGACCATCACGCGGATCTCTCTGCCTGCCTGAATGGCATAGCACTTTTCCACGCCCTGGAAACCGGCGCCGATCGCTTCGAGCTTTTCAAGGCGCTTGACGTAGTTGGAACCCGTCTCCCTGCGTGCGCCGGGGCGCGCGCCTGAGATCGCGTCTGCCGCCTGCACGAGGACCGCCTCGATCGTCTTGGGTTCAACGTCGCCGTGGTGCGCCATGATGGCGTTGACGATCATCGCGTTTTCCTTGTATTTTTTGGCGAGGTCCGCACCGATCTGGATGTGCGTGCCCTCCTGCTCGTGATCGACCGCCTTGCCGATGTCGTGCAGAAGACCCGCGCGCTTTGCAAAGTTCACGTCAAGCCCCAACTCCTGCGCCATAAGTCCTGCGAGGTTTGCGACCTCGATGGAGTGCTTATAGACGTTCTGACCGTAACTGGTGCGGAATTTGAGCCTTCCGATGAGTTTGATCAGCTCGGGATGCAGCCCGAAGATGCCCACTTCGAACATCGCGTTCTCGCCCGCCGCTTTGATCTGCTGATCGAGTTCTTTGGTGACCTTTTCCACCGTCTCCTCGATACGGGCGGGGTGGATGCGCCCGTCGGCAATGAGCCGTTCGAGCGTGAGCCGCGCGATCTCACGGCGGACGGGATCGAATCCCGAAAGGATGACGACTTCGGGCGTATCGTCGATGATCAGCTCAATGCCCGTAGCGCTTTCAAGCGCACGGATATTGCGCCCTTCCCGCCCGATGATACGCGCCTTCATATCGTCGTTGGGCAGCGGCACAACGGACACGGTCACTTCGGACGCATGATCCGCCGCGCAGCGCTGAATGGCAAGCGTGATGATATTCTTGGCGTTGAGGTCCGCTTCGTCCTTTGCCTGCTGTTCGAGGTTGCGCACCTGAACGGCTACGTCGCGGCGGGTCTCGTCGAGGATCTCGTCGGTCAGGAGCTTTTTCGCCTCGTCTTTGGTAAGCTGCGCGACGCGCTCCAGCTCCTGGATCATGAGTTCGTGCTGATGAGACAGAACTTCCTGCTTTTTCGAGACTTCCTCGAGTTTCTTGGAAAGATTCTCTTTCTGCGCGTCGAGCGATTCGTTCTTTTTGTTCAGCTCGGCTTCCTTGCGCTCTAAGGCGTCCTCCTGCTTGTTGAGACGGGCTTCGATGCGCTGCTGTTCGGCGCGCTTCTCCTTCATCTCCTGTTCAAATTCGTTTCTGCGCTTTAATTCCTGTTCCTTTGCCTCTAAGATGGATTCCTTCTTGATGCGCTTTCCTTCCGCGCGCGCCTCGGAGAGCATCTCCTCTACGCGCTTGCTCGTTTCGTCGAGTTTTTGTTCGGACTTCTTTTTTGCACGCTTGGTAAGGATGGACCGCGTGAGAAAGATTGCCGCAACAACGCCGAACGCAAGCACGATCGCGACGACGAGCAATCCGATCTCAAGACCGGTCATAGCAAGGAGCAGGCTGCCAAAATGTGCCATGATTACAGCCTCCCTTTGATGAAATTGACTATATCACTATTGCCCATATTTCGGGCATAAAAAGACATTGTCCTATTCATTATACAATATCTCGGGTCATATGTCAATCGCTTGACGGGATTTTCACAAAATTCTTTTCTGCAAAATATCCCGCCGTGCGGGCGGGATATTTTCGTGCGGTATACATGCCGGCAGCAAACCGGCGCGTGCGGCATAATTAACGGAAGATCTCCTCCCCGTTCGTCTCCATCACCTTCTTGTACCAGAACGCGCTCTTTTTGGGTGTGCGGACGAGCGTATCGTAGTCGATGTGGATAAGCCCGAACTTTTTGGAGAAGCCCTCCGCCCATTCGAAGTTATCCATAAAGGACCAGTAGAAATACCCCGCGACTTCCGCTTCCTGCGCCGCCCGATGCAGCGCGCGGAGATAACGTTTGACAAAATCGATGCGGCAATCGTCGTTGATCGTGCCTTCCAGCGTCTTCCACTCGGTGAGCGCGACGCCGTTTTCCGTATAGATCACGGGAATATGATAGCGCTCGTATAAGAACTTGGCGCCCCAATAGAGGCTGTCGGGAAAGACGTCCCACCGCATATCCGTTTTGGGGACGGAAGGCTTCGGCGTAACGTACACCGCCTCGCCGCGGCTGCCCGTCGTGACATACCTGCCCGTGTAGGTATTCACGCCGTAAAAATCGATCCGGCACTTGAGATCGTCGTCGGGCGGCGTAAAGCCGTTTTCGATCATCCAGGGCAAAAACTCCTCGGGATAGTGCCCGAACACGAGCGGATCCACCCAGAAGTTGCCCGAAAACAGGTCGCCATGGCAGGCGAACGTATCGCGGCGTGCAGTCTCCACATCGGCGTCCGTATAGGGCATGGCGGGACCGAACGCCTGCGCAAAGCCGATTTTTACGGGCCGCCGGCACGTCGCGCGGACGGCCTTCTCTCCCTTGGCAAACCCGAGAAGCACATTGTGCGCGCATTGCAGAACTTCCGCGCGGGAGAGCTTTAAGAAGGGCGCATGCCCGCCCTGGAAGTGGCCGATCTCGATAAAGCACTGCGGCTCGTTGATGAGAATAAAATGATCTGCATAATCGCCGAACAGCTCTGCGCAGACGCGGCAGTAATTTTCGAACCAGACGGGGCTTTCGGGATTCAGCCAGCCGCCGCGCTTTTGCAGTTCATAGGGATAATCCCAATGGAAGAGGGTCATCCAGGGCGTGATCCCCGCGCGGCGCAGCTCTTTTAAAAGATCGATATAAAACTGCGCGCCCGAAGCAGAAACTTCGCCGACGCCCTGCGGCAGAATGCGCGCCCAGTTGAGCGAGAAGCGATAATTCTTTACGCCCATGCGCTGCATGAGCGCGACATCCTCCTTCATGTGGTGGAAATGATCGCACCCGACGTCGCCCGAGTGCCCCTCGAACACGCGCCCGGGCGTCGCGCAGCCGACGTCCCAGCCGTTCAGCCCCTTGTCGCCTTCATGCGCCGCGCCCTCGATCTGATAGGCGGCAGTCGCCACGCCCCATACAAAGTCTTTTGAAAAGCTCATAGTAACCTCCGGAATAATCTGTTTTTTAAAGTTTTTCCGCCTCGGTGAGCCAAAGCGCCGCTGAGGCGTCCGAGGGCATGCGCCAATCGCCGCGGGGCGAGAGCGACACAGAGCCGACTTTCACGCCGTCCGGCACGCAGTTGCGCTTGAACTGCTGCGAGAAAAAGCGGCGGTAAAAGTTCAAAAGCCATTTTTTGAGCGTGGCGCGGTCGTACTTCCCCGCAAACGCCTTTCCGGCAAGAAACAGCGTTTTGGCGGGCGACGCGCCGCGGCGCAGAAAATGGAAAAGATAGAAATCATGCAGCTCATAGGGACCCACGATGTCCTCCGTCTTCTGCGCAATGTTGCCCGATTCGTCGGGCGGCAGGAGTTCGGGCGAGATCTCCGTGGCAAGAATATCCTCCAGAATGCGCTCCGTCTCTCCGCCGAGGCGCCTTGCCTCCGCGCGGACGAGGTGCTTGACGAGCGTCTTAGGTACGCCGCAGTTGACGGCATACATGCTCATATGATCGCCGTTGTAGGTACACCAGCCGAGCGCCAGCTCGGAAAGGTCGCCCGTACCGACGACAAGCCCGCCCTTCTCGTTGGCGACGTCCATCAGGATCATCGTACGGTAGCGCGCCTGCGCGTTCTCGTACGCCGCATTGAGCACCTTCGGGTCGTGTCCGATGTCTTCGAAGTGCTTTAAAACGGCCTCGGAAATGGGCACGGTCTTTGCCGTGACCCCCATCGCCTCCATGAGCGCGAGAGAGTTCCCCTTCGTCTTGCCCGTGGTGCCGAATCCGGGCATGGTATAGGCAAAAATGCCCTTGCGGTCTTTTCCAAGCAGGTCGAAGGCGCGCGCCGTGACGAGGAGCGCAAGCGTGGAATCCAGCCCGCCCGAGATGCCGATGACCGCCGACGCGGCATGCGTGTGCGCGAGCCGCTTGGCAAGCGCATGCGCCTGCATATTCAGGATCAGCTCGGCGCGTTCCCCCCGCGCCCCTTCCTCTACGGGGACGAAGGGCGTCGGCGAAAGGGTGCGCAGCGCGGGCAGCGCGTCCGTCGGGAAGTCAACATGTTCGATGTGATACCTTCCCTCCTCAGCTTCGGCCGTCGGGAACGAGCGTACCGTGTTCATGCGTTTGCGTTCGCCCGCGAGATATTCCACATCGACTTCCGCCTCGCACACTTCTCCCGAAAACGGGACCGACTCTGCAAGGAGCGTGCCGTTTTCATAAATGAGATGATTGCCCGAAAAGACCATGTCCGAGGTGGACTCGCCCATGCCTGCGTCCGCATACACATAGGCACAGACGCACTTGCCCGACTGCGCTGAGACGATCGTCTTGCGGTACTCCCGCTTTCCGATGATCTCGTTGCTCGCCGAGAGATTGACGATGACCGTCGCCCCCGCTCCGGCATGGCGCACGGAGGGCGCGTCGCTCACCCAGAGGTCCTCGCAGATCTCCGCAGCGACGCACACTTCGGGGTGCGCACTGTCGCGGAACAGAATATCAGCGGAGAAATTTGCGAACACGTCCGGCGCGAGCGTGATGAGATGATGCCCCTTCGGCGCGGGCGAAAAGTGGCGCTGTTCGTAAAACTCTGCATAGTTGGGAAGATTCGTCTTGGGCACGATCCCCCTGACTTCGCCGCCCGAGAGTGCCGCCGCGCAGTTATAGAGTTTTCCCGCAAATACGACGGGCAGTCCCGCAAAGACGAGCATCTTCTTCCCTTCCGTCGCCTTGGCGACGGTAAGGAGCGCGGCAAGACAGCCGTCGGTAAGCGTCTTCTGTAAGAACAGATCGCCGCAGGTGTAACCGCTCAGAGAAAGCTCGGGAAAGACGAGAAGCTCCGTTCCCTTTTGCGCCTGCGCCTCGATGACCTCGATGATGCGCGCGGCGTTGTAGACGGGATCGGCGACCTTTAATGCGGGGCTTGCCGCCGCCGCCCGTAAAAAACCGTACTTCATGCCGGCGTCTCTTCGCCGCCCGCGATCTCTTCAACGGGCGCGCCCTTTGCCGCGGCGCGGATCTTCTCCTCGATCTCCTTCGCAAGTTCGGGATTATCCTTGAGGAACTGGCGCATCTTCTCGCGGCCGTTTGCGACTTTGTTATCGTTGTAGCTGAACCATGCGCCGCTCTTTTTGATCACATCGTACTGTACGCCGAGATCGATGATGCAGCCCTCCTGCGAAACGCCCTCGCCGTACATGATGTCGAACTCCGCCTGACGGAAGGGCGGGGCAAGCTTGTTCTTGACGACCTTTGCCCGCGTGCGGTTGCCCGCCGCGCCGTCGGTATCCTTTAAAATATCCGTCTTGCGTACGTCGATGCGGATAGAGGCATAAAATTTGAGCGCCTTGCCGCCGGGGGTGACCTCGGGGTTGCCGAACATGACGCCCACCTTTTCGCGGAGCTGGTTGATAAAGACGACGCACGTCTTGCTCTTGTTGACGATCGCGGTGAGCTTTCTGAGCGCCTGGCTCATGAGACGCGCCTGAAGCCCGACGTGGCTGTCGCCCATATCCCCCTCGATCTCCGCCTTCGGCGTGAGCGCCGCGACCGAGTCGACAACGATAATATCCACCGCCGAAGAGCGCACAAGCGCATCCACAATGTCGAGCGCCTGCTCGCCCGTATCGGGCTGGGAAACGTAGAGTTCATCGAGATTGACCCCGAGTTTTTTTCGCATACACGGGATCGAGCGCATGCTCTGCGTCGACAAACGCGGCAACGCCGCCCATTTTCTGAGCCTCTGCCACGGCGTGCAGAGCGACCGTCGTCTTGCCCGAGGATTCAGGACCGTAGATCTCCACCATCCTGCCGCGGGGAAGCCCGCCGATGCCGAGCGCGAGATCGAGCGAAAGGCACCCCGTGGGAATGACTTCGATATCGGTATTTCCCGCCGCCTCGCCGAGTTTCATGATCGCGCCCTTGCCGTACGTCTTTTCGATCTGGGCAAGAACGGCGTTCAGCGCTTTGAGTTTTTCTTCGTTCATATATCTTCTCCTTGACTTTTTTCCGAAATAAACCGCAGTTCGCCGCGTTGCGCACGCCATGCGGCGCTCTTATGCGATCTCTTTATATGCGAGAAAGAGCGCCAGATTGATCGCCGTCCGCGTGACCGTTTCGCGGTCGCCCGCGAGCTGAAAGCGGAACACACGCACCTTCTCGCGCGTGCCGACGGCAATATAACACAGCCCTACGGGCTTGTTCGTACCGTCCGCGTCGGGGCCGGCAATGCCTGTGGTGGCGATCGCTACGTCGCAGTGCCCCTGTTTGAGAAGCCCTGCCGCCATTTCGTACGCGGTCTGATCGGACACCGCGCCCTTTCCCATCAGCGTGAAGTCGCTCACGCCGAGGCGCTCGTGCTTTGCCTTGTTGTCGTATGCGTTGATTCCCTCGTAGAAGACGGCGCTCGCGCCGGGCACGCGGGCGATCTCCCGCCCGACGCCGCCCGCCGTGAAGGACTCCGCCGTGGATACATGCAGTTTGTGCAGTTTGAGCGCCGAGACAAAGCGCTCGGCAAGCGAGACGTCCTCCATCGCATAGAGGTATTCTTTCAGCCCGTCTGCAAGAATGCGCACGACCTCGTCCGCGATCATCTTGGGGGTCTCCTGGTCGTATATCACCTCGACGCGCGTACAGCCGTACTCCTCGGCGGCATGCACCGAAAGCCGTCCCTGCCCCGCCGCATCCGCCTCTTTGAGAACTTCGCGCAGTTTTTCCTGCGGCGCGGAGACGGCGCGGAGAACGACGCGCGCATCGCTGCGGCGGCGGCGCTTATCGACGCGCGGAACAATTTCCGATTTCACGATCTCCGCGCCGCGCACCCCCTCGGGCAAAGCCGTAAAGAGGCAGTCCTCCGTATCCAGCAGATATTCCTCTGAAAACTCCGCCTCGGCTGCGAGCGAGATCGCATCTTTCGCGGAGGGCAGGAGCACCCGCGCACACACGAGAAAAACACCGTCGCACTCGGTGGAGAGGCGCAGAAGCGCCGCCGAGACCTTGCTGGGCGCATCGTAGGGCAAAAGGACGATCTCATCGAGAAAGACGCCGCCCGCGAGCAGCGCGTCGAAGACGGGCGCATAGTCGACGGAAGCGAGAATATTCTTGTTGTTGCGCAGTACGATGCCCGCGTATTTCACGCCTGCGCCTCCTCCGAGAGAACCTGTTTATTCCTGACGATATAGTTTACGCCCGAAACGACGGTGAGCAGCGTGCAGACGAAGAAACAGAAAATACCGACGGCGACGACGATTTCCCCCGCCCGCGAACCGACGAATGCCATTCCCGCAAGCACGAGCGCGATGGAGAGGTCCTGAAAGACCGTCTTGATCTTGCCGAGCTTGTCCGCTGCAAGGACGATCCCGCGCCCCGCGGCAATCATGCGGAAGCCGCTCACGATGAGTTCGCGCGCGAGAATGACCGCCACGCAGATACCCGCGACGATCAGCCCCCAGCCCTCGAAGAAGTCCACTTCAAAAACCCAGCCGCGCGTTAAAAGCAGAATAAACGCCGTGGAAACGAGCACCTTGTCGGCAATGGGGTCGAGGAACTTGCCGAGATTGGTGACAAGTCCTCTCGAGCGGGCGATATGCCCGTCGAGCGCGTCCGTCGCCGCCGCGAGCACAAAGACGATGGCGGCAACGAGATAGTTCCACCCGTTCATCACGTCCAGATAGAAAAAGAGGACGAATACGGGGATCATAAAGATGCGCGTCAGCGTGATCTTATTGGGTAAATTCATAGTATATTCTCCTTGACGGTTCCGTATAAATCGTAGGCGTCTGCCTTTTGGACCGTCACTTCGTAACGCTTTCCCGTCTCCGCGTGCGGCGCCGTAAAGTACACGCAGCCGTCGATCTCGTACGCCTGGAAGGGCGCCCTGCCGACAAAACACGATTTTTCATAGTCGATGCCGTCGCACAAAACTTCGATGCGTTTCCCGACGAAACCCTGCATGCGCGCGGCGGAGATCTCCCGCTGCACACGGTAGAGCGCGCGCACACGCTTCTCCTTCACGCGGGCGGGGATCTGCCCTTTGAGCTTGTAGGCAGGCGTATCCGGCTCGCGCGAATAGGCGAAAAAGCCGCAGTTTTCAAACCTCGCCTCTTCGAGAAAGCGTTTCAGCCCCTCGTGCTCCTCCTCCGTCTCGGAGGGAAAGCCCGCAATAAAGGTGGTACGCACGGCGATCGCAGGGATCTCGCGGCGGAGCTTTGCAAGCAATGCGAGATATTCCGCGCGGCTCCCCCGCCGCCCCATCAGCTTCAGGATACGGTCCTCGCTGTGCTGCAGCGGAATGTCGAGATATTTTAAAATTTTGGGATTGTCCCGAACCTCTGCAATAAGCGCGTCCGTGACCACTTCCGGATAACAGTATAGCAGACGAATATGACAGATGTTGTCAAGTTCGGAAAGTTTTTTCAGAAGTTCTACAAATTGATTTTTGCCTGCGTCCTCGCCGTAGCGGGTGGTATCCTGCGCGACGAGCACAAGCTCCTGCGTCTCGCCGAGGCTCCTCGCCTCGTCGACGAGTTCCTGCATGGGATAGGAGCGGTACTTCCCCCTGATCTTAGGAATCAGACAGTAGGTGCAGTGGTTGAAGCAGCCGTCCGCAATTTTCAGATATTTGAGATGCGGCGGCGTGGTGATCACGCGCTCGCCCCCCTCTTTTCCCGTGTGGACGGCGTTGACGCGCTCGCCCGCATAGGCGCGCTCCAAGGCGGGGAACAGCTCGGAGCAATCGGATACGCCCAAAAAGACGTCCCCCTCCGTGAGCGCGGGAAACAGCTCGCCGATGTATTTTTCGGGGAGGCACCCCGTTACCACGATCTTCTCCAAAACGCCGCTGCGGTATGCGTTCCCCTCGATGACCGCCTCGATCGCCTCTTTTCTCGAAGCGTTCAGAAAGGCGCAGGTGTTCACGACGAGCACCTGCGCCTTTTCGATGTCGTCCGTGATTTCGCAGCCGTGGCGTCTGATCTCTCCGAGAATGCGCTCGCCGTCTACACGGTTTTTGTCGCACCCGAGGCTGATCATGCCGAAGGTCTTTTTCATCAGTCCAGATCTCCGTATTTCGCTTCAAAATCCTCTTTGGAAAGGAGCACCGTGCGCGCCTTCGCCTTGCCGTCGAACGCCGAAATGTAGCCCATGAGTTCCATCCATTCGATGATCTTGCCCGCGTGGTTGTATCCCACCGAGCACTTGCGCTGAATGAGCGAGATGGACGCCTGCCCGAGTTTGACGACGATGGCAAGCGCCTTGATGTACTGCGGATCGACCGCGCCGTCGTCTGCGTCGTCGCCTATCCCGCCGCCCATGCCGCCGCTCTCTTCGCGGTTGATGAAATCGGCGACCGATTCATCGAAGTAAGCCTCGTTGTTCGCTTTGATGTCCTGTACGATCTTCTGCACTTCCTCCGAGCCGACGAACGCGCCCTGTACGCGCAGGCAGTTATACATGCCCTCGGTGCGATAGAGCATATCGCCGTTGCCGAGGAGCTTCTGCGCGCCCGATTCATCGAGAATGGTGCGCGAGTCGACTTCCTGAATGACGCGGAAGGCAAGACGGGTGGGAAGATTCCCCTTGATGACGCCCGTGATGACGTCGACGGAGGGGCGCTGCGTGGCGATGACGAGGTGCATGCCCGCCGCGCGCGCCTTCTGCGCGAGCCGCTGGATACGATCCTCGATCTCTTTCTTGGCGACCGACATGAGGTCGGCAAGCTCGTCCACCACGATGACGATTTTGGCAAGTTTCTCTTCGTCCTCGGTGAGATGCGCATTGTACTCGTCGAGATTGTGCACGTTGATGCCGCTGCGCGTCTTCTTTTCGAACAGGCTGTAACGGCGCTCCATCTCTTTGATCGCCCAATTGAGCGCCGAGATCGCCTTCTGCGCGTCGGCGATGATCTCGTTGATCATGAGGTGCGGCAGACCGTCGAACACGGCAAATTCGACCTTCTTGGGATCGATGAGGATGAGCCGCAGCTCCTCGGGCGAATATTTGCAGATGAGACTGATGAGCATGGAGTTGAGGCACACGGATTTACCGGAACCCGTGGCGCCGGCAACCAGAAGGTGCTTCATCTTGACGATATTGCCGCAGACGTTGCGCCCCTCGACGTCTTTCCCGATGGCAAACACGAGCGAATTGGGCTTGGCGTTGACGTATTCTTCCGACTGCATGACCGATTTCAGCCCCACGGTCGCGCGGCGGGAGTTGGGTACTTCGATGGAGATCGCGCCCGCCTCGGAATTGGAGTAGATGTTCACGCCGTCGCGCGCATGCAGGCGCATGGCGATCTCGGCGTCGCGTTTGATGACGGCGCTGACCGTGACGTTGCGCGGAATATCGATGTCGTATCGGGTGACGGCGGAGCCGACGGTCACTTTGACGACTTCCGCGTCCACGCGGAACCCGCCGAGCGTCTCGACGATGATGGCGGAATTTTGCTCGATCTCCTCCTGCGAGATGCTCGCTGTCTCCTGATAGCTTGCGAGATTATGCAGGTCGGGCCGCACATATGCTTTGTACACATGTTTTTGAGGCACGGGCGCCGCGCCGCCTTCATTTCCGGCAGGCGCCGCGGAAACGGCGCGCGGCGTCCGTTCGGCAAGCATACGCTCGGTGCGGTCTGTCAGCGGGCGCTCCATGCTCCTTCCGGAAGACAACCCGCGCGAAGGCATGTCCGGCACAGCCGCCGCTTCGCGGTAGTCTGCGTCGTCGATCTCAGGCTCGTCGTCGTCAAGAAGATCGGCGGCGGAGCGCATGGGAGAATCGAAGACGCGGCTTCCCGCGGGCGGCTCGTCGGGGACGTCGTCCTGAGGCTCCGGCGCAGCGAACCTGCCGCGCGAAGACATAACGTCGGGATCTTCGGGTACCGAAAACCTGTCGCGCGCAAACGTATTTTCCGGAATTTCCGGCGCGGCGGGCGTATCGGAGATATGAATGCGCTCCTCCACCGGACGGGAGAACACGCTGCGGTATTCTTCGCGCGTCATGGGCGTTTCCTGCGCCGTCTCGCTGCGGGGAGCAGGCGCGTTCTCCGCCTCCGGACGCTGTGCCGCGGCGGGGGAGACGCGCTCCTCCGCATCCTGCCGTACGCCGTAACTCGGGCGCACCGGAGGCTCTGCGGGCGGCGCATCGTACCCCGCGTCGGGTACAGCCGCAGCCCCGTAAACGGGACGGGAAGGTTCCGACGGCGCCTCGTATGCCGCAGGAGCAGGCTCCGCGGGCACCTCATAGTCGCTGACGTTCGGCTCCGAGCTGAACGTCTCCTCGTAGGGAACATCGTTGGAATAATAGTCGTGCTCCTCTGCCGCCGCCTGTGCCGGCGCGCGATAGGAAGGAGACTGCGGATAATTGAAGTCGTCCTCGGGGAGCGGACCGGAAACCGCACGCTCTACCGTGACGCGGCGCGGCATCGCAGGGCGGTCCTCCGCGGTGCGGGCAGCGTACTGCTCGGAATAACGCGGCGGCTGGGCGGCGGGCACCGCCGTCTGCGCATTGTACGCGGCAGGCTCCTCCTGCACGGGAGAAACGCTGGAACGGCGCGGATATGTGTTAAAGCGCGAATCGCGGTCAAAGATGAGGTTGTTCCGATAACTGCTGGCAGGGTCGCCGCCGCGGAAAAGAATATCGCGGCTGCTGCGCGAAGGCTCCGCACTCCCCTGCGCGGGGCGCGGCTGCTGCGAAGGCGCAGCCTGCGGATATTGCTGCGGCTGCTGCGGATACGGCGAGGGCGCCTGATGATAGACGGGCTGCCGCACAGCCTGCGCACTCTGCGCATAGGCGGGTTGCTGCGCGGTCTGCGCATAGGTATTCTGCGCATAGGCGGGCTGCTGCGCGGTCTGCCCGTAAACGGGCGGCGCATACGCGGGGCGTCCGTCCGCAGGAAGCGCTGCCGCACGGTCCGGAACGGGAATATCGTCGTAGGAGACGGGCGCTTCGCCCTCCTCTTTGGAAGGCGCCTGTCTGCGTGCGCCGCTGCGGAAAATGCGCTTTTTGAGCGGCGTTCCCATGAGCATCCAGAAAATGACGCCGGCGATCAGGAAGGAATACAGCACGTACGCCCCCGCCGCCGAAAGAACGGCGCGGACAGGATAGGCGATCAGCCCGAACAGTACGCCGCCGCCCGTTCCGCCGGAGACGCTCTCCGAAGCCGCTGACCAGCATGCACCGAGATAGCTCCCGTATCCCTCTCCGTAAAACCGTTCCGCCGTTGCCGTATGGACGATGAAAAAGACCGCCGCCAACAGCAGCATGAATTGCATGATCCATTTCCCGCGGGCAGGATGTTTTTTGCCGGAAATAAGCATCAGAGAACCGTAGATCGCAAGCACGAGAAGCGGATAGATGAAAAATCCGCACAGTCCCACGAAAAAAGACGTGATCGCCACACCGATGTCGCCGAACACATACGGTCCCGTAACGGCGATGAAAAAGACGATCACGCTGAAAAGCAGCAGGGTCATTCCTACCGTTTCGCGTGTGAAAAGAGCGTTTTTCCCCTTGTTGTCCTGATTGTCTCCGCGGCCGACTCCGTTCAAAATTCCCTCCGTACCGCTCCCCTACGGGGAGCGCTGTGCTCTTTCAGATTTTCATTCATAATATAGTATAACATTTCCAAGCGGATTTTTCAACGATATTGGAGCGGATTTTTTGCAATTTTTTGTACCTTCCTCCCCGCCCCTTCCCTGCGGCGGACGCTCCCGTTCCCTCCGCACGCGCCATTCCCCGCCGCCATGTCCGCGGCACGGGCGGCACACGAGACCCTGCCCGCAAAAAAGCCGCCCGTCCGCCGCAGTTTTGCGGCGGACGGGCGGCGGAAGCACGAAGAACACCCGACGTGCAATTTCGTCTATACCATGTTTTCCAGAATCAGCTTGTCCGCGACGAGCGCAATAAATTCACTGTTCGTCGGCTTTTCGGTGCCGATATACACACGCGCACCGAAAATCGCGTTCACCGCGTCGACGCGCCCGCGGTTCCATGCAACTTCGATCGCGTGGCGGATGGCGCGTTCCACTTTGCTCGACGACGTACCGTACTTTTCGCCGATGACGGGATACAGACCTTTCGTCACATTGCCCATGACGTGCGGGTCGGCGACCGCCATTTTGATCCCTTCTCTGAGATAGTTATACCCCTTGATATGCGGCGGGATCCCGATGGAAATAAAGATATTGCTGATGCGCTCGTCAAGGGAACCTGCGCGTTTGCGCTCCAGCTTTTCTCTTACGGGCGCGGGAATCTCCTCGGAAACCTCTGCGACGCGCTCTTCCACGATCGCTGCCGAAACAGGCTTGACAAGGTAATACAGCGCGCCGAGCGCAATGGCGCGGCCGATGATCTTATCGTCGGTAAAATTCCCGAGTACGATGAAATCCGCCTTGCTCTCCGATTTTTTGGCGCGCTCCATCACGGTAAATCCGTCGAGCGTGGTAAGGAGCAGGCTCGTGACGACCACGGCGGGGGCGCATTTTTCAAGCAGCGCCAGGCCTTCGCCGCCATCTCCCGTTACGCCGCACACATCGTACCCCGCACGCCTGAAATGCTCCGCAAGTTCTGCCGCAAACGCCTCGTTGCTCTCCAGAATCAGGATCTTTTTCATACACTTTATCCCTCCGAATGTTCGTAGTAATCGCATTATAAAACACAAATTCGGTTTTGTAAAGTCATTTTTGTACAAAATTCAAAGAATTATTTACGAAATTATTGGAATTTTGTTCAAAATTGTCGATGCGACAAATTCCGACGTTTTTCGGCACGAAAAAAGCCCGCCTGCGCGGGCATTCCGGAGAACTATAGTGTAAGGGAAAAATACGAACCACGCCTTTGGCGGAATCTTTTCGGCATCTTTTTGCTCATCTTCCTTGCAATACCTCGGTATAGCTTCGTCATCTTCACAAAAATCTGACGCGAAAATCTTCTCGCCAAAGGTGCAAAGCAACCAAAAGCGGTAAGATGGGCGTCTCAGACAAGGCGAAGCCCGCAGCGCGTGCTCGGTGGCACGGGCAAGGGTTTCAACAAAGTTTGAGCGTGCAGATTCCGCTTTTGATCGGGTTCGTATTACTCCCTTACACTATGCATTCATTGTTTCAACATATTCGTCAAACGTGACGTTCTTGTCGTACGCCTTGGTACCGTCGAGCACGATGATGCGGTTGCAGACGGTGTTCATCAGCTCCTGATCGTGCGAGGTGAGCAGCATACAGCCTTTAAAGGCGGTAAGCCCGTTGTTGAGCGAGGTGATGGATTCGAGATCGAGGTGGTTGGTCGGCTCGTCGAAGATGAGGAAGTTCCCGCCTTCGAGCATCATTTTGGCGAGCATGCAGCGCACCTTCTCGCCGCCCGAAAGCACCTTCGCCTCTTTGAGCGCCTCCTCTCCCGAGAAGAGCATGCGCCCCAGCCATCCGCGCAGATACTCTTCGTAGTGGTCCTTGGAGAACTGCGAGAGCCACTGCACCAGCGTGAGCGAACAGCCGGCAAAATATTCGTCGTTGTTCTGCGGGAAATAGGAAGCGGAGATCGTCTTGCCCCATTTTACCGTACCGCTGTCCGGCTCCGCCTTCCCCATCAGAATATCGTAAAGCATGGTGACGGAGGTGGACTTATCGCAGAGAATGCCGATCTTGTCCCCCTTCTGCACGGTAAACGAGACGTTTCTGAAAAAGCCCTCTTTGGTCAGTCCCTCTACGGCAAGAATATCGTTGCCGATCTCGCGTTCGAACTTGAAATCAATGAAGGGATATTTTCTCAGCGAAGGCTTGAAATCGGAGATCGTAAGCTTTTCCAGCTCTTTTTTGCGCGAGGTTGCCTGGCGGGACTTGGATGCGTTCGCCGCAAAGCGCGCGATAAACTCTTTGAGTTCGGCGGCGCGCTGCTCCGCCTTCTTGTTGGCGTCGCGCTGCTGGCGCGCCAGAAGCTGCGATGTCTGATACCAGAAATCGTAGTTCCCCAAAAAGAGGTTGATCTTGCCGTAATCCACGTCGCAGATGTGCGTGCACACCTTATTGAGGAAGTGGCGGTTGTGCGAGACGATGATGATGGTGTTTTCAAAATCCAGAAGATAATTTTCCAGCCAGCGCACCGTCTTTAAGTCGAGGTTGTTGGTCGGCTCGTCCAGAAGGAGCACGTCGGGATTGCCGAAGAGCGCCTGCGCCAAAAGGACGCGCACCTTCTGCTTGGCGTCGAGATCGCCCATACGCATATGGTGGTATTCGGAAGGAATATCCAGCTCGTTCAGGAGCGTCTCCGCTTCGCTCTCCGCCTCCCAGCCGCCGAGCTCGGCAAACTCCGCCTCCAATTCGGAGGCGCGCACGCCGTCCTCTTCCGTAAAATCGGCATGCGCATAGAGCGCGTCCTTCTCGTCCATGATCTCGACAAGGCGCTTATGCCCGAGCATGACGCTGCGGAGCACCGTTTCTGCGTCGAATTTGTTCTGATCCTGCGCAAGCACAGACATGCGTTCGTTCTTATCGAGCGTGACCTCGCCTTTGTTCGGCTCGATCTCGCCCGAAAGGACCTTTAAAAAGGTGGACTTGCCCGCGCCGTTCGCACCGATGATGCCGTAGCAGTTTCCCTTTGTAAATTTTAAATTGACGTCTTCAAACAGTTTTTTGCTGCCGTACTGAAGACTGACTCCCGTAACCTGTAACATGCTGCTTCTCCGTTTTCTTCTTGATGATCCATGGCAGATTATACCATATTTATGCCCGTTTATCAAACGAAACGAACGTCTTTCCTGAAATTTCTCGCTGCGGGGACATTGACTTCGCACACAGAATATGGTATCGTAAAAAATATGAAACTCTCTGTCAACGGTACGACATTGTTTTACGAACGGGTCGGCACGGGCGCGCCTCTGATCCTCCTGCACGGAAACGGCGAATCGCACGGGATCTTCTCCGCGCTCATCCCGCCCCTTTCGGAACGGTTTACGGTATATGCGGTGGACACGCGCGGACACGGAAAAAGCGCGCCCGTCTCCGCATTTCACTATGCGGATATGGCGGAAGATATTGCTCAATTGATCGCAGCGCTCTCTTTGGAGCAGCCCGCCGTTTACGGATTCAGCGACGGCGGGATCACGGCGCTCCTTCTCGCGCTCCGCTCTCCCGAACTGCTCTCGCGCATCGCCGTGAGCGGAGCGAACCTTTGCCCGCATGGGCTGACCGCCGCATTTCTCCGCAGTGCGCGCCGCGAATACAGGGAGACGAAAAGTCCTCTTTTAAAGCTCATGCTGGAAGAGCCGCACATCGCCCCGCGCGAACTCGCCTCCGTCCGCATCCCCGTCCTCGTTACGGCGGGAGAACGCGACCTCGTGCGCGAACGCCACACCCGCGCGATCGCGCGGGCGCTTCCCCGTTCCGCTTTGAAAATTTTAAAAGGCGAGACGCACGAAAGCTATGTGGTACACAGCGCAAAACTTGCACCCTTTCTCATTCCCTTCTTTTCAGGGGAAGACTGCCGCTATTAAAGAAGGGCGAACCGCCGCACATCTCCCCCGCTCTGCCGCGGGGACATTTCATAAAACAAACCCGCATCGCATTCCCTGACCCAAAGAGCGCGCCCGCTGCAAAATGCAGCGGGCGCGCTCTTTATTTGCTCATAACAATCCCGATCAGGAATTTCCGTCCTTTCCGTCTTCTGCGGCAGCCGCCTCGGCGAGCGCCTCGTCCGGTTTCGCCGCGGCCTCCGCACGCTTTGCATCGCGCTGCTTTTTGTATGCGGGATAGTCCGCCGCGCAGAAGATGATGCTCATCACCAGGAACGCGATCACAAACCCCGCAACCGCAATGAGCGGTACGCTCGTGCTGTTGTCGATGACCGTCACGTCCGTCTGGCGGAATACGATCTCAGACTCGCTCTCATACAGCGCAACGATGGCGTTTTTCGCCGTGATGCTGTTGACACGAACGACCTTGTAGAGCGCCTGCAGATCGGTTTCGAACTGCGTTTTGTCCGTAACCTCCACGGACGCGTTCGGTACATAAGAATAATCTTCTTCGTTAAACGTATACCCGATCGATGCACACAATTTTTCGATGTCGCGGCGCAGTTCGGTATTCGCTACCGTCAGCGAACGGATGTCGTTTGTATATCCTTCCAGCGCGCTGATGATCACCTGCAGCTGACTGTTCGAAAGCGTATCGCTGATCGTCTGCAGATCTCTCTGGTACTGCTCCTGCAGATCGGCGATCTTGCTCGTGTTTTCCTGCAGCCGGTCGACATAATTTGCGATCGACGTGAGCGCGTCGGAATCGTTCAGCACATACTGATAGGTGTTGAGTTCCGTCTGCAGGCGCGAAAGCTCCGTGGAGACGGAAGCCTCCGCCTCCGCACGCAGCGTCTGCATGGATTTTCCTTCATATTGGAAACTTGTATACAACCCGTTGGAGATGAGGCGGTCGTACTGAGAAAGCAGGTAAGAATTCTGGCTGCTCAGGATGCTGAGCTTGTTTGCATAGGTCTGGGCGGAATCGTACCCCGCAATGCTGTACGTAGTCGCCTCGCCCTCGGTGGAGACGTCCATGCGGAAATCCATTCCCGCAGCCTTCTCGTTGACCGTCTCGATCGTGCGCTCCGCCAAAGCCCGAAGGAAAGCGGAAGCCTGATCGGCATCGGTAAAATAGGCGCTCGACACCGTGATCGTATAAGAACCCGTCAGTTCGGAAGTCGAGGAATCGGTTGTTGTACGCGTATCCGCGACAATGGAGATCGCTCCCCGAGAAGCCATTGCAGCCGTGTCGACGTTGGAAAATGCGTTCGGGTCCTCCTCCGTCCCTGCGCTTTTTACGGCTTCCAGCTGATCGGAATAGACGACCGATTCGTAGTTGAACGAAGTTCCGTCGGGATACTGCCCCTCCTCTACTCCGGGAAAATCGATAATAAACGTGAGGGAATAACCATTTTTGCCGCGATTGAGCACCAGCCCTACGGCAAGCGCCGCAATGAGTGCCACGATCACGGAAATGCCCAGGATCCACCAGATGCGTTTTTTGATCAGATGGCAGATCTCCCCAAAGGTGATCCCGCTCTCTTCTTCCATAGCTGCCTCCTTGAATGCTGACGTAACCAAGCGCTTGTCCGCGCTTTCAGATATGTTTTATTATATCCGATTTTATATGCGCTGTCAAACATTTTGCGAAAATTCCCGACCCCTTTCGACAAAATACGACAATTTTTTATAAATATAAAAACAAAATAGTAGTCTTGCAAAATATTTCGGATATTTTTTCTGCTTTTTTTAAATCGTTTAACTTTGTCCCGTGGAAACAATATCTTCATCCGCCTCTTGATCCTGTTCCGGACGGATCATGCAATATTGCGGATTGTGGGCGTAGGGCGTCTTTTTTTCTTTCATATGCACCTCCTCCTTTCAGTATGCGCGTCCCTTGACCGAATATTCCTGAAAATGCTTCGGAGCGGAGCGCTGCAAAAGGGCAAAAAAATATTTTGCCGAGAACGCTTGACAAGACGATCGGCGCCGTGATATGATAACGGTATAGGAGGAACTCAGCATAGTGGACGGCAGCGAAAGCAGCGTGCCGCGACGATCGCGGAACTTCATATGACTTTTGGGAACATAACTTGTCCTGCGCGGAAAGCGGGAACGGGTTATGTTTTTTTGCATTGAAAAAATCGAAGACCAAGACCAATTTTTTCGATTCCACGGAATGCGCTGCGGCGCAGCATGCTGAATGAATTATGAACGGCGGCGAAATAGCCATAGCACTTATTTTGCAGATCGTGCTCATCGCGCTCAACGCAGTATTTGCGAGCGCGGAGATCGCGGTCATTTCGGTCAACAGGACCAAGATGGAAAAACTTGCCGAAGACGGCAACAAACGCGCAAAACGCATCATCAAACTGACGGAGATGCCCTCGCGTTTTCTTTCCACCATTCAGGTCGCGATCACACTCGCTTCCCTGCTCGGGAGCGCGTTCGCAGCGGATAACTTTGCAGAGCCGCTTGCCCAGGCGCTCTACGACGCGGGCTGGACGATCAATATCGGCGTCATCGAAACGCTCTGCCTCATCTTCATCACGCTGATCCTTTCCTTTTTCAGCATCGTGTTCGGCGAATTGGTCCCCAAACGCATCGCCATGCGCAACGCGGAAAAGCTTGCCTGCGGGCTGTCGGGGATCCTCGCGTTCGTCTCGTATGCGTTCATGCCGCTCGTCTGGCTTCTGACGGTCACTTCCAACGGGATCCTCCGTCTCTTCGGCATCAAGCCCGAAGACGAAGGAGAGGAAGTCACGGAAGAAGAGATCATGCTCATGGCGGAAGCGGGCAGCGAAAAAGGCTCTATCGACGAGAAAGAGAACGAATTTATTCAGAACATTTTCGACTTTAAAGAAAACGACGTGGGCGAAGTCTGCACGCACCGAAAAGACGTAGACTTTCTCTTCGAGCGCGACGATCCGTCTGTGTGGGAGGAGATCATCAAAAAGAGTTACCACACCTACTATCCCGTCTGCGGCAAGGATACGGACGACGTAACGGGGATTCTCAATACCAAGATCTATTTCCGTCTCGACGATAAGTCGCGCGAAAACGTCAGAAAAGAGGCGATCCTCCCCCCTGTGTTTATTTCCGAGACCATGCAGGCGGACGATCTCTTTTACCGGATGAAGACGACGCGCGAGTACTTTGCCATCGTGCTCGACGAATACGGCGGCATCAACGGCATCATCACGCTGCATGACCTCATCGAACTTCTGGTGGGCGACCTCAACGAGAAGGGCGAACAGCTCGAATACGAGATCAGACAAACCGGCGAAGACACATGGGAAGTCAACGGGCTTGCGCCCTTCGACGAAGTTGTGGAAGCTATGGATCTCAAATTTCCCGAGGATGAGGACGACGACTACGAAACGTTCGGCGGATATGTCTGCAAGATGCTCGGCGAGGTCCCCGACGACGGCGAAACTGCCGAAACGGAGAACGACTATGTGAAGGTGGAGATCCTGCGCGTCGCCGAACACAGGATCGAGCAAATGCGCATCACCAAAAAGCCGAAACCGCAGGCGGAAGACGAAGAAGAAACCGCCAAAAAGGCAAAAAAGAAAAAATCTGACGAGGATGACGAAAAGGCCGAGAAAGAGGCTTCCGAAAAAGAAAAGAAATCCGTATAAAACGCATAAAACAGGAGTGCCTCGGGCGTTTGCCCGAGGCACTCCTGTTTTTTTGTTTTCTGCATAGAAAAAAGAATATCCGATCGCTATTTTTCCGTATGATTTTGTTTTGCCTTCAGATTTTCCCGCGCGGTGGCGAGCATAAGCTTGATGCGGTTCTCCTGGTTGACCCGCGTTGCCGAAGGATCGTAGTCGACGGGAACAATGTTTTCGTGCTCGTACAGCATTTTTAAGGCGCGCACGGCGCCCTTGCCCGCAATGTGGTTGGGCAGACACCCGAAGGGCTGCGCGCAGACGATGTTGTCGGTGCCCGTTTCGGCGAGCGCCGCCATCTCGGCGGGAATGAGCCAGCCCTCGCCCATCTTCACGCCCTGGTTGATGACCTTATCTGCGCACCTTCTGAGATGTTCAAAGTCGTGCAGCGGCTCGAACCTGCCCTGCTTTTTCATGAGGCGGATGATCTTTTTCTGCTTGCCGTACAGCCACTTGTAGACGATCCTGAATGCGACCGCCGTGAGCCGCTTCTGCCCGTAGAACTTCGCGTCGTTGACGGTATTGATGACGCAGTACAGAATAAAGTCCATGAGCGCGGGCACGACGGGCTCGCAGCCCTCGGAGAGCAGAAAGTCCTCGAGGTGCGAGTTGCCGAGCGGCGAATACTTGACGTAGATCTCGCCGACAATGCCCACCTTCACCTTCTCCTCTCCGCTCACCCCGATTGCGGCGAAGGCGTTCAGAATATAATT